>NZ_NXIB02000039.1 GCF_002412335.2 Tychonema bourrellyi FEM_GT703
GAGATGGGGAGATGGGCATGGGGCATGGGGCATGGGGCATAGTGTTCTGATTTGACTTGACAGTAGAGGGTAATTGAAAGTAACAATGAATAGAACCAATCACAAAAATTATGTTTAACTTGAGCAGTGCGATCGACAATAATTGCATTGATTAAGTGACTACATTCTAGAGTATAGTTAGCAACAATAAATTGGTTAAAATACGGGAAAACACGGAGTATTTATTTGTAATTGTTAAATCTGAAATCTGAAATCTAATTTAATCTAAAACTTGCTCATTTAATAATATGGCAACAGCTATTATCGACCTGGATCTCTACACACTCCCGCCAGAAATTACGGTTGAGGATCGTTACAGCAAAGCCTTGATTTTAATTAGAATGCAGGGAAAACCGATCGGTCAAGCTCTTTTGCCAGTAGTCGGAGGCCGCATTGTCGGTGACGAATTGCGGGAAACACTGAGGAATGCTGCTGGTGACAATTTGTGGAAAATTTGGCTCTACGATGCCCTCGCATGGGACGAACGCGGGCCAGTGCAGGCAACGCCGATCGCCACAGTAGCAGTTTGCACGCGCGATCGCCCGGAAGATTTGGGGCGCTGTCTCGACGCGCTGATGGTGATGCCAGATGACGGCCAGGAATACTTAGTAATTGACAATTGTCCGGCTACCGACGCCAGCAGTGAATTGGTAAAAAAATACCCAACAGTCCGCTATGTGCGCGAAGATGTACCGGGCTCCAGCGCCGCCCGCAACTGCGCTTTACGCGAAGCTAAACACGAATTCCTAGCGTTTACAGATGACGATGCAGTGCCAGATCCGAATTGGCTGCGATCGCTGTTGCAAAATTTCAGCGATCCGCGAGTTATGTGCGTCACGGGGCTAATCATGCCCTTGGAACTGGAAACCGAAGCGCAAGAATGGTTCGAGCGCTACAGCCCTCACGGGCGGGGCTTCTATCGCCGAGTTTTTGACGGGGCGTACTGCAATCCGCTGATTGTAGGTCCAGTGGGGGTTTCGGCGAGTATGGCTTTGCGGAAAAGTTTGATCGACTTTATCGGTTTGTTTGACGAAGCTTTGGGGGCGGGAACGCCGACAGTCGGCGGGGAAGATTGCGAACTGTTTGCGCGCATTTTACGATCGGGCTACCGTATCGTCTACGATCCGAGAGCTTTGAGTTGGCACCGCCACCGCCGCACCTGGGAAGAATTGCAAAAAACGCTCCAAGGCTACGGAATCGGAATCTATGCTTTCTGGACACGGATATTTGTGGTCAACAGAGAATTTACCGTGCCTCTGTTAGCTTGGGAATGGCTGTGTTGTAAGCAAATTCCAGAATTAATTGCTTCAGTACGAAAGCAACCGGATTCTATCCCTAGTGATTTGCTGTTGGCTCAATTGTGGGGCTGCATTAGTGGCCCGATGGCTTATTTTGCGTCAAGGAAGCGGTTGCAAGAAATTAAAGAAGAAGTCAATCGATTTTAGATTTTAGATTAACCCCAGGGATAAATGCGGGGGCCCGTACCACAAGAAATTTTTGGTCATCTTCGGCGGTAAAAATTATCTAAAAAAAAACTTGACATTGGTGGGTAATCGAAAGTAAAAATAAATAACAGCAATTACAAAAATGAGGTTTTATATTTGATTCGCGAGGGACGAGCGGCAAGTATGCCATTGATAAGTTGCTATCCGATACAACAATTTTGGCTAAAATACATTCGCTAAAATACTTAGTATCTATGAGTTTTTTGCAACCTGAAATCTACAATCTAAAATCTACAATCTCATAACTATGGCAACAGCTATTCTTGACCTGGAAATCTCCAAACTCCCGCCAGAAATTGTGGTTGAGGAACGTTACAGCAAAGCCCTGGTTTTAATTAGACTCCACGGAAAGCCGATCGGTCAAGCTACTGTTACTGTAGTCGGAGGTCGCATTTGTGGTGACGAATTACGGGAAATACTGATGGACGCTACGGGTGATAACTTGTGGAAAAATTGGTTCTACGAAGCCCTGGAATGGGATGAACGTGGGCCTGTGCAGGCAATGCCGATCGCCACAGTAGCAGTTTGCACGCGCGATCGCCCGGAAGATTTGCGGCGCTGTCTCGACGCGCTGATGTTGATGCCAGATGACGGTCAGGAATACTTGGTAATTGACAATTGTCCGGCTACCGACGCCAGCAGTCAATTAATCAAAAATTACCCAAAAATCCGCTATGTGCGGGAAGATGTACCGGGGGAGAGTTCCGCCCGCAACCGAGCTTTACGGGAGGCTAAACACGAATTCGTAGCGTTTACAGATGACGATGCAGTGCCAGATCCGAATTGGTTGCGATCGCTGTTGCGAAATTTCAGCGATCCGCGAGTGACTTGTGTCACGGGGCTACTAATGCCCCTAGAACTGGAAACGGAAGCGCAAGAATGGTTTGAGCGCTACAGCGCCTACGGGCAGGGCTTCGAGCGCCGAGTTTTTGACGGGGCACACTGCAATCCGCTGATAGTAGCTCCTGTGGGGGTTTCGGGGAGTATGGCTTTGCGGAAAAGTGCGATCGACTGCATCGGGCTCTTTGACCAAGCTTTGGGCGTGGGCACACCGGCTAAGTGCGGTTCAGACAGCGAAATGTTTGCGCGCATTTTGCGCGCGGGCTACCGCATTGTCTACGAACCCAGAGCTGTGAGCTGGCACCGCCACCGCCGTAGCTGGGAAGAATTGTGCAAGTTGCTGCAATGCTACGGAATCGGAGTCTATGCTTTCTGGACGCGGATATTTGTGGTCAACAGAGAATTTAGCGTGCCTCTGTTAGCTTTCGCATGGCTGCGTTACAAGCAAATTCCAGAATTAATTGCTTCAGTCCGAAAGCAACCGGATGCGGTTCCGATAGATTTGCTGTTGGCTCAATTGCGGGGCTGCATTAGCGGCCCGATGGCTTATTTTGCGTCAAGGAAGCGGTTGCAAGAAATTAAGGAAGAAGTCATTAGTCATTAGTCATTAGTCATTGGTCATTAGTTGTTTTTTACGAATATGAACAAAGAAAATCTAACTGTCAGCGTCATTATTCCCAGTCACAACCGAAGTTCTTCGCTGCGGCGAGCAATAGAAGCTTTGCACTCGCAGACTTATCCGATCGACCTGATGGAAGTTACGGTAGTCGCAGATAGCTGCATTGACGATACTTTGGCAATGTTACAAGAATACAAAGCTCCGTTTAAACTGCACGCGATCGAGGTGAATTGCCGCAGTGCTGCGATCGCCCGCAACACCGGAGCAGTAGCTGCTACGGGAGAATTGCTGTTATTTCTAGATGATGACATTGAAGCAATGCCGCTGTTGGTGGAAAGCCATGTGCGCGCTCATAATGAGCGTGCGGGCTGCGCTGTCATGGGCCCTTATCCGCCCAAGTTGCAGGGAGGAACCAGATTTTTTGATGTAGAAGTGCGGGCTTGGTGGGAGGAAAAATTTTACCAGATGAGCCGATCGGATCACCGGTTCCACTACCAAGATTTGCTCAGTGGCAACCTTTCTCTGGATGCGGGACTGTTTGCTCGTCTTGGTGGCTTTGATGTGGCTTTCGGGAACTGCGGCGGGGAAGATTACGAGTTTGGGCTGCGTTTGCTGAAAGCTGATGTATCTTTTGTTCTGGCTGCGGGCGCAGTGGGCTATCATTACGAACACGAAACCAACAATCTCGATCGCTCTTTTCGCCGCTCTCGTCAGGAAGGGCGCTCGGATGTTTTGATCGGTCAGCGACACCCGGAACTCAGGCCGATGCTGCACATAAAAGACTACGAAACTCCTTATTCTTTGATAGACAAGATTTTGGTGGCGATCGCCTTTTTCAGGCCTGCGGTGGTGGATTGGCTGGCTATGGGAGCCAGGAAATCCCTGGATTTGCTCGAAAGCTTGGGGATGCGGGAAACTTGGCGGTGGTTGCGGGCAAAGTTGCGCGGTTATTGGTATTTTCGGGGGGTGATTGATGAGTTGAAAAGTCGATCGGCAATTTCTAGTTTTATGCAAGGAGGCCCGGCCCGTACTGATTTGGGCGGACATGAAATTAACATCGATTTGTACCAAGGTTGGGAAGCAGCAGAAAACCTGCTGGACGCGGAACGACCGACTGGGGTTTACCTGTATTACGACCAACTGACAGTCGGCCACATTTTGCCACAAGCGGGCGCGGAACCGCTGCGGGGCTCTCACTTGCGATCGATTCTGGCGCTTCACTTTGCCGAACCCCTGGCTCGGGCGATCGGGGCTAACGGTATGCCCCGCACTGCTGAAAAGATCGAGGAAAAGGCAATATAGGCTTTCTCAGTTAGGTAATTGGGAATAGGGCATGGGGAATAGGGCATTGGGCATGGGGCATTGTTAGCAATTACCAATTACCAATTACCAATTACCAATTACCAACTTAAAAGTCAAAACTAAAAACTTTTTATCGAGTTCCCGCTGCAAAATTTTTAGGAGCAAGTTATGGCAATAAAAGTGATGGAAATTGAGTTTACCGAAGAGATTAATCCGATTCGGCAACTCGAAGAATACGAAGGAGTTCGCATTTTAGTTTGCTACCGGGGACGGCCTCGTGGCTGGGCTTATGTTAGTAACAATCCCTGGGAACAAACAATTTCCGCCGATCGAGTGCGACAAACAATTGTGGATCAGTTAGGCAAAGAGTTGGTGCGATCGACTTTAAGAGAGGAGTTCGGCGCTGTTTCTGAAGCAGTGACCGATCGCCACTTGCCGCCGATTAGTGTTGTCATCTGCACGCGCGATCGCACAGATTTGCTCAAAGGCGCTCTGGAAGCAATTCTCGCCCTCGACTATCCCCACCGCGAAATTATCGTTATAGACAACGCTCCTGCAAACAACAGCACCGCTGAATTAGTCGCGCTATTACCTGTACGCTACGTCAAAGAAGAACGGCCAGGATTAGACTGGGCGCGCAATCGCGGGATCGCTGAAGCGCGGCACGAGATTATTGCTTTCACTGACGATGACGTGCGGCCCGATCGCGGTTGGCTGCGGGGTATTGCTGCGGGTTTTGCTGACCCAGAAATTATGGCAGTGAGCGGTTTAGTGGCGGCCGCTGAACTGGAAACCGTGGCGCAACAGCAATTTGAACTGATCTACGGCGGAATGCTGCAATACCTCGACAGCCGCAAAACCAACGGTAGCGAGCTTTCTGTGCAGGAGTTGCTGTGGGCGAGCAACTACGGCGTGGGCGCGAATATGGCTTTCCGGCGGCAAGTTTTCGAGACTGTGGGCAATTTTGACGTGGCTCTCGATGTGGGTACTGCGACTCGCGGTTGTGGGGATATTGAGATATTTCATCGGATTCTGGCGAAGGGATACGCCACTGTTTACGAGCCTCGCGCTTTTGTGTGGCACTTGCATCGGCGCACCGACAAGGCTTTGAGCAAGCAGTTGCAGGATAACGGGCGCGGTTTTGGGGCTTATTTGCTGACGTGCGATCGCAACCGCACTGTGCCGCGCCTGGAAATTTTGAAATTTGCGATGTTTAATTGGTTCGGTTGGTGGCTGGTGCGCCGCTTGAAGACTCCGGGTTTGCTCCCGCGCCATTTGGTAGTCAGCGAGTTGCTGGGAGCTCTAGGCAGCCCTTTTGCTTACGGAAAAGCGCAGTTACAGGCGCAGCAGTTAGCTGAGCTGGAACCCCAAGAGCAGCCGCAACCAGCGCAGCCAGTCGTCGGGGGTGTGCGGTGAGAAGTTCTCAAAGGCTGGTTTACGGGCGCAGAATTGCTCATTTGTTCGATTTGCTGCGGGAGTTGGTCGATCGCGACATGAAACTACTTTACAAGCGATCGACCTTGGGAATTGCTTGGACTCTGATCAATCCGCTATTACAGTTGGCGGTATTTTCTTTCGTGTTTAAAACCGTCATTCCGGTGAATGTTCCGCAGTTTTCTTCCTTTGCTTTTAGCGGTTTATTAATTTGGACTTGGACTCAGACAGCGCTATTTCAAGCAACAGGATTGATTACTAGCAACCGGGCTTTAATTCGACAGCCAAATTTTCCGATCGCAATTTTGCCTGTGGTGACAACAACTACTGGATTAATTCACTTTTTGCTAGCGCTACCGGTGCTAATTATCTTTCTGGCAATTGATGGGATTCAGCCGAATGCAGTGCTGCTGTATATGCCAGTTTTGATGGTAATTCAATTTTTTTTGACAGTGAGTTTTGCTTATCCCCTCGCCGCCATGAACGTTACTTTTCGGGATACTCAGCACACTTTGGGCGTAGTTTTGCAGATGCTTTTTTACCTGACTCCGATTTTCTACAACCTCGACAGTATACCGAAAGATTTTCTGCCTTTATATCAGTTGAATCCGATGGTTCCTCTGATTGAAGCTTACCGCGCCATACTTTTGAAAGGTACGCACCCGGACTGGCAATCGCTGTTAATTGTCAGCTTAATTGTAGCAGTTTTGTTGCCGATCGGACTGGGGATTTTTAGAAGGCAAAGCGATCGTTTTGTGGAGGAGTTATAATGCGTCAAGCTATTGTTGTCAAGGGTTTGGGGAAACGTTTTAATCGCTACAGTGCCGATCGACCTTTTACGATCATGGAGGCGGCTTTGTGGGGATGGTGGCGGATGAAACCGCAAGCTCATTTTTGGGCGCTGCGGGATATCAGTTTTAGTGTTTCTCCTGGGGAAATGCTGGGAATTCTCGGCAAGAATGGCGCGGGAAAATCGACACTGTTACAACTTGTTGGTGGTATTGGCCGTGCTGAAGAAGGCACTATTCAAGTTAATGGTAAAATTGGCGGTTTGTTGGATTTGGGTGCAGGTTTTCACTCGGATTTAACTGGGCGAGAAAATGTGTTTGTCGGTGCGGTGGTGGCCGGTTTGACTCGCCGGGAAGCAGCGCACCGATTTGATGATATTGTTGAATTTGCCGAGTTGGAACAGTTTATTGATAGCCCGATGCGGACTTATAGTACGGGGATGCAAATGCGGCTGGCTTTTTCGGTGGCGATTCATACCGATCCCGAAGTGCTGTTAGTTGATGAGCATTTGTCGGTTGGTGATGTGGCTTTTCAAGCTAAATGTTTGAATAAAATAACTGAGTTTAAGACTAAAGGTTGTGCGATTGTTTTGATTTCTCACAATGCTGGACAAATTCAGAAATTGTGCGATCGGGCTTTGTGGCTACGGGAAGGCAAAATCATGGCTTACGGGGAACCGGAAGTGGTGGCTGGTCAATATTTGTCGGAAATGCGATCGTCCACAGAAAAACGCACTCCCATGCGTCCTCCTGAAGTTGCCAGTACGGGTTCGGAATTGCGAGTTAATGAAAATCGCTTCGGTTCTTTGGAAGTAGAAATTACGGATGTCAAAGTGTTACCAGATGAGGAAATTGACAGCGGTGATTCTGTTACCATAGAGATTCATTATTCAGTTCCGAAGCAAATTCCTGCTGCTATTTTTGGGGTGACAATTAGCCGGGAAGATGGGCAAAATTGTTTCGACACCAATACGAATCAAATGGGTCGATTGGTTCCCCTAGCTAAAGGTGAGGGCAAAATTAGGCTACATTTGGATCGGTTAGACTTGGGAAATGGTCAGTATTATGTGAATGCTGGGGTTTATGAGAAGAGTTGGGCCTATGCTTACGACTATCACTGGCACGTTTATCCGCTATATGTGCGATCGACTGTACACCAAAAAACAATTCTTTGTCCGCCCTATCGCTGGGAATTTCAAGGTAAAATGGAGGTACTGGATATACCTAAAAAACCTGAAACAACTCATGCTTTGAATAAAAATAATCCCGGCTATGCCAAGATTTCCACTCAGTTGAAAAACAAGCAAAAGCCAGATTTCTTAATTCTTGGTGCTCAAAAGTGTGGCGCGGAGGCTTTGTGTGGTTATCTGGAAAATCACCTGCAAATTATTAAAGAAGGTGCTAGGAGAGTTCAGTTTTTTGATTTAAATTTTGAACGGGGGGTTGAGTGGTATAACAAGCAGTTGACTCGGAGTGTAGCGGGTGAGAAGGTGCTGCTGTGGGAAATGACTGGTTACTATATTTATCATCCTTTGGTGGCGGAACGGGTTTACAAGTGTTTCCCGGATGTTAAGCTGATCGTGATGCTGCGAAATCCGGTGAAACGTGCTTGGTTGCACTATAATTTAGAAGTGGCGATCGGTTGTGAAAAGTTGGAGTTTGAAAAGGCGATCGCATCTGAGGGCGATCGACTAAAAGGTGAAATAGAGAAAATTCGCTCTGATGATGGTTATTACAGTTTCAATCACCAGCATTATTCCTATTTGTCGAGGGGAATTTATGTAGAACAAATCAAGAATTGGCTTGATTATTTCCCAAGGGAACAGTTGCTGATTTTGAAGAGCGAAGATTTTCAGGCAAATCCTGGCAAAGAGTTTGCTAAAGTGTTAAATTTCTTGGATATTAGTGGTAGCACAGTTAAAGAATATGAGGTTAATAGTGCTGAGGATTATAGCAAAATGCCGGAGGCGATTGAACAAGAATTGACCAGTTATTTTGAACCTTATAATCAGGAACTTTCTGAGTTATTGAAAGAGGATTTTACCTGGAGTTGACTGAGATATTGTACTATTCTAAAAAACCTGTAGGGGCGGGTTCACCAAAAGCTTTAACAGGTGCAAACAAGTTAAATAAACCCGCCCCACCCCACTGAGATATTGTACTATAAAAAATCTGTAGGGGCGGGTTCATCAATAATCTCAAAAACTGCAAACAGGTCAAATAAACCCGCCCGCACCCTACTGAGATATTGTACTATTAAAAACCTGTAGGGGCGGGTTCACCAAAAGCTTTAACAGGTGCAAACAGGTCAAATAAACCCGCCCGCACCCTACGAGAAAGTCCTTGATTGATATTGGTAAAATAGTCAGTTAAAACGTTTTTAAATCATAAATTGACCAGGCTAAATATGGTAAGGTGCCAAAATGAAACGAATATTTTTAGTGGGATCTCCGAGAAGCGGTACGACGATTCTTCAGAGTTTGTTAGCCGCCCATCCAGAAATTATTTCTTTTCCTGAATCCAAGTTTTTCCACTATTTGCTATATGAGGAGTTTGCGACAAAATTGCCAAGTAGGCTAGAAACTTTTTTTAGGGATGAGATTAATCGCCCTGAGTTTTTACATGATTTTGATAACAGTCAAAAAGATGAAAACAAAGCTGCTTGGTTTGTCAGAATTTTAGATGGTTTGGCTGTAGAAGAAAATAAAAGTATCTGGCTGGAAAAAACACCGGAACATATATATTTTATTCAGGATATTCAGCGTCTAGTACCGGATGCTAAGTTTATCCATATTTTGCGAAATGGTATGGATACCATTGCTTCTCTGTATGAGGCTACGAGAACTTTTAGCAATTTGTGGGGCGGTGTTTGGGATTTAGAACACTGTATTGAACGCTGGAAAGATGCAGTATTAATTAGCCATAAATATGTTAATGAGTCTCGTCATATGTTTGTTAAATATGAGGAACTTATTGACAATAAAAATTTAGTTCTAGCAGGTATTTGTGATTTTATTGGAATTGAGTATGATGCTGCAATGCTAATTAATTACAAGAAAAACGCAGCTAATTTGAGTTTGAATTTACCTTGGCATCAAGGAATTACCAGAGATGTCCAAAGCACTAATATTCACAAATATCATGAAAATTTTAACCGCCATCAAATTCAATCTATTTTAACTCAAATCCAGTGGGTTAATTCTCAAATTGCCTATCAGTTTAATGTGGAGGTGAGTCAACCAATTTTGGATATTGAGCTTCCGCAAATATTCGATCGCACTTACTGTACAATTCAACTAGAGGGAGTTGAACTCGGAATCATTGAATTGCCTGTCTGTGACGGGATTGTGGCTGGTGTAGTGTTGGCTGATGCGATCGCATCTGAGTTCGCTTGGGAAATTATTAAGCGCTTTTTTCAACAAAATCCCGAAAATTTGCCGTTTGAATGGACAGTATTTTTACAGCAAATTTGGAATCGTCCGAATTGGGTTTCGGAATATTTTTACAATCCAGAAACAGCCGATGAATCATTCACAATTAACCTTGATAGAGACTTGATTGCTGTGGAGGTTAGCGCGGAATTACCTAACATCAAAGTTGAGCTTTCAGAAATTGATGTGCTGGTAAAAGTCGGCGGTGTTGCTATCGGTATTATAACTGTTGCGGTGGAAAATAACTTGGTTTCTGCTCAAAAAGTGCGATCGGCAATTACTCAAAATTGCGGTTTTGAATTGTGTGTCGCCTGCGTGCGAGAAGCTTTGGTTGGAAAATCACTAAGCAAGGAGATGTCGTTGCGATCGCGCTTAACCTCTGCTGCTCAAAAAATGGCGAATGCACCCAAATCTTTGAATGCAGAGGGTTCTGGGGGCATTTACCCACCCCATGCGGTGATGTTCGGGAGGCGCGAAGGTGCGATCGGAACCAGTGTCAATCGTCGGGCCACACTACCAGCAGCGGCGATGCGGGAATTAACAGAAGTAGCGGCAATTGCAGGGGAACCAATCAGCCAAATTCCCTTAGAAAAGAACTTGCCAAAACAAGTATTTTATGCACCAGAAATCATTTGGCGAAAGTCGCCCTATCGAGAAATATCTCAATCACTTAAGCCTCAATTTTTTGACAATAATAATGTCACTGAAAACTTGCCAATTCTCGCTTACAATCGCATTTGTACAGAAATATTTGAACAACACTTGCAGAATCTGAAAGATTGTGGTTATTATAGTGTGAGTTGGGAAGATTGGCAAAATGCGAAACTAGCGAAAACTCCTTTACCCGGTAAAGCTGTATTGCTAACTTTTGACGGGGGCTATCTCGACTTTTTTAATCATGCTTTCCCTCTACTAAAACGCTTTAACTTTACAGCGACTGTTTTTTTAGTAGCAGAGTCGATTGGAAAGACAAATAGCTGGGAAAAAGCAGATTCTGAACAAGTACAGTTAATGGGATGGCGCGAAATTCGGCAACTACGGGATGCAGGAATTGAGTTTGGTTCCATGTCTGCGACTTATCAACCTCTAACTGGTTTGTCGCCCACAGAAATTGTGCGGGAAGCGGCAAAATCTCGTGCTATTTTGGAACTGGGATTGGGGAAACCTGTCAAATGCTTTGCTTATCCCTACGGAAATGTTGATAAAATTGTAGAACATTTAGTTGGTGCGATCGGCTATACTTATGGTGTGTCCTACGAATCGAAATTTAGCAATTTTGAAGATTCTTTACTGTCGCTTCCGCGAATCCAAGTCACCACAGAAAATGCTTTACTTTTCACCCCGTAGGGTGCGTCAGTCAGCAAGATTTCTCCCTCAACTAACAATCTCTCACCTGACGCACCTACAATTGAAATCTCTCAATCAATCCCTTAATTTTCCGAATCAAATAACCACCCAACCCTCTGGAAATCTTCTCAAACTTATAATCAAACAAAATATCCATCACATCTTCAGTTTTCATGTACTTCAAATAATCAATTGTTTTATCAGTAAGTACATCATTCACATCATCGATATACTTTCGCACCGCCAATCTTTCCGAAATATGCCATTTCTGATCAAACTTGCGGTGCATTTCCCTCTCATAATCCCCAAAATCTGAGATTTTCTCGTCCAAATATTTTTGAATATATTTTGCAGCTATTTCCGCGCCATCCATCCCGTGTCTAATCCCTTCACCGCCCAGAAAATTCACCGTTGAGACAGTATCGCCGATCGCAATTATGTTATCCTGACAATAGATATCCTTCAAACCCTGACTGTATTTCAGCGTCGAACCGTGTTTGTCAATAATTTTATAACTTTTCGACTTCAAATACTCATCAATCAGTAAATAGATATACTTTTTCAAAGGTTCCAAATTCTTCACAGTTTTCGGATCTAAAAAAACCCTGCCCGCGCCAACTTTTAGCCGATTTTGTTCCATCGGAAATATCCAAGAATAACCATTCGGCATCCATTTGTCGCCCAAAAAGAAGATTAAATCATTAGCATATCTATCATAAACTTCTGGTTCTACTTCAATTAAATATTCTATACCAGTTCCAGACAAGAAATCTGGCTTGTCATTTTCTTTCTCATACATAATCGCCCTCGCAAAACCCGTCGCATCAACCAATATTTTCGCGCTAACTTGGATGATTTTGCCGTCGGATAGCTGCTTAAATTCTACAATTGTTTCGCCGTTGGCTTGTGAATGTTTTATGTAGCGATAACCAAGCCAAACTTCACTTCCATTCCCCTGAACTTCACTTGCCAGAAATGCTCTAAATTTAGCAAAGTTTAAAACAACTCCCAAGCTTTTAGGAGATTCCCAAGTTTGACTGACTTTGCTAGTTTTAATAGTAAGTTTGTGCCAATAACTGCCTATGACTGATTCGGGTAAATCAAATCTTGAGAGAGTTTTTAGAGGCGTGGCGGCGCTGGAAAAGTCATTTTTATTAAAACTATCATTTTGTTCTGCAAGTAACACTTGCCGACCCGATTTTGCTAATATTCTCGCACAGTGACCACCTGCGGGGCCTGCTCCTACTATTACTATATCAAAACTTTTTAAAGTCATCTTGCTATTAATTCGCTTCCAATGTCAAAAACACCCGCAGAAATATCAACTACCAAACGCCGATTTTTTAGCCACTGGCGGCCGATTAAAACTTCGGGTACTCCCGTACCTACGTGAACAGGAATATCAAATTCTTGACCCTCAATACGCACTTTCCCCGCATAAAGATCGAAATTAAATTCTCCCTTAGCTGTTCGCATTTTTTCTTGTTTGATATATGTCCAGTCAAGTCCGTCTAAATCCTGACTGTCCATTGCTAACCAGCCAGAAAAACCTGTATCAAGCAGAGCATCAACAGGTAATTCTAAGCCGTTATCAGCAATCAATTCAATTTCAAAAAATAGCTCATCCTCATCACCAAATGTTCCTTGAATCATATCGTGCCACAAACTCCGGTTTCATTGATCCGAAAGACCTGCAATTTAACTTTCGGGTATTTCTCATGGGCTATATTTGCAACTAGCATATCATCCTTGTCGATAAAATGTTCTCCGTTGTCGGGTTCAACCGCCATGTACCAGTTGTAGTGGGTTTTCATTAATTCTGGTTTGAGGCGATCAAAAATTGGTTTGCAGCGCTGATAAAATGCTTCTCTTTCAGCTTGCCACTGGGCTTTTTTTTCTTCTGACCATTGAATTTCTGGAAATAATCTTCCCCGACGTACTGTGCGAGTTGGGTTGAGATAAGTCATTGTTGATTCTCCCTTGTTGTGAAAACTTTCATTCAATCATATCATAATATCAATTCCGGCTATGCCGGAATGATATAGAGTCCAAGGCAGTGCCGTTTCCCTACCGTAATTAATTGTAGGGACACGGCACTGCCCATTGGTGTCAACTTAAGCTTGAAAGCCCGCCAGGGAATGAATTCCCTGTCTCAAAGCGAAAGTCCTCTCAAGAGGACTAATGAGTTCTTCAGTCCTCTTAAGAGGACTTTCGCTTTGAGACAGGGGTTTCAACCCCTGTCGGACTATCGGTTTTACCTGATTGTTGACACTAATGGGCACTGCCGTGTCCTGATTTCTGCGTTACCATACAGAGCCTGGTAACGAGTTAAATTAGACGCTAACCGGAGACTGTTTGCGGCTGAATGTGGCTAAGATCCGATCGCACATTTGCGACGGATTCAATCCCAAAGTTGCAAAGGATTGTTCAGGCGTTGCATGATCCACCAATGTATCAGGTACACCCAACCGCATCAATGGAACCAGGACATTATTGTCTAGCAAAGCTTCGGCTACTGCTGAACCAAATCCGCCCATTAAACAGCCTTCTTCCATTGTGACAACTTTGCCGATTCGCTGTGCCAAAGGCAAGATTAATTCGGTATCCAAAGGCTTGACAAAACGCGCATTAATCACAGTTGCTTCAATGCCATGTTCGCTCAACATCTCGGCAGTTTGCATTGCCGGATAGACCATTGAACCGTAACCTAATATCAGCAAGTCGTCACCATTGCGGAGGATTTCGGCTTTGCCGATCGCCAATTCTTCCCAACCTTCTTCCATCAAAGGCACGCCGTAACCGTTACCACGCGGGTAACGCATGGCGATCGGACCGCTGGTATGGTTGACTCCCGTGACTACCATCCGCTGCAATTCCGCCTCATCTTTTGGAGCCATAATTGTCAGATTTGGCAAACATCGCAAGTAAGAAATGTCGTACATTCCTTGGTGAGTTGGGCCATCAGCGCCGACGATTCCGGCTCGATCCAAACAGAAGAAAACGGGCAAGTTTTGGATACAAACATCGTGAACAATTTGGTCATATCCCCGCTGCAAAAAAGTCGAGTAAATTACAACAACCGGGCGCATTTTTTCGCAGGCTAAGCCAGCAGCTAAAGTGACGGCGTGTTGTTCAGCAATGCCGACATCAATGTACTGTTTCGGCAGTTTTTCCTGAAGTTTGTCTAGGCAAGTTCCCGTTGCCATTGCCGCAGTAATCCCGACAATTTTCGGATTATTTTCTGCTAGCTTAACTAAGGCATGAGCAAAAACTTTCGAGTAAGCGGGAGGCTTGGGTTTGGTCGAAGGAATACCTTTACCAGTCGCTAAATTAAACGGGTTTTGGGCGTGATATCCTACTTGGTCTTTTTCGGCGATCGCATATCCTTTGCCCTTCACCGTTACCACATGAACTAACACCGGGCCTTGGATAGTATGACCATGTTTGAAAGTGGCAATTAACTCTTCCAAATTATGTCCGTCTACCGGCCCCATGTAGGTAAAGCCTAATTCTTCAATTACGGCTCCAACTTTCGACACCGCTAACCGTTTCATTCCTTCTTTGAGGCGTTCCATTTCAGGAGTAAATGTTTCGCCAACAAACGGAATTTGTTTGAATTGTTCCTCTAAGTTATCTTTGAGAAATTGCACCGGCTGCGAGAGTCGCATCTTGTTCAAATAGCGAGTAATTGCGCCAACATTGGGCGAGATTGACATCTCATTGTCGTTGAGCACTACCATCACATTGGTTTTCGGCATATGGCCCGCGTGGTTAATCGCTTCGAGGGCCATACCGCCAGTCAATGCACCGTCGCCGATGACTGCTACAGTTTTAAAGTTTTCGCCTTTAAGGTCGCGCGCCATCGCCATTCCTAGAGCAGCGGAAATGCTCGTGGAAGCGTGTCCAGCACCAAAATGGTCAAATTTGCTCTCGCAGCGCTTGAGATAGCCTGCAACGCCGTCTTTTTGGCGCAGGGTGTGGAATTGGTTGTAGCGGCCGGTGATCAATTTGTGCGGATAAGCTTGGTGGCCGACATCCCAGGTTACTTTGTCGCGATCGAGGTCGAGGGTTTGGTAGAGTGCTAAAGTCAGTTCGACTACGCCCAATCCGGGGCCAAGATGCCCGCCGCTGGTAGCTACAGTTTCTAAATGCTTTTCTCGAATTTGTCGGGCAATTTGTTCGAGTTGATGAATGGATAAGCCGTGTAATTGATTTGGGTGAGTCAGTTCGCTGAGATGCATATTTTAAAATCTTGCTCCTGTGAATCAGGACGAATCCTTAACAGCTATAGGTTGAGCTTGCAACGCTTGGGACGTGCAGGTTAGAATAGTTTAACGGTTATTTGCAAAAAATTGTGAAGTGTAACAATTTTATTGTTTCTGACTTGGTAGTAATTGTAAATAAATTGTTAAAATTTATATAAACACTACTTATGTTGCTAGTGGCTAATTGTTAGCTTGTTGGGAATTATGAAGAATTTCAAACTACTTTTTGTAGTGACGGCTGAGTTTTTAGCCATCTTGTTTCTGCGATCGGACTATGATACAAAATCATTAACTGTGATTGGCTAAGGGCTTCAAGCGCGTAGGTACGACCTTGCAAATCGCTAAACTCAACCTCAACAAATTCTGCATCATATTCATCAACTACTGTTCCCACTTGACCGCGATATAAACCCAGTTCTGGTAGATTTTCGAGTAATGCAACAACATCCAGCAGTTTAATGGTGAAATTCATTTTTAGATACCTGCTTCAGCGAATATAATATAGCAGAATTCAAGTGGGATTGAGCGATCGTGCTTATTCTAATTGACGAGGATCTTCAGCAGGTGGATGCCAACCGCCTTCTATCCAAAACCTGCGCGATCTCCGAATCTAATCCTCTTCATCATAACGTTCATCATTAAGGTCAAGCCGATTGCAAGTTGCTCGACCTACTGGAGTTTTACTGACAATATTTAGACCATCTGCTGTCCAGATAAAATGTTCTGACCATTGTTGCTGACGAGGATTAAATAAGGAAACCTCTTGCTGAGTTTCCGGGTCAATTGCCTTGGTAAAATTGTAGTGGCGTTCGTTGCAGCGACGGCAAGCTAATGCTAAATTTTCAGTGTCATCAGATCCGCCAAGAGATTTAGGCATGAGATGATCTATGGTAAAGCGATCGGGGCTTAGATATTCTGGAGAGTGGCAGTATTCGCAGAGATATTTAGCTCGCTGTCGTATAAGTTGTCGAGTGCGATCGGACACCATTTGGCTTTGGTAGAAAGTTGGGCGTTAATCAACGTAAAAATTCGGGATAGTTCGATGATGCCAGCTAATTCGGGAATTTCGTCGGCACTTAACAAATCTAGTTTTTTTCTCTCTAGCAGTTCTTCCATACGAGATTGGAGATCGTCGGTAAATCTGAATAAGTAAATATTCCCAAACTCTACCATTTTAAGGCCTTGGGGCATTAAGGAGGAAGGTTTCACCATTAATTGAGTATTCATAGGGATAAAAGCTCTCAGATACTCTTGAAATATTGTAGCTTATCAGTTGCCAAGTGAATTTGAGGAAAGGGCGATCGCGCTTATCATCAAATACGATCGCCCTCATCGATCAATTACAACATTGAATCTAATTCAGTCGCACTTCCGGCAATTTCTCAGCCCCTGTCAAATCAAAAACGATCGCGTGTTTAGTCGCCGGTAACAACCGTCGCAAAATCTGGATATATCCGTCAGCATCACCTCGGCGGTGAAATCGAGCAACCACCAATCGCTGCATATTTGGTAATTGCCGCACAATACACCAGGGATGAGTGTTTAATTTTGGCTTGGATGTTGGTATCATAGGGAAATCCTGCCCCGCGTTTGCGGAGTGTGGTAAAAAAGGCGATCGCCCTCAAGTTTTCGAGGCTAGGTGGGCGATCGTTTTTAGTGTACATAGCTATTGTCGGGTATATATGCACCGATGTCAAGCCAAATATGGGCTACGTTAGACTGCGGATTCGAGAACTAGCTGAGCAAAGAGGTTGGACGTTCAAAGAAGTTGCCGATCGATCTGGAGTCAACTACAACACTGTCAGAAGCTACGTTCAGCGCGATACATTAAATACAGTCGATCTCTCTGCTGTCTACAAAATAGCGCGCGCCTTCGATGTGACGATGGAAGATTTGGTCGAGATTTTGGAAGATTGAGGGCGCGCTAATGGGATACGTGAGACTACGGATTCGAGAACTAGCTGAGCAAAAGGGTTGGACGCTAAAGCAAGTTGCCGATCGATCCCAAAATGTCTATTCCCGCCAAAATGTAATCGCATCATTCAGCGGCACAACTTGAGCGCCAGGAAAATAAAAGCTGAGAATTCGATCGCCACTCCAGCCCAAATTAGCCAAATTATAAGAACCAGTTTGACTCATTCCCACCCCATGTCCGAACCCACCTCCCACAAAAGCATAACCATTCAGAGTTTTGTCTGGATTGTAAATAGGATCTAGATAAAACAGGGTACTGATGGGAGGATAAAAAGCATTACGAATCTCATCTTTGTCAATATCGATCGCCCCCAAATCAGTTTGTACCTTCATTTGCAAAACTCGACCACCGGGAGACCTTTCCACCACCAGCACCTGACTAATAGTTTTAAAATTAGCCAGCGGGTGCTGTTTTTTCTGAAGATACTGTTTGAGAAACCCAGCAATCGATGTTAAAGAAGCTTCTTCACGCCACCGAAAAGTATCTTGTTTTTCCTCATTAAACCCCTTCTTCAAACTCATAAAGCGGCGGAAATTATTTTCGTCAGACAAACTCTGCTTCGACAAATCCCAAATATTATTAGGAGAATCAACGATCGATCGCAAATAAGGTCGTTCCGGGCCGTGCCAAACATCCCCAAAAAGTGCAGTCACTCCACCGCTAGAAGCCGAATAAAGCGCGTCAACCAATTGATTTTCATAAGTTAGAACCAAACCGCTAGTTTGGGCGATCGCCTTGTCACTTTGTGGGTAAACCTCAGTCAAACCCTTATAAACTTGACAGTTAACATCAGCGCACAACTCGTAATTATCAATAGCAAATCGGCGCAAATTTCTCAGCGCATAAGTTCGCGCTAAAATAGTTTGAGCCACAATCGAAGCATAGGGCGAAAAAGCTCCTATTTCATGGGGCACAACTCCCCGCAAATAAGTTTCCGTCGGCACTTCATTGACCAAAGTATAAGTGCCGTAAGCATTTTTCTGGAGGTGCAAACTGCCACCATAACGGCGAGTTTGTTGAATAGCTTTCTCAGGTTCAGTAGCTGTCGCCTCTTGAGTAGTCTGTTCCGTTACCTCAATCACATTTTTACCCGCCACAACATCTAACTCATTGCGGTTGAAACGAAAGCCATTTAAAACCCAAAATGCCTGGGGTACTTGTTTCAGAACTTTCGTATCTAAAAAAGCGGTTTTGTTGCCTTGAGTTTGCAAACTTTGCAATAGCAAACGCCGCACTAAAGGAGAGTTATAATTATCTCTTTTTGCCCAAACTTGCCAGCGTAAAGGTTGAGCAATTTCTACTTCAATTCCCTTAGCGCGCCACTTATTGGCACTATCTTCTGCACTCTCAAAACTGCGGTGGGAACTTAGTACCACTCGTTCTTCTACTGCGGGTGTTTCCAGCGGTTTCGCGGCGATTTCTAGCTTGATACTAGGAACCTTTGCGGTTTCTATGCCTTTGGGAGTTTTGTAACTTAGAGTTAAACTATCACCGGGTATGGCTTTCAGTGTCAACTTATCGGTGGCTTTGGTGCCAAACCGTTGCACGACACCGATTTTGATTTCTCGATTTTGGGGGCTTTGGGCGGTGGCGGCAGTGCTAGCGAGGGGCCACAGGCACAATGCTGTCAGCACAGTGCTAGAAATGCAGCTAAACCATTTGTAAGTGGGAGTTTGAGGTGCTTGGAATGACACGGTTATCTGTCTCCAGATAGTGGAAATTTAGGAGTTTTGATTGTAGGTTAGCACACCTGGCCTGCGGTAGGGGGGATTTGTGCAATGGTTTGGGCGATCGACATTTTAATAGACATCTCCCATAATTTTTGTGGAACAGGCATCCTGCCTGTTCAAAACCTGCTTTTTACGAGATGTCTAATAGTTAAGCAATTTCTAAGTTCAAGTAGTCCAACCATCGGGAAGCTCACTTATATCTTCTAGCAGGAAGTCAGCGTAAACCAATATTCGCACATCATCGTAAAGATCGCTAAGAATACGTTTCCGCGCACCGGATTTGTCCCACGGTTGAAGATCGGAATCTAGCTCACAGAAACCAACCCAAGCGTGTCCCTCTTGCTGTAATTCTTCAGATTTAACTATCACAGCCGCCAAAACAGCCAAGTCAAATGGCTTAAGCGAGAGATCCATTGCACCAATAGATATTTGGCGCTCCAACATTGGCTCTGAAAGCGGAAAGACGTTCAGACTAGGATGGTTCGCTAATTCATCCAATCGTTCTGAAACTTTTACTTTGGTCAGTTCATTGGCTACTAATCCATCAAATTGAGCAAATACCCGATATGCTGCATCCGCATCCTCACTATTAACTCTAGCTTCATCTCTTGCCCATTTAATAAATTTGCGTAAATCATCAGAGCGAGAACGTGGAGCAAACCGTCTAGGTACTGTTTCCCGTGCTTCTGCAAGACATATTGCAGGCAAATATAACTTAAACTCACCAGCCTGAGCACGTTGGAGCAACTGAATAGCCTGTGGACTTTGCAAGTATGCTGGAGCAACAACATCCACTACCCAATTTGTTTCAACTAAAACTGCCTTTGGCTTCATTTTGCAACCTTACTCCATCTAGGGCCACCAGCCCTTACTTCGCCCATTCGGAGAAGGCTAATTATTGGTTCGCCAAGTAGGTTTTTTAAGTCACTTGGGAAGCTTTCCATACTAGCAGTCAGCTTCAGTTTCTCCAGCCATCGCTGAACTCGCGCTTCAAACTCAATCTCAGGGAGTCCTTTCCATTGCTCGTCTGCCAGTGGTAGCAAAGAATCTGGAAGTTGCGCTTCACCAACTACATAAATTGACTCACCATTATACTTCTCTAATGAGTCGCGCAGGAGAATAACACGCTCACCAGCTACGACAAGTCCAACTGAACAACCAATAGATGCCATAGTGTGTTTAAGCTGTTCAATAGCGTTTTGAGCACCGATACTGATGTCTTTGAGTTTTACCTCAACGAGCATTAGATATTCCCCATCTTGGCTGGTCACAATAATATCTGGTTGGGATGTTTTTATCATGGCACTATATCGCAGCGAATTTATTTGCTATGCAGTAAATTAACGAGTAACTTAGGCTTTGCTTAACAAAATTATAACTTGATGGCATTCAAATTAGGGCTTTCAAACGTCAATACTTTAGGACTTTCAATTGAGCTACGCAGTTAATAGGACAGAAATTTTAATGCTGATTTTTCCACCCACAGCCTCTGGGCCCTCTGGCCTGGATACTACAAATGGACGATCGCGCGCCCCCGTTCTCCCAATCTCAAAATTCCCTGACATCTTGCTTGCCAAGTCGAAGTCATTACGAGTATGATTTAAAGACAAGCAAGAGATAACCAGAATGAGGATAGAAGAAATAGCCCTCAGTCAGATTCGCCGCCCTCTGCCACGAGTCAACGACCAAACCAAAGTCAGCGCCCTCATGGAATCCATCCGCGAGGTAGGTTTAAACGAGCCGATCGACGTGCTAGAAGTAGAGGGTCAGTATTACGGCTTCTCCGGCTGCCACCGATACGAAGCTTGTCAGCGCCTCGGTTTAGAAACCATCCGCTGTAAAGTCCGCCGCGCTCCCCGTTCCGTGTTGCAGATGCACCTAGCCTAAGTCCAGGAAACACTGCACCAATCTAAATTTTTTAGTGGAAAATAACAAGGTACAAAACATATGAGTCTGAACAACCACAAACAACGCCTTTATCCAACTCGCATCGATATGCCAGCAGAAACCCGATCGAACATAGTCGGGCTGCTCAACGCGACGCTAGCAACGACTCTGGACTTGAAAACCCAAGTCAAGCAAGCTCACTGGAACGTCAAAGGCATGGACTTTTATCAGTTGCATTTGTTATTTGATGAAATGGCCACAGAACTTGATGATTATGTTGATACGGTTGCTGAACGGGTGACAGCTTTGGGCGGTTTTGCGGTAGGAACAGCCCGCACTGCGGCGGCTGATTCGATTTTGCCAGAATTTCCTTTTGATATTTTAGATGGTAAGGATTATGTGACGGCTTTGGCCGATCGCTACGCACCCTATGCCCAACACCTGCGAGTCGCCATAGATAAAGCAACCGAACTCGGCGACGCTGACACCGCTGACTTGTATACCGAAATTTCGCGGACAATTGACAAGCGTTTGTGGTTCCTGGAGGCGCATTTGCAAGGTGCTGCAACAACCGCAACTGTAGCTATCCCAGACAAAGTAGCTGTCAAATAGCCAGCTATAGCAATCCTAAATGATTCGCAAAATATGTAGGGGTAGTGCCCCCGTGCCTACCCCGACCAAAGCGGGCAACCACGGGGGGTTTGCCCCTACAAGAATTACACAAATGATTTAGGATTGCTATATCAATTAGCTTGCATCATTAAAAATCGTAAAACTCTTGTGGAGCGGGCATCTTGCCCGCTCTAAAGATGCAGTTGCGACACCTGACAGCTTACGATAAAGAAGATATCCATTTATAACTTTGGATGGCTTTTTTGTGGTAGCTAATATTCCAGATTATGCTCCTCAACTGCAATGTCTGATGGAGCAAGCAGGGCTTGAGGGCGATCGAGCACTCAGTCAAAAAGCAGGGATTTCCGAACTTGAACTCAGTCGTTTGCGTCGTGGCTTAGCCTTACAAACGCGAGTAGATATCCTGCTGAAAATCAGTCAAGCTTTACAAATTTCCTTGAACGAACTACTCGCAACTTTTGCCCCTGGTTCTGTAGAGTTAGAACAGCCAGCACCGACGGCAATGCAACAAGAATATCAGCGCCTGCAAGCTACACTTGATGTTCAGCGGGAATCTCTCATGCAGGAATTCCAACTTTCTAGCTTACAAATTTTAGAATCTTGGATGTTGCAGTGGCCGACTGCGGCTAGCAAAGCTCAGGAAAATCAACATTTGCCGGCTGTGAAATTGCTGCCTTTGATGCGTCCTGTGGAAAAATTATTGCAGGAATGGGGGGTAGAGGCGATCGCCCCAGTCGGATCTTCCATCCCCTATAATCCGCAACAGCACCAACTCCTCGAAGGAACAGCCCAGCCTGGAGAAGCAGTCAAAGTCCGCTATACAGGCTACAGACAAGGCGACAAACTCCTCTACCGCGCCAAAGTGATCCCAGTTTGAGCTATTGTCATTTGTCAATTAGTTGTCATTCTAAATAACAAGCATAACCTAATGTCTCAATTGATCATAGCCAATGTAGCGGCCCCTTTCGTTCTGTCACAAACTGGTAGTATCTTGCTTTTTGTCAGCATTATTCCCATTGAGATGTTCGTTCTTTTTTTATGCTTGAAATCTTCGGGAATTGCCATTACTTTTCCCAGGTTGTTCATAGCCGTTTTAGTGACAAATATTGCTACCTCTATTTTGGGAATTCCTCTTGTCTTTGCACAGCCAATTTCAAGCTTGTTAATGGAAATTCTCTCGATTAGCTTCCTGCTTTCTTTTTCTATTGAATCTATAATTTACGGCATTATTTTAAAAGCTAAAAATATTCCGAGATGCAAAATAGTCCAATTTTCTTCCCTCAGCAATTTGGCAAGTTACATAATTTTTTACTTGGCTCTTATTTCTACTTTCGGCTATAATAATTATGAAAGTCTATTTTTAACACCTAATCCTCGAATGATATCCTCGGAAGTGAGACGGGACATACGAAGTTATATTAGCTTGCAGAAAAGCTTCTACCGTGACAAAAACCGCTTGGCTAATAATGGGCAAGAATTGGCTAATAATTATTGGCAAGAATTAAAATTCGGCAAACAAAAACAAAATAGATATGGATTTTATCGATATGATAGTCAGGGCGATGCCACGAAAGCTAGTTTCACAGCCACGAGCAAAAGAAAGGATTTCACAAGTTACCGAGCCACAATATTTATTGTTAAAGACAAGGACAATTACCAATTCATTCAAGGTATTTGTGAAACTGACAAGCCATCAATGACAGCTCCTGAGATACCGCAACTGGTTAATGGTAAATTTCAATGTCCTCCTGGTTCCTCAGATAAAAGCGATGGATTTTGATGGCGCGAACGATAAAAAATCGACGGCGTAAAAAAATGAGGTTTCTGACCAAAACGGTCAACTGTCAACTGCTATATCTAAGCCAATGCCAAATTATCAACATAAATTCTGGTTGCACCAACGAACTATTTACCTTTCTGCTATTTCCCTCTCCTTAATTCTTGGTATTGCTCATGGTTTAGCTGATGCAGCCGCAGGGTTTTTGTTAGGAGGTTTACCCCGCACGATGTCTTTAGAGCAAGCAAGTTGGCTGATTATTCTCTACAATATTCTGGGTTTTGGGTATCAGCCATTGGCGGGAATGTTGACAGATAAATTCCAACGCCCTCGTCTAGCTGTTTTGGTGGGATTGTTTTCGCTTTTATTGGCATTAGCGATCGCTCAATGGCATTCTCAACTGGCTGTAATCTTAGCAGGAATTGGTTCGGCGGCTTTTCATGTAGGTGGCGGCGCTTTAGCATTAACTGCTACTCCCGATCGTACTACTGGTCCGGGAATTTTTGCCGCACCAGGAGCGATCGGTTTGGCGGTAGGTGGTGCTTGGGGATGGACGGGTTACAAAGTTAGCTTGCCAATAGTAATACTGCTCGGTTTAATGATGGTGATCGTTGCCATAGTTGACTTGTCAAAATATGATGTTTTCTCCCATGATCCGGCTCTGTCTGGGAAGGAAACAATCGAAAATTCCCAATTAGATGACTGGGTTTTGCTAGTATTACTGAGCGCGATCGCACTCACTTCCACAGTCTGGACTAGCTTCCAGTTCCTTTTACAAGCCCATCTCAATGTTCTCATCGCGATCGCGTTTGTCGCCGGCATTGCCAAAATCTTTGGTGGTATTCTCGGACAGCGCTGGGGCTGGAGGCGCTACACAATTTTTTCCCTCACAATTGCCGCAGTTTTATTATTATTTTACCCACCAAATTACCTGACTTTAATCCTGGCTTTAGCACTACTCCAGTCGAGTATTCCTGTCACCCTCGTCGCCACAGCCAAAATGATGCCCCAACAGCCAGCCACAGCCACAGGTTTGGCACTGGGACTAGCGATTATCATGGGCGGTATTCCAGTGATGGGTGGTTTGAGCGCGATCGCTGGCATACCGGCTGTTTCCGCTTTGATTGTGATAGTAGCTACTATGTCGCTGTGGTGGGTGTTGAAATCGAAAATTATGTTAACTCCTTGAAAAATCGAAGAGGTCAATCTTCCGGTATCGAAGCTGAATAAGTTTCTCTGGTTGTTGAGAGGCTACTGGGTGCTGCCTTTAAGAGTGAAAATCTCTTATGAATCCCTCTCTCCTATTTGGATCGGAGTCCGTCTCGCAGCTATACTAACCTAGTCTGGCTAGAAATTCTGACATTCCCACTGCAAAATATGAGTCCTGTAGTTAAAATTATTCAACCCTCTGGCATCTTAGACGGCACCAAAGCAAGTCAATTTCGCCTAGAGATTAGTGACCTAGTAGAAGCGGGAGCCGACGTGGTATTGATAGACTTCCAAGATGTGACATTTATGGACAGTTCTGGTTTGGGCGCTTTAGTCTTGGCGCTCAAAACCGTCCGGGCCGCCGGTAGTCAGTTATTCGTCTGTTCTATCAACGAGCAAATCCGCATCTTATTTGAACTCACCAGCATGGATCGAGTTTTTGAGATATTTCCTACCCGCGAGGCTTTTAATAGCAAGATTCTGATCTAAATAACTAAATCTTTTGGCTGCTGACTTCTGGCTATGCGATCGCAGATATGCAGCCAGAAGTCGGTTAGCCAAAGTTGACCTTGAGCAAAGACCAATCATCATCAAAAACCGCTTTAGCGTTCAATTTTTGAGTGTAGCTCAAAACCAACTCTAACTCGTCGGCAGTTCCACCGTTGTAAGCTGCTAACAAGTCAACGAAGGGATCGAGTCCCCAGATATTGCCATCGGGTTGATTGATCTCGTATACCCCGTCGCTAAAGATGTAGAGAGTGCTCAAATCCTCGACATCGCAGCAATTATCGAGATACCGAGCATCGGGGAACATCCCGACAGGCATTCCGGGGGTTCTTAGTTGCTGGACTTTAGCTTTGCTGCTGGGGGACTGAGAAATCAATACCGCCGGGGGATGGCCGGCGCTGGCGTAAACTAACTTGCGATCGCTCCGGTTGTAAACTCCATACCAGATGGTGAAATATTTATCATTTTGGTAACTCATCTGGAAGGTGGTGTTCAGGGCGCGCAAAACGTCGCTGGGCTTGTAGTAGTCAATGTTGGGTAGGGCACGCGATCGCAACAAATTCAACACCGCCACAGAAGGTAGCGCCGCCCGCAAACCGTGTCCGGCTACGTCAAGCAAGTAAATCGCTAAATAATTTGAGTCCAGCCAGTTGTAGTCAAAGCAATCTCCTCCCAACTGTCGGGAAGGAATGAATTTTGACTCAATGCTGACAGGTTCCACCATCGGATCTGGCAATAGGGACTGCACATACTCCGCCGCCTCAGCTAGTTCTGCTTCCAGACTTTGCTTGGCAATTTTTAAATCGCGACTAAGTTGGTGCAGCCGTAATCCGGCGCGCACTCTCGCCTGTAACTCGTTGAGTTCAATGGGTTTGGAGATAAAATCATCGGCGCCGGCGTCAAGTCCTTTGACTCGATCGGCGATCGACCCCAAAGAAGTCAGCAAAAAGAATTGAGTAGTTGACAGATCCGGATCTGCCTTGACTCGACGACACACATCAATGCCTGTCAAGCGTGGCATGATCCAATCGCAAATGATCAAAGCCGGACGCAATTTTTGCGCCTCTGCTATACCGTCTTCGCCGTTACTTGCTACCGTTACTTCGTAACCCTGTTTTTTCAGGGTTCTTCTCAGTAGTTCTTGAACAGCCGTATCATCGTCTATAACCAGAATTTGAAACATGGCACTCAGGTACTACAAGTCTTTCAACGTCTGGGGGTCACTCAAAATATATACTGTCAGCGCGTTGACCTGAGATTGAGTATAGTCTATTGACAGCCTCTAAAAACCCGGACAAATCCCGAAAAACTACGCTTTTTAAGTTTTTTGAGCATTTCTTGTTTAGTTATACTCAATTTTTGACTCAACGCTAATCATATCATATTCGATAGCATCAGAATTAATATTACCCACAGCCAGGACACCGCGAGTGCCTTAGTCCCTACAATCGATCGCGGTAGGGAAACGGCACTGCCCATTGGTGTCAACTTAAGCCTGAAAGCCCTGAGAAATCTGGTTTTTACCTGAGTCTAGANTGGGCACTGCCGTGTCCTCTATATCAATGAATCGCGGTAGGGAAACGGCACTGCCCATTGGTGTCAACTTAAGCCTGAAAGCCCTGAGAAATCTGGTTTTTACCTGAGTCTAGATCCCCCTAAATCCCCCTTAAGAAGGGGGACTTTGATCAGACTCCTGTCCCCCCCTTCTTAAGGGGGGTTAGGGGGGATCTGGGCCTAATCGTCAAACAACAGTCTCTGACAGGGTTTGACGTTAAGTTGACACCTATGGGCACTGCCGTGTCCTCTATATCAATGAATCGCGGTAGGGAAACGGCACTGCCGTGTCCTCTACATCATTCCTGGTTGACATAGAAGTGCGATTTATGGTATCATAATTAACCGATTAGTAGATTAGACATCCTCGACGACAGCCAACGAAAGCTAGTATTGTCAAATTACCATTCAATTTTGCCACCGTTGTGTTTTGTCTCATTGTATTTTGCCCGTTGGCCGATGAATAATTTCAGTGGCCCAGAGTGATTGAATTCAAAGGTTCCGAAAAGTTGCCGATGTTCAAGAAAGCGGATCTTCAAGTCAATACTGGTCTAAATGGATTAGACCAAGTTTTATCATGGTTTTCGCAATTGTACGATTCGCGAATTCCCATAAGTGTGTGGATACGGTGTCAGTTGGCTTTGGCTGAGGGCTTTACGAATGCCGTTCGTCACGCCCACAATGGTAAACCAGCGGATTTGCCTGTTGATATTCAGGTGGCGGTGTTTGCTGAGTTTGTAGAGATTAAGATTTGGGATTGGGGCGATCGGTTTGATTTAGAAGCAAAAATCAAAACTATTTCGGAAAAAGTCGATCTGGCAGCTCCGGGCGGGCGGGGTCTAAAATTAATGAAAGACATTGGGGACAGTCTCAGTTATGTGAGAACGGCTGATGGACGGAACTGTTTGTCGATCGTCAAAAATTATTCGCCCTGTATCCACGATCGAAAATAGCCACGGGATGCCGATGGCACTACATATTTTTAGTATTCGTAGGGTGCGTCAGATTTTTAAGTTAAATTTTTAATCAATCACTTCGTCTGACGCACTCTACATTATTAATTTCCTTTCCCTACTGAGATATTCAAACATCAGAAGTGTTGATACCCTTACAAACATTTACATTTTTGACATCGGATTGAGCCACAGCAAAATTGTCTGTTTTAATTGATTTAATTCCCGATATACTTCTTGTTTTACCCACTGCCCGATCGCATCGAAGGGAGTAAAAATTTTACCAACAGGCCAGCTAACATCTTGACCCAAGGGCGTTTGATGATTTCCAGTCAAGGTCTGAATTGTAATCATGTCGGAAAATCTCTGTTTTAGCAAGTCGGTTAACAACAGGGTTTGATCGATGTTGTCACCATTAAATTTAATTAACAGATTGCGCCGAATTTTGTAGCTATCTTGTACCAGGCGATTCAGATCCTGGGGGGAAGGGGTAAACTCGACGTTAAAGACGGGGGAAATTTGCTCGACGATCGGGATTGCTTCGGATGCCGCATAATTGTTGAAAGAGATCAGAATATTGCCCGATCGCTCTACGTCGAACACAGCACCAATCAGGAGATGCAGTTTGCACCCCATGCTGTGTCCCATCCCGTAGATGGGGAGATATCGCGATCGCAGGGACTCCCGCGCCTGCAAACGTCCCAGAGCATTTTCAAATTTATTGAGGACATCGCGGGCGATCGCAATATGATCCAAAGTATTCACAAACGGCGTTGCGACTACAATATATCCTTGGTTCGCCACAGCTTCCAACAGCCAGCGATAGGTCAACTGCGGTGCTGTCGCCACAAATGCACCACCGAGAAAGTGTACGATCGCGATCGGTCTAGAAGGAATTAATACCCAATTACCAGAAATTTCCTGCCAGTCCATAAATTCAATCAACTACAGAGTATCAAACCTTTCTTCATGATACTTCATCCATTTCAACTTATTCAAACTAGCTTGAGGATTGAGCACTGTAGTCACAATCCCATAAACAAGAGTCGGCAAAAACTCCCGATTCAACCAACTTTGTCCGACCTTTCTCATGTAGTGCAGTGCCAAAAATTTCCTAAATTTGTTGAGCCTTTTCCAAAGTGGCAAATCCTGAAAGCATAAATGTTCATACTCATTCAAAGATAACTCTGGTTCTCCTTGCAAGCGCCGCCGTTGATTTTCCTTGACACAATCGGCAGCAATGCGTTTTTTTAGCCAGTGCTTATCTGTGAGAGAATTCTCCCTAATCCGATAATTTCCCAAGGGCTGTGTCGCAGCTAGCAAACCGTGCTTTTGAGCGATTTTGGTAAATAACTCCGTATCTTCCCCTACCAGCCAATCTTCAGCAAACCCACCTTCTTTGACGAGAATTGCTCGATCGACTACAACAGAAGACGGGAACACCCAAGGACTTTCCCCTGTCACCTTAATCGCCTGCATTTGGGCTTTGGTTGTCGGATAGGTGGCAATATAACTCAACTTGTTGCCACTTTTGTCTAAATAGCGCAAAGCGTGAGCAACAGCTTTGACTTCTGGATTTTCTGCGAGCATCTGCAAACAAAATTCCAGCTTGTTTGGTTCCCAAGTATCGTCACTGTCGAGAAATGCTACATACTCGCCTGTTGCCCGATCGATCATTAAATTTCTCGACTTAGAAACCCCATAATTTTGGGGATTTATAAATAACTGAATTCGCGGATCGGACTCGGCAAGTTTAGCAGCAACTTTGCTAGTATCGTCAGTAGAGCAGTCATCAACTATTAAGATTTCTAGATATTGGTAGCTACCATTGACGGCGGAGGCAACTGCCTCAGCCAGGGTTTTGGCTGCATTGAATGCCGGAATAATGACACTGACTTTGGCGGTATTCATAACTTGATTTAGGTATAAGTTAAGAGTTGTTTGATGTTATTTTAGTTTGTCTGTTTTCAGGACGATCGCAAATTCAGATGTCGAAAGCCAAACCTTCGGGTGAGGTAAAAGCTGTTGACACTCAAACTTTGAATCGCTTTGTACACGAGTCGCCTGAGACTACACACTTAACGGTAGTTGACACAGAGCGCAATGTTGTGAGTTTGACGTTTACGGTGAATGGCGGTTTTGGGGCTGGGGCTGTGGCTGCTGGTACGGGAATTTTGCTCAACAATGAGATGGATGATTTCGCGGCGGCACCGGGAGTGCCGAATTTGTTTGGTGGGGAGTGGGGATGCAAATGCGATCGCAAGAGGGAAAACTCCTTTATCCAGCATGACGCCAATTATAGTCACCGAAAATGGCAAATTTCGCCTCGCTGCGGGTTCTCCCGGAGGTAGCACGATCATTACGACGGTGCTACAAATTGTGCTGAATGTCTTGGTTTATGACATGAATGTCAGTGAGGCTGTATCAGCACCTCGGATTCACCATCAGTGGTTGCCCGATCGCCTGATGGTGGAACGGGGAGGTTTTGATGCTGCGACGCTGGATCAGTTACGCAGGCGGGGACACATGATTCAGGAAGGTGCAGATTGGGGAAATGCGAATGCGATCGTCCTCACGTCTGATGGTTGGTTGGAGGGGGCTGCCGATCGGCGCGGGGAAGGAGTAGTAAGGGGCTTTTGACGAAATTTGCCCGAATTCGATTTGATTGATGTGCCAACTGGATCTAAATTATCACCCTATTACTGAGTTGAAATCAATCGCAATCTCCGTATAAACACGTAGCTGTAAAGTCTTTGTAAAGGTACTATATTTTACTATCATATAATGCGATCATAATATTGTGGATTTAATTCAAAGCTATGATTTTAGCAATAAAAATATGCTCAGCCCTCATAGAATTGTCGCCTTAACTGCTACATTCACCGCTGCTGCTTTCAGCTTGTTGACCGCACCCGCAATGGCATTTGTTGTAGGTGCAACGAATAACACCGAGACCTTGAAAAACCAGTTGTTAGGAAATCAGACAGCAGGATTGAGTAATTTCTCTGTTTCACTTACTGGAAATAGTGCTGCTTTCGGTACTTTTGGTAATGACCCCTTTGGCTTGCAGTCAGGTGTTGTCCTCAGCACTGGTATAGTAGCCAATATACCGGGGGAAAATATCAAAGATAACCTAATGATAAATGGCAGTGATTTAAACACTGACTTTGGGCCCCAGGGCGAAGCTGGAGATTTAACTCAGCTAGACCTCAGCTTTTTTGCTGACTCTACGGCTGAAAAGTTGTTCTTTGAATATGTATTTGGTTCTGAGGAGTTTCCAGAGTTCGGCGGTTCTGAATTTAATGACAGTTTTGAACTGTTGCTGAATGGCCAGAATTTGGCCAAGTTGAGCGATGATAAAACAGTTACAATTAATAATCTTGTTCCGAATGCAGATAATCGCTCTACGGATCACCCGGATTATATCAATAATCCAACCGTGACAGGTCTTGCTGCTAGTATTATTAAGTTGGATGGTTTTACTAAAGTTTTAGGTTTTGAGGGTTTGCTCAAGCAAAATCAGACGAATGTTCTCAGCATCCGCATTAAAGATGTAGGGGACGGCAATTTAGATTCGGCTGTGTTTATTAAAGGCGGTTCTGTAGGAACCGTACCAGTAGAGCCGGTTCCCGAACCGATGACTATGGCGGGCTTGATAGCAGGAGGCGCTATGCTGGCGGCAGGGAGAAAATTGCGCGACAAACATACTACTAGAAGAAATTAGGAGACGGCAGTGCCGTATCCCTACAATGTTACTTTGGGTAGGGAGACGGCACGTGCAGTTTCCTCTATAATTCCGGTACTACTTCTATTTTTCACGCAACTACTTCTATTTTTCACGCAAAATTAACACTGATTAACTGTGAACAGTACCATCGGGTAAGATGGTTCCTGATAATCTAGCTCCGGTCAATTTTACCATCACGCGATCGCCATAACCAATTTTAGCTCCTGTTAAGTCGGCACCACTCAAGTCCGCACCGCTCAAATCGGCTCCGATTAAATTTGTTTCTCTCAAATTAGCATTGATCAAACAAGCTCCTAACAAGTTCGCTCTGAACAAATTGGCCTTTTGCAAATTCGCGCCTGTAAGATTAATGTTGTGCAGAAAAGCATCGCTTAAATCAGCTTGACTCAGGTTAGCATTGCTCAAGTTTCTGCCGGAAAAATCCTTTTCTTTTAAGGAAGCTCCTTTGAAGTTGGAACCGCTCAAATCGGGCTTTTGTTGAGTTGTTTGGCGATAAGATGAGGATGAAGTTGAAGATTGATAGCGCGACGAATCGGAATAGGGGCCAGCAGGATTAGTAGGTTTTTCCCCATAACTTCGGGAATAGGCTTCAGAAGAGTAGCGTGGTTCCCTGGGGGGAGGCTGCTGAGTGTTTCTGTGTTGAGTGTTTTGTTGCTGCGAGTTTTGGTAGTGAGTATTTTGTTGCTGAGTATTTTGGTACTGAGAGTTTTGGTACTGAGAGTTTTGGTACTGAGTATTTTGGTACTGAGTATTTTGGTACTGAGTCTTTTGGTATTGAGTGTGTTGTTGCTGAGAGTTTTGGTATTGAGTGTGTTGTTGCTGCGTATGTTGTTGCTGAGTATGTTGTTGCTGAGTATTTTGGTGCTGATTTCTCGGCTGAATCGATCGCAATTGTTCACGAGCTTGATTGATTTCCTTAATCTTTTCTTCGGCTTTTTTGTGCAGTCTAGTATTATCTTTAGGAATGCGATCGGGATGCCAAATGAACGCCAAATCTTTGTAGGCTTGGGTAATTTCTTCGGGAGTTGCTCCCGGTAACAGATCCAGGACTTTATAGTATTGGTCGAGGTCGTTCATGCTACCACCTTTCGCTTTAAAAAGTTAGGGATTAAAAACTAAGATCGGAGTAAAGACTGCTCTAAAAGCTGGCTTCCCCGATCGTACATTAAATGAACAATAACTCAGCTATGCCACTGCTGGCAAAAAATCCCGGATTCGCTGCAAATATGTTGCGGCATCCTCCAGCATTGGAAAGTGAGATGTATTTGGGATTATAACAAATTCTACTTTGTCGCTGAGGGAAGCCGCTTGTTTTCCCATGATAGCCGGAATAATTTGATCGAATTCTCCAGCTACCAGCAGCGTGGGAACACTTAACCGCGCAAATTCTTCGGGCATTTCCTCGGCAGCTCTTTTGCTGACTGCTGTCACCATTGTACCTATAGCGGCTTCCTCGTCTGCCATTAAGAAATCCTTTAGAAATGCCAAACTCACCTCTGTGGGCAGACTGCGGTGCAAAAACCGGGCCATAAATATGCGATCGGCAAACGGAATAGCAGCCAACCAAGATGGTCTAAACTTGACCACATAGCCACCAAATTTGTGAAAAGTTGTAAAGGCTTTTTCATCGTATTCAAAAATGCCACTGCAAGTCAGAATCGCCCTTTCTACCTTTTCGGGATAAAGATTCAGAAATAAAGTAGCAATTGATGCACCTGTGGAGTGAGCATTAATGTAGACGCGACTTAAATTCAAAGCTGCCAACAATTCTGCCAAGTCCTCAGCATAGGTTTCGAGTTCATAGCTGGACTCAGGAGGCTGTTGTGGCAGTGGAGAACGCCCAAAACCTCTCATGTCGTACAGCAAGCAGTCGAAGTCTTGTGCGATCGCCTGTGCAGTGCTTTCCCAGTAGCGGGCTGAGCCTGCCCAGCCGTGCAGAAATACCATCACTGGTTTGCCGCTGGGTTGGGCGCTTCCGTCTGCTGTTATCCACTCGTAATAATGTTCTACACCGCGAATTGAAATGAAAGCCATGATATTGATTTTGGATTTTAGATTTTAGATTTTAGATTTTAACAGTCCTGGACTCACGCTTCTACCTAAAAGGTCGATCGCGATTCAGTGTCAACCTCAAGAGAAACCGGGTTTATATGAAAATTTAGGAAGGAAACTAGATATCTAGCGAGAAACCCGGTTTCTGGAAACCTGATTATGGCGTAAGTCTGACTTAAGCTGCCGAAGCAGCCAGCCAAAATAAGCCATCTACTAACAGCGTACTAAAAACTGCTCCGCTGAAGGCGCGCCAATGCAAAGTGCGATCGCGCAAACTCAACAAACCCACAGTTAAAAGTACAGCGATTAAAACGATCGCACAGCCAATACCCCAAGGAGTGTCAATTTGCCCGATCGCACTTTGAAAAATCGGCATCGCCAACTCCGGTTCCGCGTGCATAACTTGGCGCCAGTAAGGCATCAAACCCGTCAAGTAAAAATATACGTCAGTAATCGCGGTTCCCAATAACGAACCTAAATAAAAATATGCTCCAACTTTTCCCCAAGATTTGCCCAAACACCAAATAGCAAAAGGCAAACCAATTGCTTCTATAGGTAAGTGCAAAATTGGCTCCCATCTAAACCAGCCCCAATAAATCGAACCAGCCAGCCAGCATCCGGCAAATCCTAATAATAAGTCTCCCCAAAGTTGGGTTTTTGGGCGGAAAATTAGGATTAAACTAAGTACGAACCAGGGGATAGTTGATAGCAAACTGATTGTTGGATATAAACGCACTAAAGGTGCTTGCACAAAAACTGGAATTGATACTAAAAATGCTGAAGCGCCAAATACCAACCACTGTTGAATGCTCTTGCTTCTTTCTGAAGAAGATACAGGATTTTCTAGGTTGGTAAGGGTAAAAATAGGTGCGATCGCAGATGATAATAAATTAAAGTTAAACAACTGATTGGACTCCGTAATGTTTCAATAAGTGAACTAAAAATGTTGCTGCGGTGGCTGATTTAGCCGTCTCAATACCGTCTGCTGTGTGACTGATTTGCCAGCCTTGGGCGGTTTGGGGCGATCGCCACAAATCCAAATGTGCAACGGGGCGATCGGCATAAAAACTGTCTCCACCGCTGCCGAGAATAGCCGAACTCCAGTGTGTAAAGCGATCGTGGCTGAGTCGGTGGATCGGAAAATTGCCCCCCAGGGGTACTCCCCAACCGTCTAAAGCAATAAATGCCCCGACTTTGCCGCCCATTTGTTGCCATAGAAGAGCAGCCCCGATCGCCCCGACTACCCCAGCCGAAAAGCTGACAAATACTAGACTTTCTCCTGCCAACTCTTGACTGCACAAAAAGTGGAATATGTCAAGTGCTGAAAAAGGTGGATGTTTATGAGCGGGAAAAATCTTGACAGACTGGAATGTCTGGGTATTTTGCCAGGGTTCTACGTTTCCCCAAACTTCTGAAAGTCCCGCTAGGAAACAATCAGTTAGTTTTCGGTCGTGAATTCCGGGGCAAATTACCAGTCTCATCGCTATTCCATAAAATTAATTACGAGCTTAACATAACTTTACTTTATTGTACACCATAATTTATTATATGCCATCCAGGGGGATAGGATGTTAAACTGATAACAGAGTAGTGTTTGAAGAGTATCCCCCCAAAATAAACGCTGGGAACGCTCCGAGACACCGAAACAGGAGACAAGGCGAGGAAGTCTTAAGAAAACATAAAACTTAATGCTCTTTGTCCCTGACCCTGACAGTATCTAAATTAGGTCTCTCTGTGGCTGAATCGCTGCTAAGCCCAATATTTTTGGTAGAAACCAGTTTTTTTGGTAATTCTTATTCATCCTTCCTGCGACTCTCCAAATCATTCAAATTGAGGAATACAAAGTGGTTGCTTCTCCAGAAAAAATTGAATTCAAAACTTCTCCTGCACCCGCAAGTAATGACCGGGTTGCTGTCTTGCTGATGGGTTACGGCGAAGTTGAAAGTTATGACGATTTTGCCAACTACAACGAACAAGCTTTAAACTTACTTACGGCAAAGTTTGCGCCGGTACCAACTTGGATTTATCCGCCATTGGCGAAGATTTTGGCAATTTTTGACTTGCATGAATGGAGTCACCAACACGGTCAATTTGTGTCGCCGCACAATGCTATTTTTGAACAGCAGCGCGCGGGGATTGAACATAATTTGCAAGAAAAATGGGGCGACAAAGTAAAAGTGTTCAAAGCTTTTAACTTTTGTGCGCCGTTTTTGCCGGAACAAGTAATCCCGCAAATTAAAGCTGAAGGATTTGACAAAATTCTGATTTATCCGCTGTTGGTTGTTGATTCTGTTTTCACCAGTGGGATTGCTGTGGAACAGGTGAATAAGGCTTTAGCACAAACCTTTGATGGTAAAGAACATTGGGTAACTGGACAGCGCTACATTCCTTCTTTTTACGATGAACCGGCTTACATTCAGCTAATGGCGGATTTGGTTGAAGAAGAAATTAAAAACGATTTAGCTGTGGCGCATTTGCCTTCTCAGATTGGGATTGTGCTGATGAATCACGGTTGTCCACACAAGGCGAAGGGCTTTACTTCGGGTATTGTGGAAAGTCAAGCTTTGTACGATCGCGTGCGGGAACGTTTGATGTATCGTTATCCTTTGATTTCGGTGGGCTGGCTGAATCACGACACGCCGCTGATTGAATGGACTCAGCCGGATGCGACGTTGGCTGCGAAGAATTTGATTGATTTGGGTGCAACTGCGATCGTGTTTATGCCGATCGGATTTGCGACAGAAAATCACGAAACTTTGTTAGATGTAGATCATGTGATTGAGTCTTTACAGAAGCAACGTCAGGGAGTTACTTATCGCAAATTACCTTGTGTAAATGACCATCCTGAGTTTCTGAAAATGGCGGCGGAGTGGGCTAATCCTCAAATTGAAGCGTTGTTGAGTGAAAGTGCTGTGGCGGTGAATCCGAATTTGGTTGTCCGGGATCACGTACATTCTCATGGAGATCATGGGCATTCTCATGGGGATCATGGGCATTCTCATGGTGATCACGGGCATTCTCATGGCGGGCACGGGCACAATCATTAATTAGGATCTTAGAAACCGGGTTTTTGCGATAATACTGCGTTGAAGACGACAGATTAAGTAAAAACCCGGTTTCTTTGTGGGAGTGGGTAAGTTGAGATTGATTTAGGTGAAAATGGCGATCGACCTTTGGTATTTTTAGGGAAAGGGCGAAATGAAAGTTGTTTATGACTGCGAAAACAATTACCGATACTGCACTAGATCGAATTTTAGCAATTAAATGGGAGCCTGACGATAGTCGCGTTAACTCTCATATTGCTCTTTTGCGAGAATACTTGAGGCGTGCGGCGCTGTGGGGCAAGGCTTTAGATTGTACAGATGAATGGCCGTTTTTTGATGTGGCTGCTCATATCTGCCCTTTAGAATGTGCCGATGAAACTAAGGTTAAAGTGCTTAAGAATCATTTCACAGAGACACCGTTTTATGTGGCGGGTATAATTGAGAAAACCTGCGAGTGGTTCCTGCATTGGGATCGGGTGAAAAATTTACCAAAAGTTAGTGAATTTACTTTACCTGAACCCTACGAACCTCTAATCATAATGTATGAACGCGGTGGCATATTCTCTATGGAACATGGATTTTTTGATTTTGCTGTTGGGAGTTTTCCTAGAGGTAAATGGCAGCAATACGACGAAAAAATGGCAGCAGAGTGGGCTAATCCTCAAATTGAAGCGTTGTTGAGTGAAAGTGCGATCGCTGTAAATCCGAATTTGGTGGTGCATCGCGGGCATTCTCATGGGGATCATGGGCATTCTCATGGGGATCATGGGCATTCTCACGGGGATCATGGGCATTCTCATGGCGGGCACGGGCACAGTCATTAATTGAATCGTTGGGCGGGGGCGGGTTTATTATATTGTTGGTTTCCAACATAGATCATTGGTAAAACCCGCCCCTACAGGCCATCGTAGGGGCGGGTTTTACAGATAATATTTGAGTCTGACAAACAATCTAGATAAACCCGCCCCGGCTTTTTTAGAGAAAGGGCGATCGCAATTTTTTTCTATAATTTAGTTGTTAGTGTAGTTATTGTTGTTTAGGTCTTCTGTTGGGGTTTCTGAAGGTAATTTATCTGTCTGTTGTAAATCTATTTCAATTGTTATTCTATTTTTTTTAATACTTATATTTGCTATCTTTCCGATGATGTCAACAGGTACGCAATTCTTCAATTGAGATTCAGTAGACGACTGAGTTTTATATCCTGCTTCCTGAAGCCACTCAGTAATATTCCTCCAGTTCTCCATTTTTTCATTAGATTTGCCAACGAGACTTTTAACGTGTGGATACAGAGTTGTACACACCTCACTTTCCACACCTTTAACACTCTTATGGAGCTTTTCAGCGATTTCGGCGGGACTGTAACCACAAAGCAACCCCCGCAGATGCAGTTTTTCGACGGGAGTGAGACGCTTTCCCTTAGCGGAGGATAGGTCGATGTACAGCGTTTCCAAATCCCAGTGGTTGGCCGCTTGGGTGAATTGTTCATTGGTAGATGGCATTGGAGGGATTCTTGATAAAAAATTTTCCTAGCCTAATTATAGCTGAATTTGTAGTCTACGCTAGGCTAAGGTTGAGTTTGGATAGTTTACTATCAAGTAAATGCACGATCGTACAGCAATGTCATACACTCAATCACTCAGTGGCGAAAATCCGGGATACATTCTCATTCTAATTGACCAATCAGGTTCAATGTCGTCTAAATTCGGCGGTACAACAGGAGGCTCTAAGGCAGAGGAATGTGCCAAAGCTGTCAACCGGGTATTGCGGGAGCTAGGTCTAACTTGCACAGTAGGTTCAGTCATTAAGAACCGATGCGATATTTCATTGTTGAGCTACGGTGCATCTGGCAATCAAGCAAAAAACGCTTTGTCTGGCCAATTAGCTTCTAAGCCAGTTGTGACAATGCAAGAGTTAGTAAACTGTTGCCTCAAAGTTGATACCGTAAAGATGAAAATTTCTGATGGTGCTGGCGGATTGGTAGAAGTTGACGAACAATTTCCGATCTGGATTGAGCCAATTGCTAGTGGTGGAACCCCAATGGCAGCCGCTTTTGAGGTGGCTTGCAACCTGGTAGATAGCTGGACTAAAAGCCATCAGGCAAGTTTTCCGCCAATCGTAATTAACATCACCGATGGTGCGCCGGATAGCCAATCTGATGCCCAAGTTGCGGCATCGAGACTATCACAACTAGGAACCAGTGACGGCACTACCTTAATACTGAATGCTCATATCTCGGAAGGCAAAGCAGCTAAAGTACAATTACCTTCTTCGCCAACTGAGTTACCGCCAGGAGATGGTAATGCCAAGTTTTTGTTTGATATCTCTAGCGAATTGCCACCAGTCATGTTTGAGCGTGCAGGGGCAGTGGGTTATAACAACCTTGCACCTGGAGCAAGAGGATTTGTTTATAACGCTGATGCTGAGACAATGATTCGCCTATTGGATGTTGGAACCCGATCCAATTTGCAATAATTGCAGTTTATTTTTAAGCCATTCATCTCATCAAATATAGAACCCATTTGAGATCTTTTAGGCGATCGCTAGTCGTTTGAGCATCAGTCTGATAAAGCAAAGCTTGAGTTTGGCATTTGAACGAGCGAGTGTGCGATCGAAGTTTTTGACCAAGCTTTTACATCTTTCCACCCAAGCGTTTGACCTCTCAATAACCCATCTAGCAGCAACAGGCACAAATCCAGATTGCCCTTTCGCCTGCTTTTCGGCTTTCGATGGTTTAGCTGAGAGTTCAAATTGAATCTTGGTCATGATCTGAGGATAAATTTCCTCCAAAGCTTGGGTAAGTTTTTCCGGGTGATAGCCGTTATCTAGTAAGATAGTGGTCTTAGGCAGCGAAGCCGGTTTAGATTGGAAATAATCGATGTTTTGCTCAAA
>NZ_NXIB02000003.1 GCF_002412335.2 Tychonema bourrellyi FEM_GT703
GGACGAGGCTTTGTTGGGTTTCACTTCGTTCTACCCAACCTACATAGATTTGTTGAGTTTTAGCCTTAACTGAACGGTATTGGGTTAGAGCTAATTGTTGAACGAGCAGTTCTCAATCTTGGTGAGGTATGCCCTATTTTTCCTCCCAAATTAACTCTAAACGATCTTGAGCTTCTTGTAAGGATTTTTCTACAGGTTGCCCTAGCATAGAAGCTTCGATGGCGCGACCTAAATTTTCTGAAATGCGACTATATCCCGCGATAATAGGACGCGAGCCAGCAACGGACAATTGCTCAATAAAGACATTCAGGACTGGTTTTTGTTTGAGAAATTCCTGATAAGCTTGACTCTTCGCGGATTTCATATTAATGGGTAAAAATCCCGTGCCAATACTCCATTTAGTTTGGAATTCTTTGCTCAAAACATACTCCAAAAACTTCAGGGCTGCCTTCTGTCTTTCTGGAGTAGTTTTCATTACAAATAATGTCCCAGTTCCCACAACTGTTGCAGGGCGAACATCCACAGGTACAGGAAAAACCCCATAATCGACATTACTTTTCATAATATATGTCCAAGGGCCTGTAATTTGCATCGCGACACGGCCGGAAATAAAATCCCCTTCTTCATAACCTCTTTCTGGCATTGATAAAGTCGCGGAACCATCTTTTAATAAATCTTGCCAAAATTGTACAGCCCGTATCGCGCCCGGATTCATTAAATTAGGGCGATTATTTTGGACAATTTCACCATTAGCACTTAATAAAAAGGGAAACCAAGTAAAAACAGTCCATTCTCCTTTACCAAAAGGAATTAACATTCCATACTGTTCTGGTTTCCCATCGGCATTGCTATCTATCGTTAGTTTTTTTGCCACTTCCCTTAATTCTTTCCAAGTTTTAGGTAATTCCGTAATTCCCGCTTCTTTAAATAATTTAGGACGGTAAAAAATGCCGATAGGACTGGTAGACATAGGAACTGACCAAGTATGACCATTTAATTTAACTTCATCAAGAACTTGGGGGTACAATTCTGACTTAAGTGGTAATTTATCTAACCAATCTTCTAGTGGAACAATGGCATCTAAATTAACAAATTGACCGGTCACTTGGGGGTAAAAATAAAGGATATCGGGTGGAGAATTACCCACAACGGATGTGAGAATTTTTGGTAATTGTTGACCCACGAAAATAGACTCTACCTGAATGTCATGATTTTTCTGATTAAATTCTGCGACTAATTTTTGGAATACATCTCGGTTGACAGGAGGGTTAATTCCTTGCCATAGGGTTAAGTGAATGACTCCATCATTTTTGTTAATTGCACTTTGACATCCGGCAAAAATGAGTAAACATACACTGAGGATAATCGCGATTAACCCACTTTTTTTGGGTGAAGCGATCTGGTTATACCTAGTGAAAATCTCAAGAGCGATCGGCTTTATTTTCCTAATCATTATTTAAATCAATATTTGCTGTAAAACTCTTGCTCACACTGTCTTCGGCTCTGGTGTAAATATAAGTACGAGGTTGAAAAATTTTGACCGTTTTGAATTTTTTTTGCGCCCTTTCCCATAAATCGGTATCTTCTCCATAAGAAATATTTTGAAACCCTTTTAATTCAAACAAAACATGACGTTTGAGAAAAAAAGTAGCACCCATAACACACTCTTCGGCATTAATGAGTTTTCCAGGTTGATAATAATCAGCTACAAAAATATCTCCATCGGTTTCAAAACCACCCGCAAGACAATCCACTTCAGGATTAGCTTTCATATACTCCAAACGGGATTCTAAATGATTTGGTTTATATTGATCGTCGCTATCAAGAAAAGTAATATATTTACCGAAAGATGCTTGAATACCCGCATTTCTGGAGAATCCCATTTTCCGGTTTTTATGCTTGAAATAGCGGATATTTTCATGTTTTTCCAGAAAGGGATTAATTATGTCAAATGTATCATCTTGACTGCCATCATCTATAATAAGCAATTCCCAATCTTTAAAGGTTTGATTGAGTACACTATTAATGCAATCGCTCAAATATTTAGCTCGATTGTAAGTAGGTACAATGATTGATATTTCTGGGATATAAGAAAAACTCAGAGGACTCATAGTTGCAAAAAACTGATAAATTGTATATTTTTTCAAGATGTTTTTCTGGTCTTTCAGATCAAACCTTGAAATATTTACACCTATCCTATCATATTTTTATCAACATATCAAGCAGTAATATCAGCACTGTAGACCAAGCATCGCAAGTGAGGCTACGCCGATCCCTTCGGGGTTCGGTAGATCCCTAATAATTTTAAACGTTAGAGATTAAAAATGACTATTATTCATAAATCAGTTCCGGCACTAGGTGGCTAATACCAACATCCAGGGTCGTTTCAATAATATCTGCTGCTAATTCACGTCCCCGAGTCCGTTTGAGAATTGCTGACATTTTATTGGCTTTATCTGTATAGCTGGGATTCTTAACCAGTAAATCAACTTTTTGACGCACCTCATCACTTTTGATTGTTTTCTTATTGAGCTTTAACGCCACTCCCAAGTCTAATAACCTTGCAGCATTATAATATTGATCTCCTAAGAAAGGCAATGCTAGAATGGGCTTTCCAAAATATAGAGATTCATTAATGCTGTTCATACCGCAATGGCTAACAAATACACGAATAGTTGGATGAGAAAGAACGGCTTGTTGTGGAACAAAAGACTCAATCCGAAAGGAAGGCGGTAGGGGGGGGAGACAGCACTGCTGTGGCTTCGGGATAGACCAAAGTACGCGATATTGAGGGTGAGTTAATCCTTCTACTAGGGCTTTTGCTTGCCAAGGTTCTAGTGTTACCAATGTACCAAAAGCAATATATATGACTACAGTGTCTTCTTCACCCGCTTCTAGCCATTCCTTTAAAGAAGGACTTATCGGCTCGATTTTTTGGGGAAAAATTGGCCCTACCATTTTGACTAATGGAGGGATAGGACGAGGAATTTCAATCCCAAAATATGTGCCAGCAATGATTAAGTTTTGGCTGAAATGATCGGGCAAATTCTGGCAACCACAACAATCCTTGCGAACTTGATTAAGCTTTTTTAAAGCGGGTAAAAATTGTGGTAATATCCATAGCTGTCTGAGTCTATTTATAATTTTTTCCCACCTATTCATCTTAATAGAATAAGAAGTCCCATAACCCGGAAGGTTTGAGGGAGTCTGAACAAAATTACCTAAAAATCGACTTTGAATAATGCAAGGTATTTTCATCTGCCAAGATAAGTCCATTGCTGCAGTAACGGCGCGATCAACTACGATCAGATCTGGTCTATGATCAGAGAAAATAGGCTTTAAAGTTTTATACATAGAAACATAAGATGCCGTCATCTCTTCGAGCATCATTTTTTCCCCACGCCAAACACTTTGTTCCTGGGAAGCTTGATACCAAATAGAATCACTAGAATAATTTTTTTTGAGATCGCTTGCTTCTAGGTTGGGATCCCAAGGATGAAAAATTACGCCAGTATTGTTTACCCAATCTCTGGTGTCTTCTGAAAGTGCAAAGCTAACCTGATACCCTCTTCCCAGTAATTCTTGGGCTAGTACAATCATTTGAGATGCGTGTCCTCGAAAAGGAAGAGAAACAAACATTATATGTTTTTTCATTTAATCTTTTATTTTTGGGGTTAATCAGACAAAAAAACTGCCACCAGTTTCATTATATCCCACATTCCGCACTTCTTTACAAACCAAAAATAAGGATTAACAATTTCATTTGAACAGGCATCCTGCCTGTTCCACAAGAATTATAAGAGATGTCTCTTGAGAACTGCGTCACAGTCAGCAATCGTACTTCTGTGAGATTACCAAGGATTTCCGATCATTGTGAAACTACTCCAGTAGTAAGGATGAGAAAAATTTTGTTTTTTTTGTAAATTAGCAGATAAATTTAACTGGCCTCCTGTTGTTACTAATTGTCCGTTTTCGAGCCGAGTTTTTCCAGAAATCATTGCCTGTTGAGCAAGTTGCAAAGCTTCTGTTTTAATTGTCACTCCTCGCAACTGCTCGTAAAATTCACTCATCAGCGCTAAGGTGCCTCCATCGTCAACATACCACAAACTCCCTAGAGCAGATTTTGCGCCAGATTTTACTGCTAAACCTCCAAAACCTAACTCTGCTTCCCGATCGCCCAAAACAGTCCTACAAGCACTTAATACCAACAATTCTACCTGGGGATTGCGCCAATTCAAACCATCCATGTGATTTAGTTGTAATTTAGTATTCCACATTTGAATATAAGAATTACTGGCTTGTCCTGGTTTGAATTCAGCGTGAGTTGCTAAGTGAACGATCCGAAACCCTCCCTGTGAGTGTTGCGAATTGAGATTGTCTATAGTAAAACTCGAATTGAGAAAAGATGGCCCACGCCACTCAGTAGAAATACTCTGTAATTCGATCGGTACATTGGGCAAGGGATTTTGGTCAACAAACTCTGACCGTCCCATTGCTAACACTGTAGCGCGACTAATAGATTTATAATCAGTGTTTGTCGTGCTGAAACTCGGAATCAGACTAAAATTGTATTTTTCAACTAAGAAGTTTTTGCCATCATGTAAAGCTGCAAATGGTAGGCTCCTTAATCCTGGATCGACTGATAGCAACAGAGTTTTAATTCCTAATTTTTCTAAGTCTGGTTCTAGGGGTGTAATAAACCATTTGTACAGTTTCTGAGCCGAGGCGAGATAACTGGTAATGTTGAGTTTTCTGGGATTTGTAATTTCACTGCGTATCTCGTTAACATATGGAAGTAAAGCTGCTCTTTTGGCTTCGGGTAGGCTATGGCGAATCGGTTGTCCTACGGGAGGAACTAAGATTATTTCTAATTGTTCGTCTCGCGAGATTAGATAGATAATACCAGACCGCTTGCCTGTTTTTTGTTCAATGGTTTGTAAAGTTTGTTGGAATTTGTTAATCAGGACGTTTTGCTCTGGGAGGTTGGCTTTTACGCCCAGATATTCTGAAAATTCTTGATTTCTAGTTTGTTCGATTCCCCAGATGGTTTTTTCTAAGTTGTTTTGCTCGAAAAGGCGATCGGGAGATGGAACGTATCCCAATAGTTTATCAGAATTAGGATTGACTTGTGATACTTGTTGTGATTTTTGGGGGAGTGTGGGGCGATTTGGTGGCAATTGACTGGTGATACTTCGATCGATGGTTAAAATTCGATCGGCTACACTACCTGGATTTTCTAGCGTTAGAGCTTTGCTAGGTTGAAAATTTTCTGCGTCAACGGTTGAGGATGCTCGTTTCGGTGCGGGCGTGGCTGCTGCTGTGGGCGATGTTGTTGTCACGGGTGCGATCGCAGTTAATTCTGATACTAACTGTAGTGGTGGCGTGGCGATCGGAGTTGGAGTTGGAGTCACACTCGGAGTCACACTCGGAGTCACACTCGGAGTTGGAGTTGGAGTCACACTCGGAGTCGGAGTCACACTTGGAGTTGGAGTTGGAGTTGGAGTCACACTCGGAGTTGGAGTCACACTCGGAGTTGGAGTCGGAGTCACACTCGGAGTTGGAGTCGGAGTTGCGATCGGAAACTCAGTTACCACCGGAGTTGGAGTCGGAGTCACAACCGGAGTTGGAGTCGGAGTTACCACCGGAGACTCAGTTACCACCGGAGTTGGAGTCGGAGTCACACTCGGAGTTGGAGTCGGAGTTACCACCGGAGACTCAGTTACCACCGGAGTTGGAGTCNGAGTCAGAGTCACAACCGGAGTTGGAGTCGGAGTTACCACCGGAGACTCAGTTACTACCGGAATTGGAGTCGGAGTCACACTCGGAGTCGGAGTCACACTCGGAATTGGAGTTGGAGTTACACTCGGAGTCGGAGTCACACTCGGAGTTGGAGTTACACTCGGAGTCGGAGTCACACTTGGAGTTGGAGTTGGAGTCGGAGTCACACTTGGAGTTGGAGTTGGAGTCACACTCGGAGTTGGAGTCACACTCGGAGTCGGAGTCACACTTGGAGTTGGAGTCGGAGTCACACTCGGAGTTGGAGTCACACTTGGAGTTGGAGTCACACTCGGAGTCGGAGTCACACTTGGAGTTGGAGTCGGAGTCACACTCGGAGTTGGAGTCACACTTGGAGTTGGAGTCACACTCGGAGTCGGAGTCACACTTGGAGTTGGAGTCGGAGTCACACTCGGAGTTGGAGTCACACTTGGAGTTGGAGTCACACTCGGAGTCGGAGTCACACTTGGAGTTGGAGTCGGAGTCACACTCGGAGTTGGAGTCACACTTGGAGTTGGAGTTGGAGTCACACTCGGAGTCGGAGTCACACTTGGAGTTGGAGTTGGAGTCACACTCGGAGTCGGAGTTACACTCGGAGTTGGAGTTACACTCGGAGTCGGAGTCACACTTGGAGTCGGAGTTGGAGTTGGAGTTGGCGTTGCGTTATCAGTCGCGATCGCAATATTTCCCACATTATCAGAACCTGGAAACGACTGCGATTGAATCGTAGATTGTCCAGTTGTAATTGCAGCAGCCGTGCCATTGATAGTAGCACCCCCCCCACCACAAAGGGTTGAATGGGCGCGCCACCATCGCCTCCAGCGTGTGTAATTGTGATATTTCCACCACCGGTGCCGCCAGCAGTAGAAATGCTAGCAAATCCCGTCGGTGACAAACTTGTTGGGAAAGAATCTGTAGCGCCGAAAAATCCCCCTGTGGATGAAATAGAAACATCGCCACCGGTGCCGCTAGTGCCGCCTTGGGCATTGATGAAACCGACTTGAATATCGCCGATCGGATCTAAGGAAACATTACCACCATTTCCGACTGTAGCACTAGAGTTGATTTGTCCGGCTGTAATTGAATTTTTAGCTACAACGGTGATGTTACCGCCAATATTTCCCGATGTATTCAAATTTCTCACATTCACTGTGCCCGCTGGACTCAAAAGTGCGATCGATCCTCCATTTCCCGAATTAGAAGCAGTAACATCTCCCAAAAGATTGATATTTCCCGTACTATTTACTTCCAAGTTTTGGGCGTTAATTGTCGAATTGGCTGTCACATTGCCAGCATTTGCGATCGTCAGATTTCCTAGCTGTCTCGTAGCGCCCACTGGTGCGCCGAAAGTAACGCTGCCACTACCTGCTGCCAGATTTAGATCGAAACTGCCATTAATACTGTCGATCGCCCCTCCAAAGGCAATATTTCCCCCTCCAGAACTCAATTTCGCATTTTGGCTTAACCCCAAAGCGCTGTTAATAGTAATCTCCCCGTTATTCGTGGTAACATTACCACCTAAATTAGTATTTGAAGCAGTAACATTCAAACCAGAAAGTGCTGTAGTTTGTCCGATATTTCCTTGTAGCAGCACATTACCTTTACCAGCATCAATGTTTAAGCGCCGATCGCCGTCGATCGCACCTGTTACACTAACATTACCTGCACCACTACTGATCGCAACATCATTGCCGACTTTGACATTACCATTAATAGCGATATTATTAGTTGTACTGATGCCACCGTTCAGACTCAACGTGGGAGCATTAAGAGTGATGCTGCTGTTGTCATTTCCGGTAATATTGCCGCTAAGTGCGATCGAACCAGTTTTCGTTTGAATATTTACCGGATCGGAAAAAGTGAGATTATTAGGAATAGTAATATTCCCGGTACTATCCGATCGCCCAATAGTAATCGAACTAAATCCATTTTGAATCAAATTCATTTCCGATGCGGTCAAATCCAAAGCCACAGTATTATTGTCAGTCCCACCAACAACAATATTTTGTCCTGCGGTTGCGGGTTGCAGCGTTAGCGCATTAGTACCAGAAACTTGCCCAGAAAAATCAATTTCGCCTGCGGTGAGACTCAGCGCATTATTTCCGGCGGCTAAAGTTGAACCGAAAGCAATCTTTGCATTTCCCAGTCCAAAAGTGACAGGAGCATTTAATGTCACCGGGCCACTAAAACTAATATTATCATTAGTTGTATTAATATTTCCATTCAGTGCCACACTTCCCGCGCCATTTTGAATAAAAGCACCGTCTAAATTGAGATTATTTGAAATATTGAGATTACCAGTATTGCTAAGAGTTAGCGTACCGTTATTCGTGGTGGTTAAAGTCTGTTGTAAATTAATAGTATCACCGGAAATGCCGACATTGCCAGCTACGTTAACCGCTGAATTAGCATTGATAATTTTTCCGCTAATTTGCAGCCCGCTTACAGAACTAGAATTGCCGATCGCACCTGTGAATGTAACATTACCACTTCCCCCATTTACAGTCAAATTGCTATTGCCATTAACTGTATTATCAAAAGTAATACCGTTACCTGCAAGAGTCGGATTGTTGGCAATTGTGACTGCATCTCCGTAAGTTTGAGTGCTGGTGGTTGTGACATTACCATTCAGTTGAGTTGTACCGCCAGCATTAGTGGTTAAACTGTTAGCGGTGACAGCATTAAATGTAGTTGTACCAGAAGTATTGGCGGTGAGATTTCCTAATGCGGTGGTGTTGCCGATCGCACCTGTGAACGTAACATTACCAGTACCCGCGTTCAGAGTCAAATTGCTATTGCCATTAACTGTATCATTAAAACTAATAACATTACCTGCAATAGTCGGATTGTTGGCAATTGTGACTGCATCTCCGTAAGTCTGATTGCTTGTTGTTGTGACATTACCATTCAGTTGAGTTGTACCGCCAGCATTAGTGGTTAAACTGTTAGCGGTGACAGCATTAAATGTAGTTGTACCAGAAGTATTGGCGGTGAGATTTCCTAATGCGGTGGTGTTGCCGATCGCACCTGTGAACGTAACATTACCAGTACCCGCGTTCAGAGTCAAATTGCTATTGCCATTAACTGTATCATTAAAACTAATAACATTACCTGCAATAGTCGGATTGTTGGCAATTGTGACTGCATCTCCGTAAGTCTGATTGCTTGTTGTTGTGACATTACCATTCAGTTGAGTTGTACCGCCAGCATTAGTGGTTAAACTGTTAGCGGTGACAGCATTAAATGTAGTTGTACCAGAAGTATTGGCGGTGAGATTTCCTAATGCGGTGGTGTTGCCGATCGCACCTGTGAACGTAACATTACCAGTACCCGCGTTCAGAGTCAAATTGCTATTGCCATTAACTGTATCATTAAAACTAATAACATTACCTGCAATAGTCGGATTGTTGGCAATTGTGACTGCATCTCCGTAAGTCTGAGTGCTCGTTGTTGTGACATTACCATTCAGTTGAGTTGTACCGCCAGCATTGGTGGTTAAACTTTGGGAATTGACAGCATTAAATGTAGTTGTACCAGAAGTGTTTACGGTGAGATTTCCTAATGCGGTTGTGTTGCCGATCGCACCTATCACATCAATCTTTCCATTACCTGTTTCTAAGGTGAGATTGCCGCCGCCGTTAATGTTATTATTAAACAGAATATTGCCGCCTGCTGAATTACCAGTTCCCACCAAGACATTATTACCAACTATGGCATTGCCGTTAATTGTGATATTTTGAGATAGGGTGTTAATATTGCCATTTAGGTTATTAGTTGTAGCATTGAGAGTAATCGAAGCATTATCAGTTCCCGAAATCGATTGATTAGACTTGACAAAAATAGTGCCTTGAGTATTGAAAGTCACAGGATCTTTAAAAGATGCTGGCAAATTCTCTACAGTGATATTGCCTGTAGTAGTGTTCCCTCCGAAAACAATCGCACTAAATCCATTACGCAATGAGGATAAAAACGGTGCTCCTAAATCGATCGCCTGCGGATCATCAGCAAGTGCAGCCTGGAAGCGAATTCCGACATTTGGTGAAAACGGCCCAATTGACAAAGTACCTTGACTCTTGACGGAATCTACTCCTCCCGAAAAGCCCATCTCATTGCCGCTAATGCTAATATTTCCAGTACCGGGCAATCCATTTGCATCAATCACATTTGCCCCAACTTGATTGGGAGTTGCGATCGCAATATCTCCGGCACTACCAGAACTAGAACTAGAGTTCCAAATTGCTCCTGGGGTTGCCAGAATGTCGCCAGTATTGCCAGTGAGGGTAATTTTTCCGCCATTGCCAGCAGTGGAACTAGAATTAAGATTACCAGCGTTAATCTTGTTGGCACTGAGTGCGATCGGACCTCCATTTCCGGTAGTAGAATTTGTATCGATCGCCCCTGTTGCACTCGTCGTAATCGTACCATTAGTGCTGGTAAGGGCGATCGCCCTTCCGGGATTTGTCGTATCGCCAGTAGTAAGATCGCCTGTAGTTGTAATCGCGATCGCGATCGGACTGGTAACATTGAGAGAATTGGCTATTTTCAGGGAACCCAAAGGCACTGTCCCCCCAATTGCCCCGTTGAGATTAATAATCCCTGTTCCCGTAGTCAAAGTTAGATTACCGCCACCGTCAACAGTTCCCCCAAAATTAATATCGCCTGCATTCATTAACCCAGTATTGAGGGTGACATTAGAATTGTTAGCCAGAGAGACTTTGCCACCAAAATTAATCTTCTGTTCATTAGTGGCAATATTTGCATTTAAGTTAGTCGTTGGAGCATTAAAAGTAATTGAAGCGTTGTTTAAACCTGTAATGTTTCCATTGACTGCAATTGTGCCAGCTTGCATGGTGACGGGGAAATTAAAAGTAACACCAGGGGGGTCAATTGCGATCGCACCAGTGCCATTTGTACGCCCGATAATCATTTGGGAAAACCCATTCAATACGGGAGGTGCGAGTTCCGCTGCACTGAGATTCAAACGGGCGTCCGCAGTATTACCACCCACAGTAATATCTAAACTGGGAGTAAGCGGCTGCAACTGAATAGTCCCAATACCATTAACTTTGCTTGTTCCTGACAGTTGAATTTCATCGCCAGTCAAAGTGACATTGCCGCCTAAATTCGCATCAATCGTACCGCTGGTAAGGTTAATTGGAATGGAATTGTTGTTAGCCTTTCCCGTGAGGCTAATATTACCCGTTCCCGTAGCTTGCACGATCGGCGTGCCCGTGCCGAAGTGAATGCCGTCATTGCTAGTTGATGTCCCTACACCAGTACCGGTTAAAGCAATATCTCCATTCTGCGATTTTACCGTGCCTGAGTTGAGCCAGATCCCGGAATTAGTCGCCGTCCCTGCACTCCCAGTCCCCGTCAACGTCACTTTTCCCAAGCCTGCGGTTTGGATTGTAGCGCCACTATCTACATATATACCCTCGTTCACAAACCCAGTCCCGCCACCAGTACCAGTCAAACTGACATTTCCAGAGAGCGAACTCACTGTGCCCGCCCCAACTTGTATGCCTTGATTGCTATCAGTCCCATTGCCGCCAACACCGCTCAGAGTCACATTCCCGGCGCCTGTGGACTCAACCGTCCCTGCGGTTGCAATGCCCCTGTTGTTGCCCACGGTTCCCTTGCCTGTTCCAGTTAGGGTGATATCTCCATTCAGCGATTTTACAGTGCTGGGATTATCAATACTTATCCCTTCATTGCTACCTGTCCCATTTCCCCCCGTCCCGGTGATGGTGACAGTCCCATTCCCCGGCGTTGACTGCACTGTAGAGTTGTTTATTGTAACGCCGGTGTTTTGGGTTAAAGTTCCAGCACCAGTACCAGTCAGGTTGATATTTCCCCCAGCCGATCGCACTATGCTGCTATCAATAGATATCCCTGCATTATTAAATGTCCCGTTCCCACCGGTACCGTTGAGAGTAATATTCCCTGCCCCGGTCGATTCCACTGTGCTGGTGTTACCAATAGATATCCCTGCATTATTAGATGTCCCGTTCCCACCGGTACCGTTGAGAGTAATATTCCCTGCCCCGGTCGATCGTACTGTGCTGGTAGCATTAATCTTAATTCCGGTGTTGTCGCTTCCAGTTCCGTTTCCAGTACCTTTGAGGCTAATATTTCCATTGAGCGATCGAACTGTGCTGTCACTATCGACAAATATCCCTATATTGCTACTTGTGCCATTCACACCAGTGCCCGTCATGGTAATACTACCTGTTCCCGTGGATTCCACCACACCACTCGATAACAGATAAATACCTTCTCCAATCCCGTTGCCGCTACCAGTCAAAGTAATATCGCCATTCACTGAACTTATCGTAGGCCCCCGCAAAACTATTCCTGAACTATTAAGACTACTACCACCAGTTCCATTGAGAGTAATATTCCCGCTTCCAGTAGTTTGCAATTTGCTAGCACTATCCATAGAAATACCTATGTTGCCAGCCGTATTTCCTGCAACACCATTCAGGTTAATGTTCCCACCTCCGGCATTAATTGTGCTGCCCTGGATCGCGATTCCAGTCCGCAAAACAGCATTCCCCCGACCATTTACTAGAAAATTTCCCCCGTTTGTATTAATCGTCGAACTCAGGATACTGAGACGACCACCATTGAGATTATCACTATCAGCATTCAGAGTGATCTTGCCTCCCAGAGTTGTGATATTATTATTATTAATATCAATATTATTATTAGCATTCAGAGTCAGGGAATTATTAGTAGCCCAAGATATCGGAGCGCTGACTGTAATATCGCCTTGATTCGCAAAAGCCGACGCAGTAGAAATAGTCACATTTCCCAAACCTAGCTGTGTTTGCAGCGTCGTATTTTTAATCGTAGAAGTAGCAGCCGAGGGCGTAAATACTCCCCCTAATGTGCCGTCTGCATCCGCACCTGCACTAATAGTAATATCAGTAGGATCTAATAATAAGGTTCCAGCAATTCCAAAAGGCGATCGCAAATCAACTAATCCTTGAAAATCCAGCGCTTGCTTTCCCGACACTTCCACAAAGCCGCCATTCCCAGAAAACAAACCACCTCTCGCCGTAATATTCCCATTAAAACGAGTAGTTTCATCAGCCCAAACTATGACTCGCCCGCCATTCCCATTACTCACAGCATCAGCATTAATAGTCGAGTCCCCACTCACAAAAGTCCGCGCAGCATTGGGCACACTCCCCAAGCCCTGATAATCTCCGCCAATCAGTACAGTACCGCCGCCGTTAATCCCAGAAGCATTGATATTGCCCGCAATAATACCTACTTTGTCGCCTAAAATACTTACAGTACCGCCAGTGTTATCGGAAACGTTGAGATTACCAGAGGCGATCGCACTTCCCGCAGCCACCGGCACCGCCATACCCCCCGTCAACACCACCTCACCATTCGGATTTACCACCAAACCCGTAGCCTGTTCCACACCTTTCCCAGTCAGCAACTCCGGCAAAGATAACACCGGTTGCGTCAAATTATTCGGCAACGAACCCTGATTAGCCGTCGGCTGTACTTCCAGACTCAACAAATTCCCAGTTTGAGATATCCGCACCAAATTTTGACCAGGTACTGCTGCGATCGTAATCTGACCACCGGGCGCATTTAACTGACCAGTATTAATAACACTACCGCCCATTAAAGTTAAACTTTGACCGAGTGGAACAGTCAAATTTCCCGTATTAACAATACTTCCCGGCTGCAAATTGGTAAAAGCAAAAGAATTCGGAGCCCCAACTAAACTTGTCCAATTATTATTGCCGATCGCACTAAACCACTGATTCCCCGCAAAACCAATCCCCGTCGCCGTAGTAGCACTAAAAGAACCAGGCACATTCAGCGTCGCATTCTGACCGAAAATTATCCCGGACGGATTCATTAAAAACAAATTAGAATTGCCACCAGTCACTTGAATCAATCCATTGATTAACGAAGGATTCCCACCATTAATCCGTCCCAGAATATTTTGAATATTAGGATTAGTCAAAAAATTAGCAATTTGACCCTCACTGAGATTGAACTGAGTAAAGCTATGAAAAAGATTAGCCTTGTCTCCATTCAAAGCTCCCCCAGAAATATCGTAGCGATTGCCACTGGGAGTTACCAGCGTATTCGTACCATCCACTGCTGGAGTGATTGGTTGCCCATTGGCCGGCAAAGTTACTGCACTGAGCCACGCAATCGTCAATAACCATCCGAGCAAAGTTAATCTATTATTTGTCATAATAGTTTAGTTGTTATAGTTAGTTTAACTCAATTAAATTAATACCAGCATAACTCAAGTTTCAAGTATTGTCAATAGTTGCCATTTTGCAACAATTGACATTAAAAAAATATCAAAAAATACGATTATTTTGCTAGTTCATATAGCTGCAAATTTCTCATTCCTATTCAATCAAATTTGTAGCCAATTAAATTGATTTTAGATTTGAGAATTTGGTAATTTGTAATTGGGTTATACCAATTTAATGTGAAGTTGCACATATTCCGATCCCCCTAAATCCCCCTTAAGAAGGGGGACTTTGATTGGACTCTTGTCCCCCCCTTCTTAAGGGGGGTTAGGGGGGATCGAATTCTATGCAGCTTCATAAAAAATTGGTATTAAATAAACCTGCCCCCAGCGACTACCAACCCAACATTATCTAAAGTTGCACAAAATCTGGTCGAGAAATATCGCTGACAGATACACCCATAACAGTAGCAAGAATTTCACCAGTAATCGGAATACTAATTAAAGCTCCATCAGCACTTTGACTAATTCTAATCTGAGCAAAAGTTAGACCTCGCGACAGTCCAATTAAATCTTGAGAGTCTTCAAAATCTACAATCACATCCCCTCCGCCGCCAGATTCTAATACAAAACGATCGCGTCCTTTACCACCAATTAAAATATCGTTTCCCAACTCCCCAGCAATCAAATCATCTCCGTCGTCGCCGTTCAAATAATCGTTGTTTCTGCCGCCGTACAAGAAATCATCTGCACCACCGCCAGTGATGCTGTCGTTACCTCTATTACCTCTGAGAGTATCGTTACCGCCGTTGCCGATAATGGTATCATCTCCGCCGCCACCAGTAGCTGCATTATTGCGATCGTCTCCTGATAAATAGTTTGCTTGTAGGGGAGCTAAACCAACTTGCATTTCTTTGATTAATCCCACAAAAGAGAATTCTGGAGCTGTTCTCAAACTCTCCGCACCTGCTCTTGTTCTGATTGCTATTGATACCTCTGGTAGGGCAAAGTTCATGGCAGCTATAAATTCATTAAAGTCCGAGTCATTGTTATAAGTAAACTCTGGACTATTTAAGTCTTCGACAGAGATTTGCCTTTGGAAAAAACCTACGGGTGGATTCGTTAATAGCTTTTCTGAGCGCTGTTTAGCTAAGATAATTAGCGGGTCAATATTGGGGTCTGTAAAAGTCTGAATAAATGCTCTCCCTGGCAAAAAAGCTTCTCCAAATAGGCTGACAAAATCTCCGCTGACGATGTAATGATTGGCAGTTTTGTTGGGGGTTATGCTGAGATTACGCCGGAAAGTGTTGACTGTAGTTTTCGAGACTCCAGGAGAGTTGAAAGTAAATATATTGCCAGTAATCAAGTTCGACTCAGTAGCGACTATTTGCGCGATCGCACCGCCCACACTATGACCGATCACATCCGGTAATAACAAATTCGGATTTTGACCATAATTTGTACCGATTTGTTTCAGCCAGTTGTCGATCGCATCTTTATTATTCTCAAATTCGGGAAAACCAATGTTCCGCGAGTCGGCAAATATAGCATCATTGCCGATAAAGTCTGTGCCACGGAATACTAGAACGGGCGGGTTCTGGGGATCGGTTGCACCGAAGCCGATCGCATAAAAACCAGTTCGCTGATCGTCGAAAATGCGATCGATATAATAGCCATTAGTATCGAGAAAACGCGAAACTATATTTTGCGAATCTGGTCGATCGTTCAAATAAACGATTGACTTAGCTAGAACTTCATAAACCGCAGGAGATACAGTCATAATATTATGTTTTGTGTTTGTTGATATTGATGGCCGCCCAGTCAGCGATCTAATTATGCGTTTGAGGCAATTATAACCGATCGCATTTATATGGTATACTTAAAATTATCAACTCCGAAATTAAGATTTTTGCAGTTATGAGTATCATTCGTCAATACATTGCTCCATTGATCGCGATATTAGTATTTTTCGTAGCCCTCGTAGCAGTCAGCGCTCGCATCTTTTTGCCCGCTGACATGGCCGCCCCAGCACCGATTGAGGAAGTGACTCCAGAAAAACAAGCAGCCACCGTAAATCCGATTTTCTTGGGGCTAAATTATTCCCCTAACCGTGTCGGCTAATCTGATGTCGGATTTGATACCGGGCTATTCGTTGCGATCGGGCTCTGGACTCGATCGCGCACAACTGGTAAAGTTTATGCACCGGACATACGGAGAGCTTTACCCTGATGGGGAATTTGGACATTTGGCTCAAACTGTTGAGCAGTATTTTGCCAACCAAACACCGCTTTGGTTCGTGGAGTGCCAGAAAAATCGGGAGCAAGAGAAAGCAATTTTGTCGGCACTTCCATCTTCTGATCCCAGTCTCAAATCTCAAGTTCACAATCTCAAATCCACTATTGGATGTTTGTGGTTGGGAAATGCGATCGACCAAGGTACCGGAGAACGGCACGCTCACATTTTTCTGCTCTATGTAGCACCGGAACATCGACGTTTGGGAATCGGTAGATATTTAGTTATTCATGCAGAAAATTGGGCAAAAAAAAGAGGCGATCGGCAAATTGGTTTGCAAGTATTTCTGAATAATCAGCCAGCCTTGAATCTCTATCAAAAATTAGGATATCAAAGTCATTCCGTCTCGATGATAAAATATCTATGATTGGTGATAAGTTATGAGTTATGAGTTATTAGTTATTTGCTGCTCATAAATAACAACTGCCAACAGTCAACCGTCAACAGTCAACCGTCAACAGACTGAGTTACCCAGGAGTATCCTCAGTGCGGTAAAGTTTTTTTATGCACAATAACGACAACCCGATCGCCATTAATACTGACCCAGAACTGGAAAGCCCCTTGGATCAACTCGATGAATCCGAACCCCCGCTGCCAGATCCAGACCAAATGTTACCTTTACTTGAATCGCCCGAAGCTCAGCACCGGATGATTGCTGCGCGGGCTTTTTGCGAACTGCAAGACGATCGAGCAATTGGGCCTTTAATTAATTTGTTGAGAGACGTCTGCCCCTTGGTGCGGGTGAGCGCGGCTTATGCTTTGGGGCGAAATCCGAGTCCCGATGCTGTCGAACCGTTGATCCAGCAGCTAAACCGCGATTGGAACGGTTACGTTCGGAAAGGAGTAGTTTGGGCCCTGGGAAATTGCCGGGATCATCGCGCTTTAGTACCTTTAATTGATGCTTTGAAAACTGATATTTCGGCCGTGCGTTTGTGGGCCGCCAGTTCCCTTGGTCAGATGGCAAAAGTTGGTTACTACGTGGTGATTGCTGCAATTCCGCCATTGATTCAAGCACTGCGCCGAGATGCTGTGTCTGCTGTGCGAAGTAACTCCGCTTGGGCGATCGGGCAACTAGCCCGCGAATTGCCGAATAATGTAGTGTACGCCGGCGCGATCGATGCTCTGATTGAAGCCTTAGAAGAAGACGAAGATATGGGCGTGCGGGAAGACGCTAAATCTTCACTTTTACGAGTTGGCGACCCGCGCGGATTGCAGATAATTGAAGATTTAGAGATGGAAGGAATTTTGTGATATAATTACCATCATTAAACATCATTTACTAATTACCCATTATGAATTTCATCAACCCTAAGACAGATTTTGGTTTCAAAAAAATCTTTGCTTCGCCCCAGAGTAAAGAAGTTTTGATGAGCTTCCTCAATGCTATGCTCTACAACGGAGAGCCAACAATTCAAGACTTAGAAATCATCGATCCCTATGCTGCACCTGCCATTACTGGATTAAAAGACACTTACCTGGATGTCAAAGCAAAAATTACGGGTGGCATAACTGTAATTATTGAAATGCAGGTCATCAACGTAGAAGCTTTTACGAAGCGCGTCATCTATAATGCAGCCAAAACCTACGCAACTCAACTCAAACCAAGAGAAGGCTACTCAAAATTAGTTCCTCTAATCGCTCTGACGATTACAGATTTTGTCTTGTTTGAAAATACCGAGAAATTTCTGTCACATTTCGTCTTCAAAGAAGTAGAAGAAAACTTCGAGTATTATAGAGAAATAGAGTTAGTGTTTCTCGAACTCCCTAAATTTCACAAAAGATTAGAAGAAGTTGAAAATCTGATTCAAAGCTGGGTTTATTTTATCAAAAATGCTCCAGATCTAGATCAAATACCGGATAAATTGGCATCAGTACCCGAAATTCAAACAGCTTTTAACATCGCTAACAGATCTAGCTTAAACCTTGACGAGTTACAAGCATTAGAAAAGCGCGAAATGTTCTTTGAAGACCAGCGGGGTGCTGTTATTAAAGGGATACGAGAAGGTCTCCAAGCAGGTCGCCAAGAAGGTCTCCAAGCAGGTCGCCAAGAAGGTCGCCAAGAAGGGATACAAGAAGGTCGCCAAGAAGGGATACAAGAAGGTCGCCAAGAAGGTCGCCAAGAAGGTCGCCAAGAAGGTCGCCAAGAAGGTCTAATTGAGGGGCAAACAGGATTAATCCTGCGTCAAATCGCGCGGCGCACTGGTGAAATTTCACCAGAAATTCAAACTCGCATCCAGCAGTTATCTCCTCAACAATTAGATAATTTAGGAGAAGTTTTGCTAGATTTTACCAGTCAGGAAGATGTGATAGCTTGGTTGGAGTCAGTGTCAGCATAATTTTTTTAATCTAATCATAATTAAGTTCGTAGTGAGGACTTTAGTCCTCTCTTTCATAAAACTTACCCATCGGGGCTTAGAAACCGGGTTTTTTGAGGAAAATAATTCGTAGTCACCAACAGGTTAGATAAAAAACCCGGTTTCTTTGTCGAAGTGCGTAAGTCCTTTGTTTGATTTTAGGAATAAGGACTCTTCGTCCTTACTACAAAAAGGTTTTATTGTCGGTTACAAACAGCTAATCTAACAAGTCAGGTTCCCGACGCACTATCATGTCATAAAGCGGTTGAAAGCTAAACCATCCCATGCGGTGCGAACCTACTTGCTGCTGTGTCAAACGCGCGCATTCCGGTTTAATCGAAATAGGTTTTCCCGCTGCTTCGGCCATCAACTGCGCTTGACAAGAACGTTCCATTGCAATAAACCACCAAGCCGCTTCATCTACAGTTTCACCTACTGTTAAAAGTCCGTGATTTTGTAAAATTATCGCTTTTTTGTCACCTAAAGTTTTGGCAATGCGCTTGGCTTCTTCTATTTCCAAAACTACTCCAGTGTAATCATCAAATAAAGCGTGATTTTCGTAAAAAGAACAAGCATCTTGAGTCAGCGGGTCTAGCAGGCGACCCAAACTCGACCAACTTTTACCGTAGGGAGAATGGGCGTGGGCGGCTGCTATTACGTCGGGGCGGGCGGCGTGGACTTGGGAATGAATGGCAAAAGCTGCTTCGTTGACAGGTTTGTTTCCTTCCACAACTTCGCCTTTGTGGTTGACTAAAATTAGATCGCTGACTCGAATTAAACTAAAGTGCATTCCAAAAGAATTAACCCAGAAATGATCGAGGAGTTCGGGGTCACGAACTGTAATATGTCCGGCAATTCCTTCGCTGAAACCAAACTTGCCAAATAATCTTAAAGCAGCGGCTAGACGCTCTTTTCGGTGGCGACGTTCTTCTTCTATCGAGTTGAATGTCAGTGGTTTAATAACGACTTTCGGAACTTTTATGTCAATCATAATTGGTAATTACTAAGGTAATTTGCAAAGGTTAAATTATGCTTCTTCCTTCTTCCTTCTTCCTTCATACTATCATTTGCCGATCGCGATCCCGGCCAACCACGCTGTAGTCCAAGCACTTTGGAAGTTGAAGCCGCCTGTCACGCCATCGATATCCAAGATTTCGCCAGCAAAATAAAGTCCGGGACAGTGGCGACTTTCCATTGTCTTGAAATCGACTTCTTTTAAGTTAACGCCGCCGCAGGTGACGAATTCTTCTTTGAATGCGCCTTTTCCGGCGATTTGATATTCACCTTGGACGAGCTCTTGCAGGAGTTTATCGAGGGTTTTGTTGGGGATGTCCGCCCAGCGTTTTGGCTCGTCAATACCGATCGCACTTGTCAAACGTTCCCACAGGCGGCGCGGAATCGGAAACGGACAACTAGAGACAACCAATCGCTGGGACAACTGGGACTTCACCCCTAGCAATTGCTGGCGCAAAACTTCTGGATTGTACTGGGGGAGCCAATTAATTAAGACAGATGTTTGATAATGGCGATCGTGCAAAAATCTCGCACCCCAAGCCGAAAGTTTGAGTACAGCAGGCCCGCTCAAACCCCAATGAGTAATTAGCAAAGGCCCGCTTTGTTCTAATTTTGCCGCTGGCAATTTTACCTTAGCATTAGCAACAGAAACTCCGGCTAAATCTTGAATTCTGCGATCGGAAATGTTAAAAGTAAATAGAGAAGGAACAGGCGGTTCCACGGTATGACCTAAATCTTTTGCCCACTTGAAACCAGAGGGATTGCTACCAGTAGCGAGGATGAGGCGATCGCACTTTAATTGCTCCCCCGACTTAAACACAATTTCAAACGTAGGGGCGGTGCCCCCGTGCCCGCCCTCCCCGATATCCGATGTTAATTTCTTGACTGAAACTACCGCATCACCAGTGCGAATTTGCACACCAGCATCCTCCGCGGCCCGGATCAAACAGTTAACAATTGTCGCGGAATCGTCGGTAACAGGAAACATTCGTCCGTCTGCTTCTGTTTTCAATATAACAGAATGACTGGCAAACCATTCGACAGTATCACGAGGTTGAAATCTAGTAAAAGCACCGCGCAGAGCTTTCCCTCCTCTGGGGTAATTCTGCACTAAAATAGCGGGGTCAAAACAAGCGTGAGTGGCGTTACAGCGCCCGCCACCAGAGATGCGAACTTTTGCCAGAACTTGCCGGCCAGCTTCTAGTAAAGTGACGCGGGCTTGCGGGTAAGTTTGAGCACAAGTAATTGCACTAAAAAAACCCGCAGCACCGCCGCCTATGACTGTAATTTTGAGCATTCGATCGGACAAATTATTTCTCACTTATTCTTCTGGTTCAAAATCGGATTTTTCCACCCCGCAAGTGGGACAAACCCAATCGTCGGGAATCTCTTCAAAGGGAGTACCCGCCGGTATTCCCCCGTCGGGGTCGCCTTCTTCCGGGTCGTAGACGTAAGCGCAAACCGTACAGACGTATTTTTGCATTTGAAAAATCCACTTTCAATATTGTAAGCCTCTAGATTGTACTTGACAACGCAACTTAGTGCAATACCGATTTCAAAAAATTACCCTTTTTTAGGAAAGTTCCAAACTATTAGAGATTCAGTCTTTTACAATCTAAAATCTAAAATCTAAAATCCAAAATAGCACAAGCCTCTAGAACCAAAATTCTAGAGGCTGGATTCTATCTTTTATGAGTTTACCACTTTCTAGCAACAGTTGAAATTCGCCAGTTCTGTCGGCTGGAAATTATGCGATCGCCAGAAATTCCCCTGCTTCGACGCGGGTTTGATAGATGGTTGCTTTGTCTTCGGGCATTCCCAAAGCGACTAAAGCCGAAACTAAACCAGCACCAGCCGAACCTGTGATCGCACCTTTATTTCCAGTTATTAACCCAATTCTCAAAAATGAGTATTAGATTTGATTGGAATACCTGATATTATGTAAACCGGGCGTAAGTTTCGATCGCAAATTCGCACTCTAAAGGAGGCTGTTGTATGGTTCGATCGCAAAAATGGCAAACTTTCATCGCTTTAGTGGTAGCCTTGGGCATCATCCTCGGAAATTGGGTCTTCCCAGGGCTGAATACAGGGCCCGCATTTGCTCAAGCTAAATTTAAGGATGTGAAAGACCATTGGGCTCAAGCTTGTATTGAAGAATTGGCGGAGAAAAAAATCATCACTGGCTACTATGAAGACGGCAGTTTTCGGCCGAGTCGCCCCGTCAGTCGTGCTGAGTTTGCGGCGATGCTTCGCAAGGCTTTTCCAGATGCCAAAACCGTCCGCAATCCGATTAGTTTTGTGGATATCCCTACGACTTATTGGGGTTTCAAAGTGATTCGAGAAGCTTATCAAACAGGTTTTCTGTCCGGTTACAGCGGCAGTATTTTTAACCCGACTTTAAATATACCTCGCTGGCAGGTTTTGGTAGCTTTAAGCAGCGGATTGAAGTATTCCCCTGCGGGGCAGGCGGCTGAGATTTTGGATGCGACTTTTGAGGATGCGCGGGCAATTCCCGAACTGGCCAGAAATGCGATCGCCGCCGCCGCAGAAAAACAACTTGTAGTCAATTATCCCGCAGTCAAACAACTCGAGCCCACACGCAATGCGACTCGCGCCGAAGTAGCAACTTTCCTCTGTCAAGCAATCGCCAAACCGGGACAAACAGCCTTAGTTCCTTCTCAATATATCGCGCAAGTTCCGCCGGATATGGGGCTACCGAAAACTACAGAAATCTCGGAATCCGGTAAAATCAGGGCGGAAGTTTCTTTCGTGAAGGAAGAAGAAAATGCTAAAAATATCCGCATTAAAATTATCCGAGATGGTCAAGCTTCATTGGAAGAAACCGTGCTGATTCCGACTCGTTCTCTAGTAGACAACCCGGACAAAAAAGCCAGCGAGGAAGTTTCGGAAGGGCGTTTGTTATCGCTGCGAGTCCGCGATTTGGACGGCGACAAAGAGCCGGAAGTGCTCGCAGATTTAGTGTCAACAAAAAGTGGTGTCCGCTGCTGCAATTATTCATTTATTTATCGCTACGAACCTGCGACCAAGAAATATACTCACATTAAGCATTTTTGGGGCAATGTGAGTTACGAAATTGTCGATTACGGCAAAAATGATCTCCCGAAATTCAAGAGCTTAGACGGGCGATTTTCCGAGGCTTTTACGAATTATGCTGATTCTCGGTTGCCGCTGCAAATTTGGCAGTATCGCCAAGGTAAAATGCTGAATGTAACTAAGCAGTATCCGGTGCAAGTATATACGAATTCCTGTGAACTTTGGCTGGAATCTAACAAGCGTTTGAGTGAAGATGGGGAGGCAAAAGGGGTGTTGGCGGCTTACATGGCGAACCAGTATGTATTGGGGCAAGAGATGGAAAGTTGGCAGTTATTGGAGAGGGTTTACCAAGCAGCAGATCGCACTCAATTTTTTGGGCAACTGCGGGAGTTTTTGGTAAGTACGGGTTATGCTAGTAAGTAGATTTGGAGGTTTTTAACCGCAGATGAAAGCGGATTAACGCGGATTGCGATTTGTCGTTGGGTGGGGGCGGGTTTATCTAGATTGTTGGTCATTGTTATATATGGTTGGTGAACCCGCCCCTACAGAATTCAAATATAAATCACTTAAAATGTTATATCCACGTGCACCTTGGAAGTTGCAAGGGTACGCGATCGCAACTTGACAATTGGTAGTAGGGACTACGATTCAGCGCACCCTACATATCGCAGAGTGCGCTGCTGAGTTAAGATTCTGTTTGATTGTTAGGGTCAAAACGAGCTAGTAATTGCGATCGATCGAGCAGCATAATCAGCCGCGTGCGATCGAGGGGTTCTAGTTGAATCAAAGGCTCGATTATTTGGGCTAGTTCTTCATCAATCTCACTAAATTTTACTTGTAGCAGATTCTCAACCATCAGGCGTTGAGCGCGCTGAATACCTTCCTGGATACCTTGCTGCATACCTCGTTGAGTTGCATCTTCCAGTCGTTGCAAGTAAAGGGGTGACAGTTCCATAATTAACTCCCGATCTTCTCGATCTATGTCTTGGCGGACTTCTAAAATCGTTCGCAAGTTGTACAACAATTCTAACGCATTCAAGCGAAACACATTATCTGAGGGTAATTCTCTCAATTCGGCAACAGCTTGCTTCTGCACGTTTCCTTTCCCTAAAACTCTCAGCCACAGCGTTTCTGGAGTGCGGGGGAGTTGGTGAATGACAACGATTGCTGCTTTCAGAGACGGGCCCAGGAAATAAACTCCATTTACCCAATTTTCCGGTTCGGAAATTGCTCGAAATCCAGCTAGCAGAGGATCGGAAACAGTCGGCGACAGTATCCACAATTGGGGCAAGTCTGCCTCTGCAATTCTGGTATTTTCTCTAGCTGCGATGCGTTCAAATTCGGCGTGGAGGTCAAAGAGTTTCCCCAGACAACTGCGAATTTCTCCGGGTTGGACTGGACTGCGGAATGGTTCAAATACAGCGGGTTTTGCTGCGATTTGACCCAGAAGGCCAAGGGCTGTTGCTTCGATTTCCGGTTCCGCTTTCGGGGAAAATAAAACATCAAGCTGTCTCACTTCTCCAGCAATGTCGCGGCTGGTTTCTACATTACCGAGAGGAGTTAATAGTTCTTTGAGATACTGTTTGGCAAATTGGTCGTGGATGAATCGGGTCATGCAATTTTCGATTTTCGATTTTAAAACTATCAACTGTCAACTGTCAACTGTCAACTGTTTGCAGCATTTACCTTCACAGTTGCGCTGACTGCGAATGCAGCCGTACTCCTCAAAACGCTGGCTGTGTTTCCGAACAGTAGGATAGGCCAGTAAATTTAAAGGAACTCCGGTTAGTTTGTAAAACAATCGCCCAGCAGCATGAAGAATATCCCAAATTTCACTCAAACTAGGTTCTGAAACAAACTCTCCTATTTCATCTGTTAAGGCAACCCACTGCGATCGCACGGTAGAATTGTGACAATCATCAAATACTGACATACCTTTTTGGTAGTTTTGCAACATTTTATTTATATATTCAATCAAATTAGCCTTAGCTCTGATAATATCATAGCTTAATCTGAGATTACAATCATCCGGTATTTTAAGGAAATTAGCCATGCGACTCTCTCAAATGCTTTTCGTCACCCTGCGGGAAGATCCAGCAGAAGCAGAAATTCCCAGCCACAAACTATTACTCCGTGCGGGATACATCCGCCGCATCGGTAGCGGGATTTACGCTTATCTGCCCTTAATGTGGCGTGTCCTCAAAAAAGTCTCCCAAATTGTGCGCGAAGAAATGGATGCTACTGGCGCTCAAGAATGCCTCCTACCGCAACTACAACCTGCCGATTTGTGGCGGGAATCGGGCCGCTGGGATACCTACACTCAAGCTGAAGGTATCATGTTTGCTCTCACAGATCGTCGCGATACAGAATTGGGATTGGGCCCAACTCACGAAGAAGTAATTACGACAATTGCTAAAGATATGATTCGTTCTTATCGGCAATTGCCTACACATTTGTATCAAATTCAAACTAAATTTCGGGATGAAATTCGTCCGCGTTTTGGCTTAATGCGCGGTCGTGAATTCATTATGAAAGATGGCTATTCTTTCCACACAAACGAAGAAAGCCTGAAAAAAACTTATCAGGATATGGCTCAAGCTTACAGCAATATGCTACGCCGTTCTGGTTTGCAATTCCGAGCAGTAGATGCAGATTCGGGAGCAATTGGTGGCTCTGGTTCCCAAGAGTTTATGGTGTTGGCGGAAGCGGGGGAAGATGAAGTTCTTTACACCGAAGATGGTCAATATGCTGCTAATTTAGAAAAGGCTGTCTCAATACCTGCTGATGCGGAAACCTCGCCCTTTGCAAGTTTTGAAAAGCGGGAAACACCGGGGACTGAAACTATTGAGAAACTCTGCAAATTTTTCAAGTGTTCTCCTACTCAAGTTGTCAAAAATGTGCTTTATCAGGCAGTTTATGACAGTGGCATCACTGTTCTGGTGCTGGTAAGCATTCGTGGCGACCAAGATGTCAATCAGGTAAAATTGCTGAATGAATTAACCAAATTAGCGGGAAATTATCAAGGCAAAACAATCCTATTTTTGACAGTGCCTGATGCGGAAGCTCAGCAAAAATGGGCATCTAAGTCTTTACCTCTGGGTTATATGGCTCCCGATGTTGCTGATGATTACATTGCTGGTAGCAAGGAAGTAAATTCTAAGTTTTTGCGTTTGGTCGATCGCACCGCAGTCGATCTCACCAACTTTGTCACTGGCTCTAACGAATCAGGATACCACGTTGTGGGAGCCAATTGGGGCAAAGAATTTCCCCTACCGAGTTTAGCAGTAGATGTCAGGAAGGCCAAAAAGGGCGATCGGGCTGTTCACAATCCCGAACAAACCTTGCAAACCGCCAGAGGAATTGAAGTCGGACACATCTTCCAATTAGGCACAAAATATTCCCAAGCAATGGGCGCCACCTACACCAACGAACAAGGCGAAGAAATGCCTTTAGTTATGGGTTGCTACGGTGTTGGTGTATCGCGTCTAGCCCAATCTGCCGTAGAACAATCCTACGACAAAGACGGGATAATTTGGCCAGTGGCGATCGCCCCCTATCATGTCATCATTAGCATCCCCAATATTTCCGACGCCCAACAAGTAGAAGTCGCCGAAAAACTCTACACAGAACTCAATCAATCTGGCATTGAAACTCTGTTAGATGACCGCGATGAACGTGCAGGAGTTAAATTCAAAGATGCCGATTTAATTGGCATTCCCTATCGCATTGTTCCCGGTCGTTCCCTGAAAGCAGGCAAAGTCGAAGTCGTGGAAAGAGCAACTCACAAATCACAAGAAATCCCCATTGATGAAGTCAATTCTACCTTGAAAAATTGGATTGAAGCAGCCATCAAATAATATATTTTCATCTGGGTTAAGTTTCGTAGTAAGGACTTCAGTCCTTTCATATTAGGATTGATAGGACTAAATTCCTCACTACAAACGATATTTTCGTCTTGGTTAAGGTTCGTCATTAAAATTATAAAACTTAGGTGGATCTAGAATCATACAAAAAATCCTGACTACTAACCTAAAAAAAGTTTGTAGTCAGGACAGTAGTCCTTTTTTTTGCCGATAAGTTTCTTACATCTTGTACAAGTTAATTCCAGCTTCCTTAGCCATAATTTCCAAACCCTTGTGTTGCAAGGTTTTAATTGCCTTTGTAGAAAGATGCAATCTTACCCAGCGTTTCTCCTGCGGCCACCAAACCCGCTTCCACTGTAAATTTGCTTCTTGCAACTTGTGAGTGCGGTGGTGCGAGTGAGAAACTGCAAAACCGTTATTCGCCTTCTTCCCCGTTAGCTGACATTTCCGTGACATATTGCCCTCCAGATTACTGTTTTTTTTGCGTGCAGCCTTTTACTGTAATACATTTTGAGATTTTACGCATCCTGTGCGATCGCCGCCACCAATTCCTTGAACAGCATTTTTATTGCTTTAGTGGCCACGCGCTGGCATGAGCTTTACCGGATGGCTGGCTGTTTCAGCGTCAATCATCTCCCCCAGACGAAAACCAGTCTCGTTTGGGAGTCGTCGCTACTTAGGTTCGATTCCGGTAAATCTCCACTGTCAAAGAGCTTTCGGGCAAAGCCCGCTCCAAGTTTGGTAGTGTTCATAACTCATTTAGGATTGCTATAGTGTGGTTCGATCGCACACTGCAAAAAATCCCTAGCAAAACCTTCCCAGGAGCCACAAAAACATGACCAATGACGGGAATCACAAAGCTGAAGCACCAGAAAGCCCCGATTCAAAAAATTTGGACAGTATGGCTAAAGCCTTTCTGGTGAGCATGGCTTGGTCTTATGCCAAGGCCCTAGAGCAAACTAAACGATCGGAAAATCAACAGCAACCAGCGCCGGAATCAGAATCAGAATCAAAGATAGAACAAGTCGATCGCAATTCTGAAACTAATCAATAAAACTTTTTGTGGAACAGACAAGATGCCTGTTCTTAAGATTGGTGGAACAGACAAGATGCCTGTTAAGCGAGATTGGTGGAACAGGCATCTTGCCTGTTAAGCGAGATTAGTCTAAGATGCGCGATCGAACCTAAGACTGCTACAATCCACCTAACATCCCCTGAATCCTTGTCATAGACCCATGAGTGAAACCGTCCTAGAAGTTCGTAACCTGCGGGTTGAATTTGGATCTGCTGATGCTGGCGATGCCTCTGCAACAGTCAAAGCAGTTGACGACATTTCCTTTGAGGTGAAGCGAGGCCAAACCCTAGGAATCGTCGGAGAATCCGGGTCAGGGAAATCCGTCACTTCCCTCGCTATCATGGGTTTACTGTCGAGTGTGTCAACTCAAATTTCAGGGGAAATTTGGTTCTCTTCAACCAAAGACGGCGCTAGCAAAGAACCAGTGAATTTACTGGAAATGCCGTCCCAGGAAAAACAAATATATCGCGGTAGCCAGATGGCGACCATTTTTCAAGAGCCAATGAGTTCGCTAAATCCAGTTTTCACCATTGGATTTCAACTGACGGAAGCGATTTGTCTGCACCAAAATGTATCCCAAATTGCCGCACGACGCCAGGCTGCTTCTCTGTTGCAAGAGGTGAAGTTACTACCGGATGATGAGGAACTTAAGCAGCGGTGTTTGTTCCAAAAGCAGCAGGATTTTTCCGCAGATGGGCCCGATGGGACGACAGACGATCGCGATTTAATGCAGCTCATCAACGACCAAAAACAGGCTATGCTCGATCGCTACCCCCATCAATTATCAGGTGGTCAAATCCAGCGGGTGATGATTGCAATGGCTATTTCTTGCAATCCGACTTTATTAATTGCAGACGAACCGACAACCGCCTTAGATGTCACCGTACAAGCAACTATCTTGGCTTTGCTGCGGGAATTGCGGGACTCTAGAGGCATGGCAATGATTTTTATTACCCACGACTTGAGCGTCATTGCGGAAATTGCTGATGTGGTGGCAGTGATGTACCGAGGTAAAATTGTGGAATGCGGTGCGATCGAACAAATTTTTAGTAATCCCCAACATCCTTACACAAAAGGTCTGTTAGCTTGTCGCCCAACTCTGGAAAAGCAGTTGCGCCGCTTGCCCACAGTTTCTGATTTTATGGATGTCACCACAAATGCTAGCGGTGAATTAGTAATTGTCGAAAAAGATGTCGATTTAGATAGTGACAGCAGCAGCGGATTGTCCGCTTTTGCCACAGGAAAAGCGCCACGATTACCAAATCTTGGTGCTCCTTTGTTGACAGTGAACAACTTGCGAGTCGGTTTCCCAGTACAGGGAGTATTTGGAGAAACTAAACGCCTGTTTATGGCGGTGAATGATATTTCTTTTGAGGTTTACCCTGGGGAAACTTTGGGTTTAGTCGGCGAGTCTGGTTGTGGCAAGTCTACTTTGGCAAGATCTTTGTTACAATTAATTCCGATTTCTAGCGGTCAAGTGTTTTTTGAAGGTCAAGAAATTACGCCTCCTGCTTACAATATTTCTCAATGGCGATGGATGGCTAATTATCGGATACAAAAAGAGTATGCCCGCAAGTTGCGGTGGCTGCGCCGGGATCTGCAAATCATTTTTCAAGACCCTTTTAGTTCTCTCGATCCACGGATGAATGTTGGGGCGGCGGTGATGGAACCGATGGTGATTCACAGCGTGGGGAAAAATCAGCAGGAACAACGCGATCGCGCAGCTTATTTGTTGGATAGGGTAGGTTTGAATCCCGATTTCATGGGGCGCTATCCTCACGAGTTTTCTGGCGGTCAGCGCCAGCGAATTTGTATTGCTAGGGCTTTGGCTTTGAATCCTAAGTTTATTATTTGCGATGAGTCGGTTTCAGCATTGGATGTGTCGGTACAGGCGCAAGTTTTAAATTTGTTGAAGGAGTTGCAGACAGAGTTGGGATTGACTTATATGTTTATTTCTCACGATTTGAGTGTGGTGAAGTTTATGAGCGATCGCGCGATCGTCATGAACCAAGGTAAAATCGAGGAAATTGGCACGGCAGAACGCATTTACAGGCAGCCACAGCAAGTTTACACGCGACAACTGATTGCTGCTATTCCGGCGGGCAATTTGGAACGAATTCGGCAGCAACAATTAGGGCGCAATACTTCTTTTAGGTCGTAATTTAAACTCCACAGCGTAGGGTGCGTAGGGGCGAATGGCCATTCGCCCCTACAAGGTTTTCCCATGTATAGTAGGGGCGAATGGCCATTCGCCCGTACAAGGCTGACGCACCCTACTAGCCTCGTTACTGCTTTAAATGGAGAACAGCTTATCACTTCCAAAATCGGCAAATATACTGAAATCTCTTGAATGAGTGCGTAAATTTACCCAAAATGTCAAAAATTAGATTTCACAAGCGAGAAAAAATTGACAATATTTAAACATTTTGATTGCAGTTTGTGAATCAGTAAAAATCGACCAAAATTCAGACTAAAATCATGAAAGATAGCCAATACATAGAAAATTCACTATTAGAAAGTATACTTGAAAGCACCGCAGACTTGATTTTTGTCAAGGATACTCAGGGTCGATATGTCTCGCTAAACTCCAAAACAGCCGCTTTTTTTGGCAAATCAAAAGCAGAGGTCATCGGCAAAACAGACACAGATTTTTTTTCACCGGAAATCGTTGCTAAACTTGTAGAGATAGACCGCCGAGTTATCCAATCTGGCATTGAAGAAACAGTCGAAGAAGTAGTAGAAGACATTGACGGCAACCTTCAGACATATCTAGCAACTAAAAGTCCGTGGCGAGACAGAGAAGGTAATATAATAGGTGTGGTAGGAGTTACTCGCAATATTAGCGATCGCAAAATCGCAGAAGAACAACTGCGACAGAAAGAAGAATTTTTGCGTAGCATCTATGACAGTGTGGATTACAGCATTTTCGTAATAGATGTCGGCGCAGACGGAGAGTTTCGCTACGCCGGCTGGAACCAAGCAGCAGAGTTACTCGGTAACATCAGCAGCGAGTTCGGGTGTGGCAAAACTCCAGAAGAGCTTTTTCCAGGGCCTACCGCAGCGTTTTTGCTACAAAAATTAAGAGAATGTCTGCAAAAAAATAGCTCAATTTCCTACGAAGAAGCTGTTAGTTTTGACACGATAGAAGTATGGTTTCTAATAACTCTGAATCCGCTGCGAGACGAATCGGGTAAAATTTTTCGCATTGTTGGTAGTGCTACCGAAATTACATATCGCAAAAAAGCCGAACAAGCTTTAGCAGAACAATTGAAACTTTCTGTATTCAGAGCAGATGTGGGAATTGCTCTGACAGACAACCAAATTTTACCTGTAATTTTGCAAAAGTGCTGCGATGCAGTTGTGCGCCACTTGGATGCTGCTTTTGCTCGGATTTGGACGCTGAATGAAGACGAAAATGTATTGGAACTGGAAGCAAGCGCGGGGATGTACACTCATATTAACGGCGATCACAGCCACATTCCTGTCGGTCAATTTAAGATTGGTTTAATAGCTAAAGAGCGAAAACCCCACCTGACTAATGCTGTTATGGAAGATCCCCGTGTCAGCAACAAAGAATGGGCGGAACGAGAGGGAATGGTAGCTTTTGCCGGATATCCGCTGATTGTTGACAATCAGTTAGTAGGAGTAATTGCGATGTTTTCTCGCCACGAGTTGAACGAATTAACGCTGATTGCTTTAGCATCCATAGCGGATGTGATCGCCCTGGGAATTAAACGCAAACAAATAGAAGTTGCTCTAGCGAAACAAAAGCAAACTTTGAGGGGAATTATTGACAATGCTCCCATCTGGGTATGGATGACCAATATTAACGGGCGGATGTTATTAGTTAACAAAACTTTTTGCGAAGATGTTGCTATTCCTGAAGATAAATTTTTGGCAGCAACTCACTATTCCGAAGTTTTGGGAGTAGAAGCATCTGCTAACTACATGGCATCTGACTTGCAAGCGTGGAGTCAAGATACTCCGTCTTATTCTGAGGAAGTTATGCAACTTGCTGACGGTGAAGAACATTATTTAGAGACAATAAAAACTCAGGTAAAAGATGCTTATGGCAATGCGATCGGCTTGATCGGTTTGGGTTTGGATGTGACGCAGGAAAGAGAAGCTCAAAAAAGATTGCAAGAGTCGGAAGCGAGATTCCGCAAATTAGCTGAGCAGGAAGCGCTGCTGAACCAACTAGCGAGTAATATCCGCGCTTCTCTAGATTTGGATACTATTTTAGCAACTACTGTGCGCCAGGTTCGCGAGTTGCTGCAAGTCGATCGGTGTCTATTTGTTTGGTATGAACCCGACGCTTCGCCGCCGGTTTGGAATGTGACATACGAGGCAAAAAATCCTGATTTGCCCTCGCTTTTAGGTTTATATCCTACCGAGGCGACTGGTTCTCACGCTGCACTGATTGCCAATTTGGAAATAATTCGGATCGATGATTTTGATACTGTTACCGCTTCGGTAGAACGGGATTTTTTTATCTCTATAGGATTCAATTCTCTGCTGGACATTCCGATTCAGACACTTTCGAGTCAAATTGGCCTGATTTGCTGCACTACTTGCGGCGTCCCGCGGCACTGGAGTGACGATGAAGTCGAACTGTTAGTGGCAGTGGGGAATCAATTAACTATTGCGATTAACCAAGCAGAACTCTACACTCAAAGTCTTGATTCAGCGCGGATAGCGAGAGAACAAGCTGCTAAATTAGAAACGACATTGTGCGAACTCCAGCAAGCTCAAACTCAGCTAGTTCAGGCAGAAAAAATGTCTAGTCTCGGTCAGATGGTAGCAGGAATTGCTCACGAAATCAATAATCCGGTCAGCTTTATTTTCGGCAATATTAGCTATATAAAGGAATACACCAGAAGTCTCATTAAATTGCTGGAAATGTATCGAGATGAATTCCCAGAAGCACCGCCAGCGATTCAGTCAGAAATGGATGCGTTAGAACTAGATTTCTTGCTGGATGACTTGCCGAAAATACTGTCTTCTATGAAGGTGGGAGCGATTCGCATTCGGGATATTGTGCGGAGTTTGCGGAGTTTTTCTCGTCTCGATGAATCTGCCATGAAAAGTGTTAACCTTCACGAAGGTATCGACAGCACTTTGATGATTTTAGAACACCGACTTAAAGCTCAGTCCGATAGCCCACTAATTCAAGTTGTTAAAGAATACGGAGAATTGCCGCTTGTGGAATGCTACGCCGGACAGTTAAATCAGGTGTTTATGAATATTATCGCTAATGCTATTGACGCTGTAGAAGAACAGAAGTCAAATCCGGGAATCATCCGCATTCGTACAGAGGTAGAAGGTACTTTTGTGGCGATCGCGATTTCTGACAACGGTACAGGGATGACAGATCAAGTCAAGCAGCGGATATTTGACCCATTTTTTACTACAAAGGCGATCGGTTCGGGGACTGGAATGGGTTTGGCGATTTCCCATTCAATTATTGTGGAAAAACATAAAGGTGAAATCAAGTGTTTCTCGGTGGTGGGGAAAGGCACTGAATTTATAATCGAGATTCCGATTAAAAGGACAGAAGCTTAAACTATTTGTCGGCAAAAATACTAAGGTACGTCAGTTAAAATTGATATGATATTAAAAATCTAAAATCTAAAATCTAAAATGGCATTACCTCCCGGCAGTTTCGGTTTACCACTCATCGGCGATACCCTCAACTTTTTGCGAGATTCGCAATTTGCCAAAAAACGCCACCAGCAGTACGGAAATATTTTCAAAACCAGCATTTTCGGACAGCCTACAGTCTTTATGTGCGGTCAGGAGGCGAATTTGTTTGTTTTAAGCCATGAAAATCAATATTTTGTGGTGAGTTGGCCTCCCAGCACGAAAGCACTTTTAGGGCCACTTTCCTTGGCGCTGCAAACTGGTGCTGACCACCAAAATAGGCGCAAGTTGCTATACCAAGCATTTCAACCACGGGCCCTGGCTGGGTACATTGAGGCTATGGAAGATATCACTCAGCGCTATTTGGAAAAATGGGCACAAATGAGCGAGTTCGCCTGGTATCCAGAACTGAGAAATTATACTTTTGATGTGGCGTGTAAGTTGTTGGTTGGGATAGATAGTGGTTCCGAAATGCCGCTGGGACATTATTTTAAAACTTGGTGTAAGGGTTTATTTTCTATTCCTTTTGATGTGCCTTGGACTCTGTTTGGTAAAGCTAAGAATAGCAGAAAATTAATGTTGGCGGAACTGGAAAAGATTATTCGCGATCGCCAACAAGGAATCCCCGGTGGCAATGATGCTCTAGGTTTGCTAATTTCGGCTCGCGATGATGAGGGAAATAGTTTGAGTGTGGAGGAGTTAAAAGACCAAGTGCTGCTGCTGTTGTTTGCGGGACACGAAACTCTAACTTCGGCGATCGCCTCTTTTTGTCTTCTGGTAGCTCAACACCCCGACGTGATGGCAAAAGTGCGAGCCGAACAACAGCAGTTCCCCCCTACAGAACCGCTAACCTTAGAGCAACTCAAACAAATGACCTATTTAGAACAGGTACTGCGAGAAGTCCTGCGTTTGGTGCCACCAGTGGGAGGTGGTTTTCGGACAGTAATTAATGCTTGTGAGTTCGGCGGCTATGAAATTCCTAAAGGTTGGAGCGTACTTTATCAAATCAATCAAACCCATCAAGATGCCACAGTTTATCCTGAACCCGATCGCTTCAATCCCGACCGATTTAACTCCGAGCGATCGGCTAAACCTTTCAGCTACGTGCCATTTGGCGGCGGTTTGCGAGAATGTTTGGGCAAAGAATTTGCCAGATTAGAAATGAAATTGTTTGCAGCAAGGATGATTCGGGAGTGCGACTGGGAGCTTTTACCAAATCAAGATTTGAATTTAATCAGAGTACCAACTCCCCATCCCCGCGACGGTTTGCGAGTGAAATTTCAGCGAACAACTATAAATAAGTAGAACACCCAGAACCCCGACCTATCTTCCTCTTCTTCTTTGTGTCCTTCGCGTCTTCGCGGTCGCTCAAACAAGGAAGTTAGGTCAACGGATTTGATCTAACAAGGAGCTCTAAGAGCGATCGCATTTTATGAATCAACATCCAATTGCATCGGCCCCAAATACTTAGTTAAATAAGGAGAAAACACCTCATAAATCAGAGTCAGTGGCTTACCATGATGCCAAAACAAATAGTGTCGCCCCCAAAAAGGCCCCGGCTGTTCAAAGGCTGATTCTAAAGCAGTCGAATTACCCAAATAAATGCCTTGCACATCTCGATACAATTCCGTCCGCAGCCGCGCTAAACTTGCCCAAATTGGCAAAGATTTATTTTGCAAATATTCGTCAACGTGACTCGCTTCCCACCAAGAAGTAGCATAGGCCAAACGCTGTCCAGAAGCAGTCCGCAGCCACACTTGTCGGCGTAGGTGCGGCCCCGGAACCACGACAATCTGTTCAGGCGCGCCGTCTGCGTCTGCACCCACTAAGGACATATCGATGACATCAACTTCTGTGGGTTCCGTCGTCAGCAGTTGCAGGTGACGGGTGGGGGAACCGTCGCCCAGGAGCAGTATTTGCCATGCTGGTGCTAGCTTGGTGTGGGGTAAACCCTTCTGTACTGCGTCTTCTGCTCCTTGCCATAGGGGGCTCAGAGCGTGCCAGGTGAGGCTATTTTTGGGTGTGAGTGTTGCAGTCAAGGGTATTTACAAAACTTAATTTTTTGTTTATGATAACGCTTCTCTAATCTAAAATCTATAATCTGTTTAGAAACGGGCAAGATGCCCGTTCCACCAAGATGCCCGTTCCACAATAAAATAGAGTTTTTGTGGAACAGGCATCTTGCCTGTTCTTAAATAAATATGTTAAGAGTAACTGAAATAAAACTCCCCCTCGATCATCCAGTAGATACGATCGCGACTGCCATTCTCAAAAAGCTACAAATTCCCCCCGAAGAATTGATCGGCTATTCCATCTTCAAGCGCAGCTACGATGCTCGTAAAAAACCAGAAATCCTGCTTGTCTATATTGTGGATGTGGAAACGACACAAGAAAAGCAAATTTTGGCGCGCTTCACAAAAGATCCTCATGTGATAGTCACACCAGACATGAGTTATCGCTATGTAGCCGAAGCTCCCAGAAATTTGACGATTCAGCCCATTGTGATTGGTACAGGGCCTTGTGGGATGTTTGCAGGGCTAATGCTGGCACAAATGGGGTTTCGCCCTATCCTTTTAGAACGTGGTAAAGCTGTGCGCGATCGCACGGTTGATACCTTTGGATTTTGGAAGAAAAAAACCGAATTCAACCCAGAATCAAATGCCCAGTTTGGGGAAGGAGGCGCGGGTACTTTTTCCGATGGGAAACTCTACAGTCAAGTTAAAGATCCCCAACATTATGGACGCAAGGTGCTGACGGAACTTGTGAATGCGGGAGCTTCAACGGAAATTTTATATATCAATAAACCCCATATCGGCACTTTTAAACTGGTGGGAATTGTCCAAAGTATGCGGGCTAAAATAGAATCTTTGGGCGGTGAAATTCGGTTTCAAACTCGTGTAGCAGATATTCACATCGAAAATGGAAAAGTCCAGGGACTTACCACCGCTAGTGGAGAATATATTGCTAGTAATTATATAGTTCTGGCGGTGGGACACAGCGCCCGCGATACTTTTGAAATGTTGTTTTCGCGCGGGGTTTACATCGAAGCAAAACCGTTTTCTATTGGTTTTCGGGTGGAACATCCCCAAAGTATTATCGATCGCTGTCGTTTTGGCGATCGCGCCAGCCATAAACTTTTGGGTGCCGCCGATTACAAACTGGTTCACCATTGCCAAAATGGTCGTTCTGTCTATAGCTTCTGTATGTGTCCCGGTGGATTGGTGGTGGCTGCGGCCTCAGAACCGGGGCGACTTGTTACTAATGGGATGAGTCAATATTCTCGCAATGAACGCAATGCTAACAGCGGAATTGTGGTGGGGATTACGCCGGAGGATTATCCCGGTCATCCCTTGGCGGGAATTGAGTTTCAACGTCGCTTAGAAGAGCGGGCATTTGAGTTAGGAGGTGGCACTTACAATGCGCCAGGACAGCTTGTCGGGGATTTTTTGGCAAATCGACCCTCGACGGCGCTTGGCGCTGTGCAGCCCTCTTATACGCCGGGAGTTGTGATGACTGATTTGAGCGAAAGTTTGCCGGATTATGCGATCGCAGCCATCCGCGAAGCACTTCCGGCTTTTGACAAACAGATTAAAGGATTTGCGATGGATGATGCGGTTTTGACTGGGGTGGAAACGCGCACTTCTTCACCGATTCGGATTAAACGCAAGGAGGATTATCAAAGTTTAAATACTGATGGCCTTTATCCGGCTGGGGAAGGTGCGGGATATGCGGGTGGTATTCTGTCGGCGGGAATTGATGGGATTAAGGTGGCGGAGGCGGTGGCTTTGAGTATTTTGCGAGAAAATCACAAAGTTTGAACTGGGATTAACTGAGATTTTGCACCAATGTCAATTAGCTTTTTATGAACAGGCAAGATGCCTGTTCCACAAAGATTAAATTTCTTGTGGAACAGGCATCTTGCCTGTTGCTGTTGATGAACAGGCAAGATGCCTGTTCCACAAAGATTAAATTTCTTGTGGAACAGGCATCTTGCCTGTTGCTGTTGATGAACAGGCAAGATGCCTGTTCCACAAAGATTAAATTTCTTGTGGAACAGGCATCTTGCCTGTTGCTGTTGATGTAAAATCTCAGATCAACCAACTGCAAATTCGGTGTATTTTCGGACATGAGGTGCATGATAGGCCAGCACAATTTCCTGGGATGGGACACCTCGTGCTATTAATTGATTAGCGATCGCCTCTTCTGTCCCGTCATACTGTACCCAAATTTTGCCATCTTTAATATCTACATGAATTATGCAGCCATAAATGCGAGTGTTACTATCTTTCCAGCCCACATGAACCAGTTGATAGCGATCGCTTACCCGATCGAAAATCGTCTCGCTGGAAACTGGATCTTTGGGCGATCGCCTCTCGGCCCGTTCAGTTAGCAATTCCTGAATATATTGACGATAGAAACTTACTTTATCCATTGCAAATACTGGCTTTTAATGTCCTTGAATAACTGCAAACAATTTTCAAACAGCAGCTAAGCCCGATCGAATTTGAGTATTCGTGTATTCCGGTGTCCAGCCAGTCGTAGTGGTAAAATATCGCACAGCTTTAATTTTCCGTGTTCCTGTCAAATAAAACCAGTGTTCTGTATTCGCCGGCACGTTGATAAATTCTTCAGGCTGCACAGTCACTTCCACTTGACTACCGTCGGGGCGCACAAAACCGAAAATGCCTTCTCCTGCTACGATATAGCGCACTTCATCGTCAGCGTGAATGTGACACTTGTCGAATTTGGAGAGCAGAGTGTCGAGGTTGGGAATGTCTGGGTGTAGTACAATTAAGTCGCGGGATTGATAGCCTGCGCTTTCCTTGAGTTGTTGAAAGTAGCCGTCGAGGGCTTGCAGGACTTGTTCTTTTTGATTGTCGTCGATCGCATCTTTAGCCAGCAATTCCTGAATTTCTGGGTTGTCTCCCACGGGCCAACTGTTGAGTTGAATGTTCAAAGGAGCAAGTTCGCGGGTAATATCGCTCAGTTGAGTGTAGGTGGTACCGTTTTCGAGTCGCAGGATAGCCATTTTTGCACGTTCCTATTTTTGATAAACAGACACAGCGAAGGACGCTGGTCGATCGCGCCTGTACAAGAAGTACAATTTTAACTTGAATATGAACAGGCAAGATGCCTGTTCCACAATAGTTCAATATTTGTCACAATAGGATTGATAAGTCAGGCGCCAGCTAGCAGTCGCAGCGATCGGCAATACTGATGTTTTAGATGTAACTTTTGCAACAACTATGCCGACTTATACTGGAATTTCTAGCGAAGCTTTTCAGCATCCCCTCGATCGCCAAGCCGAAGCAGCATTACGCAGCGTACCTGGATTTGACTTAATTGCCAGCAAATTTGTAGAATTTGTCTACGAACGCCCGCAATTCATTTACCTAATGGGAAATAGCATTCAAGTCGGGCCGCGCCAATATGCCAGCATTTATCACATTTTTCGGGAGTGCGTGCAGGCTTTAGATGTTTTTCCCGAACCCGGTTTGTTTGTGTCTCAAAATCCCTCAGTCAACAGCTACGCCCTGGGAAAAAACCAGCCTTATGTAGTATTAAATACTGGTCTTTTAGACTTATTGGATGAGGCAGAAATTCGGGTGGTACTGGCTCACGAGTTGGGACACATTAAATGCGGTCATCCAACTTTAAATCAAATGGCGATGTGGGCGATGAGCGTTGCTTCGACGATTGGCGAGATGACTTTCGGTTTGGGAAATATGGTCGGCAGCGGTTTAATTTACGCTTTTTACGAGTGGCGGCGCAAGGCGGAATTATCGGCAGATCGGGCGGCTTTGTTAGTGACAGATGATTTAAATAGTGTGATGAAAACGATGATGAAACTGGCGGGAGTTAGTAGTAAATATGCTAGTGAATGCAGTTTGCAAGAGTTTATCCGCCAGTCTGATAATTATCAAGAGCTCGATCGCGACAACCTCAATCAAGTGTATAAATTTTTACTTTACAACGGCGGTTCTGGCGCGATGCTGAGTCACCCGTTTCCGGTGGAGCGCCTGCGGTATTTGCGAGACTGGGAAAGTTCCGAGGAATATCGCCAAATCAAGCTGGGGAACTACAAACGGGCGGTATCTGAGGGTGCTGTTGATGTGAAGTCTCAAACACCTAACAGTGAAGCCGAGGCTCTGCGGCGTCAGATTGAGGAGTTGCAGCGGGAGATCGATCGGCGTAAATCGCGCTGAATGGTCGTTCCAATGCGTAAGGGCAATCCCCCCGTGGTTGCCCTCTTACTCGCAACTCACCTCCAATCTCAAAACTGTCCTCTCCTTTCTGAAATCTGTTTCCGAGAAGTGTAGTTTAAATGAAGATAAGCTTATAACTCAACCGGGCTAGGTAACAAATGATTATTGATAAAGCAATGAATACTAACAACTCAACCTCTAAATTTTTCGGCAATGTGGGCAAAGTTGCGATCGCCCTAACTCTACTAGCCGCCGGTATGGCATTCACCAATCCTGGTAGAGACAAATACCTAACTTATGCTTCTGGCAAACTGCAAACGGAACTGGAAAACACTGTGTGTAAAGATTCTCGCGTGCCGAAAGCTTTGAGCGGTATTACAGATACTTTGATCGGCAGTTGCAAGAATTTACTGACTTCGCAGCGGAGTACGATCGAACAATTGCTCGACAATACAACCCAGCGTCAAAATTTAGGTGTTGTCAGTATTTACACCACTGAAGTAGGCAAAAAAAGCTATCAAACTGTGGGAGCTTTTGGTAACTTTGTTACCCTACCGCCTGCTGCAAAAGATGCTCAAAATTAGGATTCAATTAAGTTGAACCATCAGGACACGGCAGTGCCGTGTCCTGAATTGCCGTATCCGGGATTGCCTATCATCTCCAAGAGTGCAACCGGAATTGATATTAGATGGAATATGTTAAATTTCATTAAAAATCCCAAATTATTGTGCCACTTAACATTAAGATTAGCAGTATAAAATTTTAGGCTTGACAAATAAGCAGATGGCTATGCAATTAACTAAAGGTGCGAGATTTAATCTCTCTAAAGAAGCGCCGGATTTAAAAAAAATGGCGATCGCCCTCGGTTGGCAGGTGACAGAAGCAGGACAAAGTTACGACATTGATGTTTCCGCATTTATGCTAGGTGCTGACGGCAAAATACCCAACGATCAATATTTTATCTTTTACAATAATCTGCAATCCTATGACAGTTCGGTACTGCAATCAATTCCTGACAAAAACAACCGAAGTCAAGAAAATAAGACGATTTACGGCATTATCTTAGAAAGAGTTAATCCTGAAATTGAGGAAATAACTTTTGTTGTCACTATTCACGAAGCAGATAAAATTAAGGCAAATTTTAGCAATATCAAAAATGCTTTTATCAAAATTTCCAATTTGGATACAGGAAGCGAACTTGTGCGGTATGAATTAACAGAGAATTTTTCGCGAGAGACTGCTGTAGAATTTGGTCGTTTGTATAGAAAGAGTGGAGAGTGGAGATTTCAGGCGGTAGGAGAAGGATATCAGGCAGGATTGCAGAGTTTTGTTGACAAGTATTGCAGCTAAATTTGATTCGGACTTGTATGATGTTAAATTTTGAACAGGCAGGATGCCTGTTCCACAAGAATTATGCCAGATGTCTAATAGAGGACAAAATCTCCTGGTAAGAATCAATGGTTTGTTGGGCGATCGCCTCCCAATTATAATGCTTTTTGGCATACTCTTGGCCGTTCAATCCCCGCCGCTGTCGCTCCTCTGGATTCAGAAGTGCTGATTTGATCAAAGATGCGATCGCATCTACTTCCAAAGGCCCCACCCAACCAGCTTCTGCTTGCTGTATGTCTTCCGCAATGTGAATGCGATCGGAAATTGCCACAGGTACACCAGCAGCCATCGCTTCCGCCACAGCAATCCCAAAGTTTTCGTAATAGGAAGGTAATACAAATAAGTCAGCATTTGTCAATAGTTCATTTTTTAAATCCCCGCCCACAAACCCAGTGATTGTTGTATATTTTGCCAAAATTGAATTCTGTATTTTTAGTTTTATGCCTGTTTCATAATCAGCATCTTGGGGATTTGAACCAGCTAAAATAAACTGAAACTCTATTCCCGCTTCTAAAATACTTTCTAATGCTGGAACTAGCAAATCAAGCCCTTTTTTAGGTTCAATTCGCGACATAAATAAGATGATTGGCACTTGAGATTTTCGCAATCTCTGAGGAAAAAAACCTGCTGTCACCCCCAATGGAATCACCAAATCCTGTGGCACAGACATCTTGCTTGTGCAGTCCAAACCAAATCTTTCTGAGATTTTAGCCTCTTCTTTGCTTGTGAAATGAATTGCGGCTGCACCTGCTAAATTAGGGCCTTCTAAAACAGTACCATAAATCTGTTTTAACAGCTTTTTTTTCTGTAAATCAGCCGGATCGAGCATACCGCAGGGACGGATAATGTAGGGCAAATTGTGCCCTCTGGCAATAGTAGCAGCGAGGGTAGTTACTGGTGAGAAAAGAGCGTGAATGTGAGCGAGGTCAAATTGCCCTGCATTTTGATTTAACCAATGCAATAACGAGAGTGAAAATTTATATCTGCGCCAGGGAGAACAGCGGAAATAAATAATCTGATAGCCGTTTTGTTGTATTGGTTGATTTAGAGGCACATCTAAGGGAAGTTGACCGATATCTCCGTTAGAATTTGTGGTGATAATTGTCACATCAATGTTTTTGGCCGCGAGGGCGGCTGAAAGTCCGAGTACCATTTGACTTGGCCCGCCGTAGACGAGGGAAATTGAGGGGATAATTTGGATAATTCGCATGATTAGCACTTGGTGTTAGCTGAGGTAGCTGGTTGTGTTATCATAGAAAGAATTGCAAAATTTGCACGTTATACTAATTTAGGCGATCGGAGGCAAGTTATGCTGATTGGATTCAGCGTCGGTAACTACAAATCTTTTAAAGAAACTGTCACTCTTAGCATGGTAGCTTCATCAATTACGGAAGAGGAAAAAGAGCTTGATGCAAATAATCTCTTTGAAATTAATCATAAATTAAACTTGCTTAAAAGTGCTGCTATTTATGGAGCAAATTCTAGTGGCAAAAGCAATCTGATCGCTGCTATTAACTTTATGAAGTGGTTTGTCCTCAACTCATCTAAAGAAACGCAAGTTTCAGAGGCGATAGATGTTGAAGCATTCAGGCTAAGTACCGAGACAGAAAAAGAGCCGTCTTTCTTTGAAATCGTTTTTCTACTTGAAGGCAAAACTTTTAGGTACGGTTTTGAGGTGAACGCGCGGGAAGTTGTTTCTGAGTGGCTATCTCAAGCTGATGACAGTGAAGAAAAAATGCTTTTTGAACGGGATTTTGATAAGTGTATATTAGGTGATTTCCCAGAGGGACAAGGCATTAGCGATAAAACCAGAAGTAATGCTTTATTTCTTTCTGTAGTCGCACAATTTAATGGTAAAATTTCAGGCAAAATATTGCTGTGGTTCAGTAAAACTTTGCAATTGATATCAGGATTGCAAGATAGACAATACCGCAAGGAAACTTTAGAGTCTTTTGAGAACGATCGCCACAGGCATGATATTATTGAATTCATCAAAAAATTAGACTTGGGTATTGCTGATATCCAAATCACAAATCAACCTGCATTTATTATTTCAAATAATAAGGCATTATATGCTAGATCCTACGGCGGTAGTTTATATCTTAATTCTGAAAGCAAACCAACCGTAAAAACAATTCACCCCAAATATGATGCTGACGGTAAGCAGACTGCTATCGAATTATTCGATATCGAAAAGCATGAATCTGAGGGGACAAACAAACTATTTGCATTGGCAGGTATTCTGCTGGATACTTTAAGGATAGGAAAAATTTTATTAATTGATGAACTTGATGCCAGACTTCATCCGTTGATTACTCGCGAATTAATCTACTTATTCAATTCTAACGTGACTAATCCGCACAACGCACAGCTTATATTTACGACACACGACACAAACTTGCTCAGCAGCAAGACTTTTCGCAAGGATCAAATATGGTTTACTGAAAAGGATAACAAGGGCGCTACTGATTTCTATTCTTTGGTAGAGTATAAAGTCGGAAAAAATGCCTCATTTGAAGACGATTATATTATCGGCAAGTATGGCGCTATCCCTTTTATTGGTAATTTCAAAGAACTAATAGGTTAACTTGATGAGTAAAAAAAGTTCGTCTCGAAGCAAGATTGATTACTACAATCGAAAAGATAAAACTAGAAGATGGTTTTTAATAGTGTGTGAAGGTGAGAAAACAGAACCAAACTATTTTAAAAAATTCCCGGTAGATCCAAGGGTAATCAATCTTGATATCAAGGGAGAAGGGAAAAACACGAGGAGTTTAGTAGAAAAAGCTATTGAGTTAAAAAATAAGGATAAATACGATGAAAACGATCGATTTTGGTGTGTCTTCGATCGCGATATTAACGGTAGAAATTCTAACGACGCGCAAAATTTTAATGCAGCTATGACTCTTGCCAAAAATAACGGCATTAAAGTAGCATACTCCAATGATGCTTTTGAACTTTGGTATTTACTACACTTCCACTTTTATAATACGGGAATTTCTCGCCAGAATTATCAACAGAAGTTAACCAAGTTATTGGGACACGAATATCAGAAAAACAGCGAAAAAATTTATGAGGAACTTAAAGATAGACAGCAGGATGCAATTAAACACGCAAAACGGCTTTTACAGAAATATGATGTCTCTAATCCTGAAACTGATAATCCTTCAACAACAGTACATTTGTTAGTAGAAGAACTTAACAGCTTTATTCCTAAATCTTAAGCCAATAACTCTTTATAAAACTCCAGCAATTGTTCAGCTAAAGCTTTATTTGTATAGTTATTCATAACTCGATGATAACCGCGTTTGCCAAAATCTGCCACCAACTCCGGCCGCTCCATCAATTCATCCAAACACTCTCGCAATTTCTCTGCATTTCCTTCGGGAAATATTAAGCCCGCATCTCCGATGACGTGGGGGATTTCTCCGCAGTCGGAACCGATAACCGGAATTTTACACGCCATCGCTTCGATTAAAACATGGCCAAATTGTTCTTTCCAACCGACAGTCGTTAAAGTTTTGAATTTATAACTTGTTTGCGATGGCAATACCAAACAATCCATCAAGTTAATATATGGGGGAACGTCTTCGTGGGAAACGCTTTCTACCCAGATTATTCTGTCGCTGATGCCCCACTCAATAGATTTTTCGGCAATTTGCGATCGCAATTTTCCTTGCCCTACTAACAGCCATTTCCAAGGAAGTTTTTTGAAACCTGCTAAAGCTTTAGCCAAAGTTAGCAGTCCTTTTTCTTCGACAAACCGCCCCACATATCCTACCACAAAATCTGTAGGTTGAATGCCGAATTTTCGAGATAAATCAGCGTCTTTAGAAGTACGATAAAACAAAGTTTCATCTACTCCCAATTGTGGCATGACTTTCAGGGTATTTTGATACCCGCGCTGTCGTAAAATTTCAGCCCCATCTAGGTTTCCTGTAATGATTCCATCGGTGTGTTTAAGATTACAATCTTCTAAAAAAGAAACAGGCCATTTCAATTCATAAGATAAGTTCCACCAGGTAAATAATATATTTTTTGCTTTAAGTTTGAGCAATTTATTTAGTAAAATTAACTGGGCATAAGCTAGGGATTTTGAACCTTGTTCTACTTGGATAATCTGCGGTCTAAATTCATGCAAAAGTTTAATTATATCTGTGCCAAATGTTAGCAATCCTTGATTGTTTTGACTAAAATTGGAGATGGGAACTACTTTAAATGAGCCTGATTGACAAAATTGCGTTTCTATAATTTTATTTTGTACGCCTCCGGGTTTCCAACGCTGCGGCACTACAATTGTTACTTCAATGCCTGGTTCTAGGTTCGCTAAAATCTTGAATTTTTGGCGATTTATGTCTACAATGTAGGTATGGCTGACAACGAGGATTCTCATCTATTGGAAATTGGGCATTGGGCATTGGGGATTGGGCATGGGGAATTGCAAATAACAATTATTTAGGGTTAATGTTGTCTTGATTGGTGTAAATTTGTCCGTCATTCCACAGGGATTGAATTGTTGTATTTATAGCACTTATAAAACCAAGGATATAAAAAGCAAATCTAGTGATGATCTTAATGGGCGATCGCGTTTTATAGCAAGGTGGATTTCCCAAAACGTGGCAGTCAAACAGTTTGGCGAAAAATCGTAGGCATTGAAAGACGGTTAAATTTTTTAATCCCATCAGGAAGTGGTTGTGATAAAATGTGACTTGATATTCGATCGATCGCGTGCTGACATCGTGACACCCGCCACTCTCTTCGCCCAAATGAACTAAACAGGCATTGGGATCGTACCAAATTTTAAAACCAGTCGATCGCAACTTCAAACAAAAATCCGACTCTTCCCGCACCGCACTCCCCGCAAACCGCTCATCGAAACTCAAACCGTGCTCAGTAAAAACCTGCTTGCGAAAGGACATATTGCAGCCCCTAGCCGAGAGCACTTGCTGTGGTTTGACTGTGTGTACTAAATCTATAAAATACCAAGCAATCCCGGCATCCATTGCTTCAGGTGGCAAATATTCGATCGCCAAATCGCCTCCAGAAAGATCCAATTTCATTCTGTCAAAAACCCTGCCCGCGACACATCCCACATCCGGTTTTTCTAAATAGTTGCTAGCATGAGCAGTCAAAAAACCCTTTGGTAACTCTACATCATCATCAATAAATAAAATAATATCTCCAACTGCCCGCCGCACTGCAAAATTCCGAGCTCCCGGCAAATTCGCCCAATTTACCCGAAACCATCGAATCTGATTGCTATTTGCCAATAGCTCTAAATAAACTTGGGTTTCTGATTCATGGATGCGAGTTTGATCGATTACCAAAATTTCAAGATTTGGGTAATCTTGCGCGACTGCATTTGCCAATGTCTCTCGCAGGGTTTGCTCGCGGTTATAGGTTGGTATCACAACAGAAATCATCATTTTGAATCGAATTTACCAAATTAGTAATGGAGAATAGAGAATTGGTAATTGGGAATTGGGAATGGGGAATTGGTAATGGGGAATTGGTAATTGATATAAATCAGAAACGGGGAAAGCAAACTGGGAAGAGGAAGATAATTCCCGATGCCCTATGCCCGATGCCCGATGCCCAATTCCCTATGCCCTATTCCCCATGCCCCATGCCCCATGCCCAATTCCCATCAAATAGTTTGGTATTTCTGAACTGCCAAAACTAAATTTTCAGTCCAAAAATTAGCCAATTCATGGCTGGAAGCTTCCACCATAACTCGGATCAAAGGTTCAGTACCAGAAGCACGGACTAGCACCCGTCCTTCTTCTCCCATTGCAGTTTTAGCACGCCCGATCGCCCCTTGCAAAGTCTCGCAATCGTGCCATTTTAGGCGTTTTTCCCGATCGTCCACACGGACATTTCGCAGCAATTGCGGGTAAGTTTCAAAGCTGCTATCCACCAATTGTGCCAGAGATTCTCCCGACTCGCGCACCAGGGAAGCCATATGCAAAGCAGTCAACAAACCATCACCGCTGATACCATAATGAGGACAAAGAATGTGTCCTGATTGTTCGCCTCCCAACATCGAACCGGTGCGTTCCATTTCAGCATGAACGTGCTGATCTCCCACCGAAGTTCTAATTAATTTGCCGCCCAATTCTTCCCAAGCTCTCTCAAAGCCGAGGTTAGCCATTACAGTAGAAATAATTAAATTGTCCGGCAATTTTTCTCTGTGGCGCAAATGCCGGCCCCACAGATAAAGAATATAATCGCCATCAATCGATCGACCTTTGTTGTCAACACCCAAAACTCGATCGGCATCGCCGTCAAAAGCAAATCCCAAATCAGCATTGTGTTCCAAAAGCGCCGCTTGCAAACTGTTAAGATGAGTAGAACCGCAATTGACATTAATGCGATCGCCATCAGGAGAGTTGTGCAAACAGATCACATTCGCCCCCATTTGCTCGAACACAGCCGGGCCCAAGCGCGCCGCAGCCCCCCAAGCCAAATCCAAAACTATCCGCATTCCGCGTAAATTCACCCCTTGCAGTGAACCCTCCAGGGAAGCGGCATAATCTTTAACCAACTCCGGGCGGTGGTAGTGATGTCCGCAAATAGTGCTACTAATCGGAACCTTGGTACCCCGAATTCCGGCTTCGATTTGCTCCTGCAACTGCTGGGACAGTTTGGAGCCGTTTGAGCCGAAAAACTTGATTCCGTTGTCTTCAGGAGGATTGTGGCTAGCGGAAATCATTACTCCGCCGACGGACTCGGAAACACTTGCCAGATAAGCAACGCAGGGAGTGGGGCACAATCCCAAATTCCAGACTTCTAAACCGGCGGCTGTCAAACCGGCTGATAGTGCCATTGCTAGCATATCGCTGGAATTTCTGCTGTCTTGTCCCAGAATCACGGGCCCTTGGTTGGGGCAATTTTGGCGTAGAACTTGTCCTGCCCAGAAGCCAATTTGGGTTGCTAGCGGTGCATTCAGCAATTCTCCGACTTTTCCACGAATGCCGTCTGTACCGAATAGTTTGGTATTTGGCAGGGAGAGATTATTTCCTACCAGAATACTATCGCGTTTGGCTGGCTGTACTGAGTTAGCAGCCTGAAATTCGCTGCCGCGATGGCGCGAAGGTGTCTGAACCATATTCACTCCTTTAGGAATATTCACACTCACACTTTGCAGTTTATGGTACAACTGAAAGTCTTTTTTTTCAGCATTAAGTCGATTTATTTCTGGGATGGCTCCAGCAACCTGACATTTAACATTACCCTGAGCAAATTTTGACCATCAGGAAATAAAGTCCTCTTGAGAATTTCGCAGGGGGAGAATGGGAGGGGGAGAGGGGGAGAATGGGAGAATGGGAGAATGGGAGAATGGGAGAGGGGGAGAGGGGGAGAAAGAGTTTCTTTTATTTGTGATGGGTGTCGGAACAGCTAGTATAAAAGGTTAGGGCTGTATTGCCATATACTTTCTGGCGACAAATTTCTAGCCCGACAATTGGTTGAGCCGATCGCCCGCAGCTATGTTCGATCGCGATTTCGCCATTGGGTGCTAACATTTCTTGGCTGGCGATCGCATTTAACACAGGTTCATACAAGTCGCTGGCGTAGGGTGGATCGAAGTAAATGCGATCGAACTGCTGTGTCGATAATGAAGCTAATTTCGCGATCGCACTTCCCCGCAATATCTGAAATTCTTGGGACGAATTTGCCACTTGTTCCCAATTTTGTTGGATAATTGCACAAGCTTTCGCCGACTGTTCAATGCCCGTCACACTAGCAGCTTGACGACACAAAGCTTCTGCACCCATCGATCCACTACCGGTACAAATGTCAAGCCATCTACAATTTGCGATCGTCCCTTGCCAAATGTTAAATAAAGCTTCTCTAACTCGCGAAGGTGTGGGGCGAGTTTCGAGTCCCGGTAGCGTTTTTATTTGGCGGTTTCCACAGATTCTTAAACTCATTTAATTAGAAGAAGGAAGTTCGGCAACGGATTATGTAACGGATTTAACGGATGTAACGGATGTAACGGATGTGAGTAATCGAGGACACGGCAATGCCGTTTCCCTACCCCAAAATAATCATGTAGGGACACGGCATTGCCCATTGGTGTCAACTTAAGCTAAAACCCAGTTACAGACTGCTGTTTGACGATTAAGGCCAGATCCCCCCTAACCCCCCTTAAGAAGGGGGGGACAGGAGTCCGATCAAAGTCCCCCTTCTTAAGGGGGATTTAGGGGGATCTAGACTTAGGTAAAGGCTAGAGATACCAAGGATTTTAGGCTTAAGTTGACACCTATGGGCATTGCCGTCTCCTCACTTCTTAAACAGCAACTTTTCCCCTAACCTGCATCACAAAATTTGACAGCATTTGTAATCCCGTACTCGAAGACTTTTCTGGGTGAAATTGTACAGCCATCAGATTATCCTTCGCGATCGCCGCCGTCACATTTTGGCTACCGTGAGTCACAATAGCCGATCGCACTTTTGGATCAACAGGATCGACATAATAAGAATGCACAAAATAAACCCAAGGTTCAGCAGGTAAATTTTGCCACAGCGCCAAATCCTGAGCAAATTGCAACTGATTCCATCCCATATGTGGAATCGTCAACCCAGGTTCCGAACGAAACCGTCGCACAGTACCAGGAATCACCCCCAATCCCGGTTCTACACCTTCTTCGGAACTTTCAAACAGGATTTGCAAACCCAAACAGATACCTAAAAAAGGTTTTCCAGAGGCGATCGCATTTTTGATCGGTTCTATCAAATTGCGCGATCGTAAATTCTGCATCGCCGGGTCAAAAGAACCCACACCCGGCAAAACTACAGCATCAGCCTGCTCAATTATCGCAGGAGAATCCGTAATTTTTGGCACTGCACCCACATTTTCCAAGCCTTTACAGACCGAGTGCAGATTGCCCATGTCATAGTCCACTACTGCAATGACAGACATTGACTTACTTGCCTTATATAATCAATATGACTATTATTGCATACAATTAGTCAGTTGTTATTGGTTATTGGTTATTGGTTATTTGTTACCTCCAATGCCCAATGCCCAATGCCCAATGCCCCATTCCCCAAAATATTTATCATGCCCAAATTTTTATTAACGTCATTTGACACTTGGCAACCCCATCAAAAATCTAACTCTTCTGACGACTTATTAGCCAGAATTTCCCAGATAAAATCTTGGCCTTACTCCCTCACTTTTTTGCGGAAACTGCCCGTTGATGCTGAACAAGCAGCGATTTTGGCGATCGCCAAAATCAACGAACTCCAACCAGACACCATCATCTGCGGCGGCATGGCAGAAAGCAGGCAAAAATTAACCGTAGAATCCTGCGCTTGTTGCGATAACAACATTCTCCAAACAGCAGTTAATCTCGCAGATCTCATTGCTGATTTACCCACTATCAAAATTAGCAATGATGCCGGGAAATTTGTTTGTGAATCGCTTTATTACGCAGTTTTAAAACACCTTGCCGACTCTCAACTTAGCACCAAATGTATTTTCGTACACGTACCAATTTTGACAGCAGAAAATACCGACCAAATTCTCGCAGATTTTTCATTGGTTATACGCCGCCTGGCTAGAGATGAAACTAACAAGTGAAAAAAGAAGGAGAAGGGAAGAATAGTTTTGATTTGTAGGTAAAAATCCCCACAGTTACTTATAACTCACATCTTGCACCATTCGCAATTAGCTGTAGGGGCGGGCGATGCCCTGAGCGTAGTCGAAGGGTTCACCAACAATCAAAAAGGTTGCAAACAGGTTAAATAAACCCGCCCTCCCCCGCTTCTTCCTTCTTCCTTCTTCCTTCGTTCTAGCCGCCGTAATTCCAGCCAGTGCTTTCTAACAGCAAAGGTTCACCCTCCCGGTGAATACCGGCACCAACAACTTCACCGACATACACCGTATGATCGCCGTGTTCCACCGCACCAACCACTCTACACTCCACGTAACCCAAAGTGTCCGAAATAATCGGACAACCAGTTTCAGGCCCGGTATAAAATTCTACATCCTCAAATTTATTACCAACTCGGCGCTGCTGTTTAAAGAATTTCATAGCTAACTCTTTTTGTCCTGCTTCCAAGAAACTCAAAGCAAAGACACCGCTAGCTTTAATCATGGCGTGGGACTTGGAATCTTGCTTAACGCAGTTCACCACCAAGGGAGGGGTAAAGGAAGATTGCATCACCCAGCTAGCGGTGAATCCGTTGACTTCCTCGCCGTCTTTGACACCGCAGATGTATAGTCCATGAGGGATTTTGCGGAGGATGGTCTTTTTCGCTTGTTCGTCTAGCACGGGCTTACCTGTTCGATCGATAACTCTACACAGCCCAGTTTAGCTTTTGGAGGGCCAACAAACCAACTATCTAGGAGATAATAGGGCATTGGGCATTGGGCATTGGGCATTGGGCATAGTCGAACCAATTTCTTGATAACTATTCAACTCAAAAGTGACATACTCACAAATATCATGCAACCCCATACTTTTTAAACCAATCTTGCAGCCGCTTCCAAGCATCATTGGCTTCTTTTTCCCGGTAAGTCGGGCGATAGTCGGCATTGAAACCGTGGGGGGTATCTGGATAAAGGATGATTTCCGAACCACTACTGCCAGTTTTGAGAACTTGCTGCATTTTCTCGACTGTATCATTGGGAATTAACTCGTCTTTGCCACCGTAAAGCCCCAATACAGGCACTTTGAAAGTTGGTGCAAGGTCGATCGCGCCTTTCGGAGTCAAAGCCGTAGAATCGCCAACCAAACGCCCGTACCAAGCCACTCCCGCCTTAACTTTCGGGTTGTGGGCGGCGTACAGCCAAACAATTCTGCCTCCCCAGCAAAATCCTGTAATTCCCAACTGATTAATATTGCCTTTTCCAGACTTTTGGACCCAATCTACCGTAGCATCTAAATCGGACATAACTTGAGCATCGGGCACTTGAGAAACTACTTTGCTGATAATTTCTTGAATGTCGGTGATTTTAGAAACATCGCCTTGACGGGCAAACATTTCTGGGGCGATCGCTAAATAACCTAATTTAGCAAAACGGCGGCAAATGTCTTGAATGTGTGCATGAACTCCGAAGATTTCTTGAATTACCAGAACCACGGGAAAATTGCTACCATTAGCAGGCATTGCTCTGTAGGCTGGAATTTCCCCATCTTTGACAGGAATCTTGACTTCACCTGCTACTAAACCGTTAGTATCAGTGGTAATAGTTGCCGCAGCAATAGGATGAACTGCTAGGGCAAATCCGGCGGTTAATGCGGTGACAGCGATAAATTGTCTGCGAGTTAAGTCTTTCATATTTTTTTGGGGTACGGGGCATGGGGCATTGGGCATTGGGCAGCAACAAATAACCAATAACCAATAACCAATAACAAATAACAAATAACCAATAACTACTGACGAAACAGCCGATCGTGCTCTGGATGATAAAGACGCGATCGCCCTTCAACCTCATTTCCCAACGCCGGACTAATTACATACATAGTCGTTCTAATCAAATTATTTTCGCGGGTAGCAACAGCCATTTTGTCAAGAGGAACCAGCAAAATCTTTTCATCAGGCCAGCCCAAGCGATAACAAATCGCCACAGGCAAATCGGCTGGGTAATGTTCCATCAATTTAGCTTGAGCCTGTTCCACATGGCGAGCACTCAAATACAAGCACAAACTCGCTTGATGAGCCGCTAAACTGGCCAATTCTTCCCGTTGGGGCACTTCAGTTCTGCCACTAATTCGGGTTAAAATAATTGTCTGCACAATTCCCGGCACTGTCAACTCAATTTTCAGTTTAGCAGCCGCCAATTGGAAAGCACTAATTCCCGGTATCACCTCAAAATTAATTCCCGCAGCGGCCAAACCTTGCATTTGTTCACCGACAGCCCCGTAGAGACAGGGATCGCCTGAATGAAGGCGGACGACGCTTTTGCGATCGCGCACCCGTTCCACCATCAAAGGTACAATCTCTTCCAGCGTCTTATCCGCAGTCTGGATAACTTCAGCATCCGCGCGCACACCCTGCAAAATTTGCTCAGGTACTAACGAATCAGCAAACAATATCACATCGGCCACAGCCAGTAATTTTTGAGCCTTCACGGTCAATAAATCCGGGTCTCCTGGCCCTGCACCCACAATATATACCCCTGGCATCAGAGATTTAGCCTTTGTTAAACTCATGACTACTAAAAAATTTGCTAAATTTGCCCGCTTTTCCTGATGCACCTCTTTCGGCTAGAACAAAGGGATGGTAGATGCACCCTGGTTTGAACCCTAGAGATTAATCTCTGGGGTTTTTTATTGATCTTCAGGAGACTGCTGAGGGAGTTCTGCCCGATCGCATTTAGGGGAAACAACATCAGGCAAAGCGCGATCGAAATAATAAAGCCAAGCCAACCCACCCAATCCTAAAACAATCCCAGTCAAGCTTACCATCTGTGCTGTTCGCAGCGGCCCAAACATCAAACTGTCAGTTCGCAACCCTTCAATCCAGACTCTACCTGAACTGTAAGCCGTCAAATAAACCAAAAATAAACTACCGATTTTCAAGCGAATTTTACCCTGCAAATCACTGAAAAACAAAGTTAGCAGCAACCCAAATACTGTCAAATTCCACAGGGATTCGTAGAGAAATGTGGGGTGAAAATATTCAAAATTGGCGTAGGGCTGCGGTCGATGTTCTAGAGGAATATACAGTTTCCAAGGTAAATCTGTAGGACGGCCAAAAGCTTCGGAGTTAAAGAAATTTCCCCAGCGTCCGATTGCTTGACCAAGAATTGCCGAAGGCGCGACTAAATCTGCCAATTTCCAAAAAGAAACTTGCTGGATTTTCGCAAAAATTAAAGCAGCCATCGCGCCGCCCAACATCGCCCCATGAATCGCAATTCCGCCTTTCCAAATCGCCATAATATCTTCTGGGCGCTGGGCGTATTGCTGCCACTCGAAAGCAACGTAATAAATTCTGGCACAAGGAATAGCGCCCACAACCAGCCAGATTGCCAAGTCGCCCAGCAATTCTGGGTTGACGCGACGCTTGGCCGCTAAATATTGAGAAAGACTGACCCCAATCAAGACAGCAGAAGCAATCAATAAGCCATACCAGCGAACCGCTAGAGGGCCTAGTTGAAAGATAATCGGGCCGGGGGATGTAAATTGAAACCCGATCGGCAGCGTGAAAATATTTAGCACCATGAAAGTTGCATTAATTTTTGTGGAAAGCAGTTAAATGTACATACCCTTGAACAAACTACAGAGTTTATTTTAGGTGGCTGTGGTCATTTAGATGCAATTTTTCGGGAATTTAGCCAAAAATTAACTTTGTGGGCATTTCTGTTGAATTTTGCCTGATTCAGGATCGACGGCAGCTTTGGTCGAGAAGTTTTAAGATAGAGGGTAGCTTAAAATTTTTTGATGACCTATGTCTCCTACTTCCGTTTCTGTTGTGTACTCTTCTGGTAATTCCAAGGGTGCGAATCAGTCTGACAAGACTGGTGCTTTTGCTGTTGAGTCTAGTAAAATTCCACCCTTGTTGGGGGCGAGTTTGGCTGAGTTAACGGAGTGGGTGCAGCAACATGGGCAACCTGCTTATCGTGGAAAGCAGTTGTACCAGTGGATTTATGAGAGAGGCGCACGATCGCTTTCTGAGATTTCTGTATTCTCGAAACAGTGGCGCGAGACTGTTGCGGATATTCCGATCGGGCGATCGACTATTCACTATCGATCGGTCGCACCAGACTCCACCATCAAGTATCTCTTAAAATTAGCAGACGGTCAAATCATTGAAACAGTCGGCATTCCCACCGAAAAACGACTGACTGTGTGCGTCTCAGCCCAAGTTGGCTGCGCGATGGGCTGCGACTTTTGCGCTACAGGCAAAGGCGGTTTTAAGCGCAATTTAGAAGTACACGAAATCGTCGATCAAGTCTTGACAGTACAGCAAGATTTCGGGCGTAGAGTCAGCCACATCGTATTTATGGGAATGGGCGAACCCCTGCTGAATTTCGATAATGTTGTAACTGCTGTCAAGTGTTTGAATGAAGATGTGGGAATTGGACAGCGAAACATTACGATTTCCACAGTGGGAATTCGCAATCGCATCCGCAAATTAGCCGAACATCACTTGCAAGTTACTCTAGCCGTCAGTCTCCACGCTTCCAATCAAAGATTGCGGGAAGAATTAATTCCTAGTGCCCAGCCTTATCCTTTGGATGAGTTAATCGCCGAATGCCGGGAATATGTTCAATCCACGGGGCGCAGATTGAGTTTTGAATATGTGCTTTTAGCTAATGTGAATGATTTGCCAGAACACGCGGCAGAGTTAGCTGGCAGGTTGCGTGGTTTTCAGTGTCATGTCAATTTAATTCCTTACAATCCGATTCAGGAAGCTGAATATCAGCGGCCGACTCCCAATCGAATTAACGGTTTTGTTACGGTTTTGAAAGAGAAGAAAATTGCAGTTAGCGTGCGGTATTCTCGCGGGTTAGAGGCAGATGCCGCCTGCGGACAATTGCGGGCTTCGGAGGTTTGACTTTGGGAATTGGGAATTGGGAATTGTGAATTGGGAATTGGGAATTGGTTAGTTGTTATTTGTTATTTGTTGCCAATGACCAATGCCCAGTGCCCGATGCCCGATGCCCGATGCCCGATGCCCGATCCCCGATGCCCGTATATGTCAACTACCAATTAAATAGTCTAATTCCTCTTGCATTTGATTGGTAACTAAATCGAAACAAGCATCAACATAATCGCGATCGCGTGCCGCCTCCGAACCGTACTTTTCAAATACAATCGGTTTGCACACGCGAGTCCGAATTTGCATCGGCAAAGGCAGATGGGGCAAAGGCCCAATACTCAATCCCCAAGGCAATCCTAAATACACCGGAAATACCACCGGATCGATGCCAAATAACCACGGCATCCCCCATTCATGTAATTGCTTTACTTCCTGGTAAAAATCTCCCAGTACCATCAAAGTATCGTGAGCACCGTGGGAAATAATTGGTACAATGGGAACTTCCTCTCGCAGTGCTAATTTAATAAATCCTTTGCGCCCTGCAAAATAAATTTTATCCCGCAAGTGATGGGGACGAAAAGTATCTTCTGCGCCGCCGGGATAGACGAGAACAGGGTAATCTTTTCGCAAAGCTGCGATCGCCATTTTAGGATGGGCCTTGATCGCACCACACTGAACTGCCATGCTAGCAAGCTCAGGAGAAACCTTCCAAACCGTCGGGTGCATTAATCCATAGGCTAACCTTTCGGTGCCGTACCTGTGGAACCATTCGTATAGGAACATAAACATATCAGGTGCGACGATTCCCCCGTTGTGAGAACCGACAAACAGCATTTTCCCGCTAGCGGGGATGTGTTGCCAACCGTCGCTTTCTACGCGAAAATAGTAGCGGTACAGCCACTCCCACAGCGGCAGCATCAGTTGAATGAATTCGGGATTGCGATCGTCTAAAGATAAACCATCAAAGCGAGAGGTTTTGCTATTGCTGATCGGACTGGATGCAGAATATTTCATTGCTTGGTGTTTGGATGCGATCGGCAGTAAAAAAGATAATTTTTAATATAGAGTTAAATTATCATATTTTGCCAAATCTGAGTTAAATTAGAACAAAAACTGATTCGTCTGCCAAATCTGAAAAATAGAGAATACTGTGTCACATACTATCGTTACGAATATTTGCGAAGGAGTTGCCGATTGCGTCGGCGCTTGTCCAGTTGCTTGTATCCAACCCGGCCCTGAAAAAAACGTCAAGGGTACAGATTGGTTTTGGATTGACTTTGATACCTGCATTGACTGTGGGATTTGTTTACAGGTGTGTCCTGTCGAAGGTGCGATCGTCGCCGATGAGCGGCCTGAGTTACAACAAACTCCCACTTGATTAAATTGTACACTCTGCATTAACTCTTCCTTCCCCCTTCTCTTCTCTTCCTTTGTGTCCTTCGCGCCTTCGCGGTTCGTTAAAATTCCATATAAACTTTTTTTTGCCAACCACAGAGGGCGCAGAGAACACAGAGAAAAAAGTGAGAAATATCAAAACAATGTAACATTTAGATATCTTAAGTGCAGGTAATTAATTATGCTACTTTTAGATCCAAAAACTCTCGCTCCAGCCACCGAACAGCGCGTCATCCTATATGATGTAACTTGGGAACAATATGTGCAACTTTCAGATATGTTTGTCGATGATTTTCCCAGAATGACCTACTTGGAAGGAACCTTAGAAATTATTATGACAACTTCCCCAGAACACGAAAGGCTCAAAACAATTATAGCCCGTTTGATAGAAACCTATGCGGTTGAAAAGCTAATTAATCTCAACGGTTACGGTAGTGCTACATTTCGCCGCGAAGCTGTGAGACGGGGTGCGGAACCCGATGAGTGTTACTGCTTGGGTACACTGGCAGAAATTCCCGATATTGCGATCGAAATTGCTCTGACTAGCGGTGGTATTGACAAGCTGGAAGTCTATGAAGGTTTGCAGGTTCCTGAAGTCTGGTTTTGGGTGAACAATCAGTTTTCTGTTTACCACTTGCGAGAAGAAGGTTATGAGTTAATTTCAAGGAGTGATTTTTTGCCAGAGTTAGATTTATCTGTATTGAGTCAATATGTTGGATATATTAATCAGACTGAAGCTGTTATTGCCTATAGAACTGTTTTACAAACACCTAAGTAGCTCAACTTAATTAACAAATAACCCTTCGACTACGCTCAGGGTACTGTAAATAACCAATAGCAAATAACCAATAACCAATAGCAAATAACCAATAACAAATAACCAATAACCAATGCAGCCGATCGCACTTTCCGACTCTCACATCTTATCCATCCGCACCCACGCCGAAAACACCTACCCCGAAGAGTGCTGCGGTTTGTTGTTAGGTACGATCGCAAGTAATATTAAAACCTTAGTAGAAGTCTGGCCAACTAAAAATGCCTGGAGTGCCGAAGCTGAACATAACTGGCCAGAACAAAAAGTATTGACAGAAAAACGTAGATATGCTATATCACCAGCAGATATGCTGAAGGCGATGAAAGATGCGCGCGATCGCAATTTAGAAATTATCGGCATCTACCATTCTCACCCAGATTGTGCAGCAGTGCCCTCAGAGTGCGATCGAACCCTAGCCTGGCCACAATACTCCTACATCATCGTCTCCGTTCAACAAGGCCGTTCAGAAGACCTCCGCAGTTGGAGTCTTGACACAGAAAGCAACTTCCAAGCCGAGGAAATTCTCAGAGTAGATTAAGAAATCAATAGTAAAAATAACAAACACGCAAAACTGCGAAAGATTCAGATAAGATATAATTCAAAATTGGCACTATACAGAATATCATGCTAAATCCTAATCTGGACGAGATCCAGCTCAACAAAGAAGAATACGAACGCTACTCTCGCCACCTCATCCTCCCAGAAGTAGGATTGGATGGACAGAAGCGCCTCAAAGCAGCCAGCGTACTCTGCATCGGTACAGGAGGACTCGGTTCGCCACTACTGCTGTATTTAGCCGCCGCAGGGATTGGTCGCATTGGGATTGTAGACGACGATGTTGTAGACCATTCCAATTTGCAACGCCAAGTAATTCACGGCACATCTTGGGTAGGTAAACCGAAGATTGAATCGGCTAAAAATCGGATTTTAGAAATTAATCCTTTTTGCCAAGTTGACCTGTACGAAACTCGTATTAGTTCCGAAAATGCGATCGCAATTACCACACCCTACGACATCGTAATCGACGGCACCGACAACTTCCCGACTCGCTATTTGATGAACGACGTTTGCGTGCTTTTAAATAAGCCCAACGTCTACGGTTCCATCTTCCGATTTGAAGGACAAGCCACCGTTTTCAACTACGAAGGTGGCCCGAATTACCGAGATTTGTACCCAGAACCACCACCTCCGGGAATGGTACCTTCTTGTGCAGAAGGCGGCGTTTTAGGCGTTTTGTGCGGAATTATAGGCACTATCCAAGCCACAGAAGCAATCAAAATTATCTTGGGTCAAGGCACTACTTTGAGCGGTAGACTGTTGCTTTATAATGCCTTAGATATGACATTCCGACAATTGAAATTGCGGCCGAATCCAGTACGTCCAGTAATTGAAAAGCTGGTCGATTATGAACAATTCTGCGGAATTCCTCAAGCAAAAGCACAGGAAGCAAATCAGCAAATGCAAATTCCTGAAATGACCGTCACGGAACTTAAGGAATTAATCGATAGCGGTGCGAAAGATTTCGTATTGTTAGATGTTCGCAATCCTAACGAATATCAAATTGCTCAAATTCCTGGGTCAGTATTAGTACCATTACCGGATATTGAAAACGGCAATGGTATTGAGAAAGTCAAAGAATTGTTGAATGGCCACCGATTGATTGCACATTGCAAAATGGGCGGACGTTCTGCGAAAGCCTTGGGAATTTTGAAGGAAGCTGGAATTGAGGGGATTAATGTTAAAGGCGGAATTACGGCTTGGAGTCAAGAAGTAGATCCGTTAGTACCTCAATATTAAGTCCTATCAATTCCCGTTACACAGTCAGGTGACTGTTGACTGTTGACTGTTGACTGTTGACTGTTGACTGTTGACTGTTGACTGTTTGAACAATACCGATGCAACCGGAAACGATAGTCAAATCTTCTCGTCGTATTGAGATCAAAAATAAGGACACAACATTGTTGTGTCCCTACCCAATATTTGTATTGCGATCAAAAATAAGGACACAACATTGTTGTGTCCCTACCCAATATTTGTATTGCGATCAAAAATAAGGACACAACATTGTTGTGTCCCTACCCAATATTTGTATTGCGATCAAAAATAAGGACACAACATTGTTGTGTCCCTACCCAATATTTGTATTGCGATCAAAAATAAGGACACAACATTGTTGTGTCCCTACCCAATATTTGTATTGCGATCAAAAATAAGGACACAACATTGTTGTGTCCCTACTCAATATTTGTATTCGGTAGGGACACAGCACTGCTGTGTCCTTCTCGATTAAACGCTCAAAGCGAGTTCAGGTAATTTGGGTTCCGATGAATCACCGGGTAACACCTTCACCACACCGTTTTCATCCACATCCACGATCGCACTTTGGCCTTCTTTCAGCTTACCAGACAACATTTCCTCAGCCAGTACATCCTCCAGCAATCGCATAATTGCGCGTCGCAAAGGCCTCGCACCATAACTGGGATTGTAGCCTTCTTTAACTAACAGTTCCTTGAATGCTTCTGTCACAGACAAGGTAATATCCTGTTCCGTTAAGCGGGTGAAAAGCTGCTGCAACATGATATCCGCAATCTGCTTAACTTCTTCCTTATTCAACTGGCGGAAGACGATAATTTCATCCAAGCGGTTGAGGAATTCGGGACGGAAGAACTGTTTTAATTCTTCGTTTACCAAGTTCCGAACGCGGTTGTATTGACCATCTGCGGCATCTTCAGTAAACTCAAAACCGAGACCACCGCCGCCTTTTTCAATCACTCGCGAACCGAGGTTGGAAGTCATAATCAGTAGCGTATTCTTGAAGTCAACTGTCCGACCTTTGGCATCAGTCAATCGGCCGTCTTCTAGGATTTGCAGCATCATGTTGAAGACATCCGGGTGCGCTTTTTCGATTTCGTCGAATAAGACTACTGTGTAAGGACGACGACGGACTGCTTCTGTTAGTTGGCCGCCTTCATCGTAGCCCACGTAACCCGGAGGTGAACCGATCAGTTTGGAAACCGTGTGGCGTTCCATATACTCGGACATATCTAACCGAATCATCGCGTCTTCGGAACCGAAGAAATAAGTTGCTAAAGCTTTTGTTAGTTCGGTTTTGCCGACGCCTGTGGGGCCGGAAAAGATGAAACTGGCGATCGGGCGATTGGGATTTTTCAACCCTACCCGCGCGCGACGGATGGCCTTAGAAACTGCGGTGACAGCTTCTTCTTGACCGATTAAACGCTGGTGCAAAGTGTCTTCCATGTGCAGCAGCAATTCCGATTCCGATTCTGTCAGTTTGCTGACTGGTACTCCCGTCCAATTCGCCACGATGTGGGCGATGTCTTCTTCGGTGACGATGGGAGAGATTCTGACTTGGCTTTTGTTGATTGTCGCTTCGGCGATTTCGGCTTCAATTGCTAATTCGCGATCGCGCAATTTGCTAGCTTTCTCGAAGTCTTGTTCCCGAACAGCGATATCCTTTTCTTTGGTGACAGCCGGCAGTCGTTTTTTGAGTTCTTTAACTTCTGGCGGGGTTTGCGAATTCAGCACATGAACGCGGGAACCTGCTTCGTCAATTAAGTCGATCGCCTTGTCGGGCAAAAATCGATCGTTAATGTATCTGTCTGACAGTGTAGCCGCTGCTTCTAAGGCTGCATCGGAAATCGTCAATTTATGATGTTGTTCGTAAGCCGATCGCAAACCATACAATATTTCGATCGTTTCAGCCACACTCGGTTCGCCAACTTTTATCGGTTGGAAACGCCGTTCTAGGGCTGCATCACGTTCGATATACTTCCGATATTCATCAAGCGTAGTAGCGCCAACACACTGCAATTCGCCTCTGGCAAGTGCTGGTTTAAGCATATTGGAGGCATCCATACTGCCTTGAATAGCTCCTGCACCAACTAAAGTATGAATTTCATCAATTACCAGAATGATGTTGCCTGCTGCGCGAATTTCCGCCATGATTTTCGTCAGGCGTTCTTCAAATTCCCCACGGAATTTTGTCCCTGCAATCAGCGAACCCATATCGAGGCTGATTACTTGTTTGTCTTCCAAAATTTCCGGGACGTTTCTGTTGACAATCCGCTGGGCGAGTCCTTCGGCGAGGGCAGTTTTGCCTACTCCCGGTTCGCCGACTAGCACGGGGTTATTCTTGGTGCGACGGCCGAGCACTTGAATGACGCGCTCGATTTCGTTTTCGCGGCCCACGACTGGATCGAGTTTACCTTGGGCGGCTAACTTCGTGAGGTTTGTGCCAAATTCTTCTAAAGTCGGGATTTTGCGATCGCTACTTTGACGGCCTCCTGAAACCGCCGCCACTTCTCCCACGGCACGAATTACCTGGGTGCGGACTCTAGAGCGATCGATCCCCAAGTTTTGTAGCACTTTAGCGGCGACACCTTCATCGTCCTGAATCAGTCCCAACAAGATATGTTCAGTGCCGATGTAATTGTGGCCCAACTGCCGCGCTTCATTCAGCGCCGTCTCAAAAATCCGCTTAACGCGAGGCGTAAACGGAATTTCAGGCGGTAGAAAACCCGATCCCCTACCGATGATATTTTCGATTTCATTGCGCGCCTCTTTCAAGTTGAGGCCCATTTCCAGTAAGACTTTTGCAGCGATGCCAGTGCCTTCGCCCACAAGTCCCAACAGGATTTGCTCAGTGCCCACAAAATTATGGCCGAGGCGACGCGCTTCCTCTTGGGCTAGCATTATTGCTTTAATGGCTTGTTCTGTAAAGCGTTCAAACATATTTTTTACCATCCTACTGAGTTGGCGAGGGCTGTATCGCTGCTGGTGAGGAGCGATTTGGAACAATACACAAATTATATATGTAAATTTTTGTGTATTTCCTACAATCTAATTTATCGCTGCTGATGATATGCCGACAATGAGGATAGCCGAATAGTCGAGGTGTGGTTGCCGTCCGACACAAATATACACTGATTGAGGTTAAGTTGTCACCCGCGATCGGTAACAAACGCCCTTTTCAAATTGTACCGGATCAAAGGCGCTGTCAAGATTAACTGTTGTTTCCGCTCCGCCTAAAAATAAGTAGCCGTTAGGCCGTAACACTTGTCGCATCCTTACATTTGCGTACATCTGCGGTTTTACTCTTCTTTATTCCCCATAGTTTTCGCCAGCAACCTTACCCCGAAACACAACATAGTTATAGATGTTGTATAAAATCATAATCGAGATCGGAATGCCAATAAGCACGATCGTAAATACCAGAGCGCTGGGAGCCGCTGGATACATCGTGATTTGTGTGGGAATAATGTTGTGAAACGGAACAGTTACTAAAGGTAAAAGCGTTAAAACCAACCAAATCAAAAACCACTTATTCGGTTTTGGTGGCGTTTCTGGTTCTGCCAAAAGCGCCTCTATTCTCTCTCCCAACCTATTTGGCAATCCGACAGCCCCAACCACGCAATCTATCTCAAAATAGTGGTGCGGATAACTCGCGACTAACAGCAAAGCTTCTGCTAATAATAAAGAATCGACGCCCGCCGCAGCTTTGGCATCAGCCCGCAATTCCCGCAGCGTCAATAACTCTTCCCACAAAGCCTGAGTATTCGGCAGCCAAGCTGTGATTTGCCGCAGCCATCCCAACCAAAAAAAAACGAATGTATCGCGATAATAATAGTGCGCTTGCTCGTGGGCAATAACTGCTTCGAGATGAACTCGATCCAAGGTTTGTAACAACCCCATACTGACTACAAATTCGGGCGACCAAAAGCCAATTATAGCAGAAAACAAAGCTGGGGTATCCATAATCTTGACGGTGGTTCCAGCTATTTTTTGCTGAGGATAATCGCGAATTTTATTGACCAATAAACGGCCGTCTACCGCTAGCCTGATGCCTGAAAATGTGGCTTTTCCTAAAAAAGCTGCGGCTAACAAATAGCTCAACCATCCGTCCCAGAATCCTACCATTTGTCCTTTAGTTCCCATGCTAAAAACTGCGATGGATGTTACGAGCAATAGCAGTGGGGAAAATAGAAATAACAAGAGCGATCGCTGCCAGCGCTGGGCCCAATTTCCTGTAGGATCGGACCAGGTGATTCTGAGATAGCAACCGAGACTTAGTGCAACTGTAATTAGGATTAAGTGCATTATTGCTGCTCCTCCCTAGCTTGGCGAACTGCTTGAATGCGAAGAGCAATCTCTGCTAATTGTTCGACGGTTGCTTGGTCAAGACTGTCAGCAAATGCTGCTACGATATCGGGGTTTCCTACTGCTAGGAATTTCTGCAAGCGATCGCAAGCAAAAATTGCTTGAGCTTGTTCGCGAGAAACTAAAGGTTGCCAAACAAATGTCCGCTCTGTTTTGTCGCACACCAGCCAACCTTTGTCTGTCAAGCGTCGCAGCACTGTTGTTACTGAAGCGTAAGCCAATTCGCGATCGGGATCTGACAAAATGCGATCGTGCACGTCTTTGACTGTAGCACAGCTTAGTTCCCAAACAATATTCAAAATCTCTGCTTCCAAAGGGCCGAGAGAAAGTTGTTTGGGACGGTAATTGGGCAGAGGATTCATAGGCAATTAACAATTTCAATCTTTGTAGTAAGGATTTCAGTGCTTAAAAGTAATTTTCGGAGTGCCACCCTAACTGCAAATTTTCTTTTAGATTCTTAACAGTGGAACGGGCCGGAGAGCCCGTTCTTGAAAATGGTGCAAGATGTGAGTTCAAATGCAAAACAGCTTATCCTTCCCTTATTCGCCGTAGTGCCCCCCAGCAACTTTACCCCGAAACACAACATAATTGTAGATGTTGTAGAAAATCATAATCGGGATGAGAAAGCCAATGAACACAATCATAAATACCAGGGCGCTGGGCGAAGCTGCGGCTTGGTAAATCGTGACTTGCGAGGGAATAATGTAGGGAAAAACAATCAATCCCAAGCCGATGAAAGTGAGCAAGAAAATCAAAATTGTCCAGACAAACGGCGTGCGTTCTTCTTGGCGATCGAGACTTCTAAGCAATAGTCCAATTAACAGCACTCCCAGCAAAGGAATCGCCGCAAAGACATAAACTAGCGGTTTCTCGAACAACCTGGATCTAGCACTTTCATAAAAAATCGGAGTGGCGATCGTAATTAAGATTGCTCCGATTAACGTCGTCACCGCCGCAATTTTAGCCGTGCGATAGTGAGTTGTCTGTAGTTCCCCCTGAGTCTTCATAATCAGATAGGTTGAACCAATCAAAACGTAACCTTGAACTAGCGTCAAAGCAACTAATATCGATCGCCAATCCAGCCAATCCCAAGTAGTACCGACAAAATGCCCAGTTGCATCAACAGCAATGCCTTCGAGCACCGCACCCAGCGCAAATCCTTGAGCTAAAGCTGCCAAAAAACTGCCGGCACCGAAGGCATAATTCCAAAATAACTTCCGATTAGAATGCTCGCGAAATTCAAAAGCTACAGCCCGAAATATCAAGCCAAAAAGCATCATCATAATCGGGATATACAAGGCCGTTAAAATCGTGCCATAAGCGAGGGGAAATGCGCCAAATAAAGCGCCTCCCATCAACACTAACCAAGTTTCGTTAGCATCCCAAACATTGCCCAAACTGGTCATTAAAATGCCCCTGCGTTCGTCGTCTGAGGCAGTCAGAGATAAGATTCCTACGCCTAAGTCAAAACCGTCTAGCATGACGTAGAGCAATAGAAACAAAGCCAAAATTACAAACCAAACTTGCGGGAGAAAATGCTCCAAAGCTTGCATAAAATCTCCTATTGTTGTGCTTCTGCGGGACGGCGATCGGGAATGTGCTCTGCGGGTTCAGTTTCGATTGCTGGTTGATTGTCTAAACCAGGAATCGGCAGATTTAAATTAGGGCCTTTGCGGATAATTCTGCTGCCAAAATACAAGGCGCAAATAAACAAAAAGCTGTAAACAACTGCAAAGAAACTGAGGGAAGTTAAAACATTGCTAGCGGGGATGTTTGACACTGCGTCAGCCGTGCGAATTTGCCCGTATAAAGCCCAGGGCTGTCTGCCGACACAGCGGACAATCCAACCCGATTCTACAGCAATATATCCCAGTGGCGCTGCTAATATCCAAGCGCGCATCAGCCAAGGTTGAGTGCTAATATTTTCAGCGGAAAGTTTGCCTCGACTCCACTGAATTATACTAAATAGCATCAATCCTACAAAGAAGAATCCAATGCCGGACATGATGCGGAAAGAATAGTAGATTAAACCGACCATCCTGGGTCGATCTTCGGGTTTCCACTCTTTTAGTCCGAGGACTGGTTCGGAGAGTTTTTGTTTGAATTCTAGAACGTATCCTAAGCCATTAGGTACGGTGATTTCCCAGTCGTTTTTTTGAGCTTTTTCATTAGGTAAAGCCATTAAAGTCCAATCTGCTGAACTTCCCGCTGGGGAGGTTTCCCATTTAGCTTCGATGGCGGCTAATTTTGTCGGCTGATAGTGATAGACTTGTTCGGCGCTCAAATGTCCGATGAATATCTGCAAGGGTGCAACTGCGATCGCCGTTGCTATGGCAATCTTTAAAGATTTGGAAAAAAAGGATTCGTTGCGTTTATTCAGAATGTACCAAGCGCTAATTCCTCCAATCACAAACAAGGAAGTTTCTAGCGTCGCAAAAAACATATGGAGAATGCTGTTTAATGCGAAGGGGTTCATAATTGCTTGAAAGTAATCGCTGACAATAAACTTGCCATTAACCATTTCTCCGCCGGCGGGAGTTTGCAGCCAAGAGTTAGCGACTAGAATCCAGACGGTTGATAGGTTTGCGCCGAAGGCTACCATGATTGTAGCGAAATAATGGACGATCGGGTGAACGCGCTCCCAACCAAACAACATAATTCCTAAAAAGCCTGCTTCTAGCATAAATGCCATTGAAGCTTCAAAGCCTAAAATGCTGCCAAAAAAGTCACCAACAGCTTCGGAAAATGGCGCCCAATTTGTGCCAAATTGAAATTCCATTGGAATGCCGGAAGCTACCCCAATGCCGAAGTTTAGGACATAGAGTTTAGACCAAAAACGAGCATGATGGTAATAGTCAGGATTGCGAGTTTTCAGCCACATTCCTTCAACAATTACCAGATAAATTCCCATTCCAGTAGTCAAAACTGGCCACAGCATATGAAATATGGCGGTTAGCGCAAATTGCATCCGGGATAACGCCAGGGTGTTAGATAAGATATCCATGTTTTGTATCCTTTGGTCAGTTCAAGAGATGTTTGTTTGCACGAGTTCAAGAATTGACACTGGTTATAATGTAGTATAAAATTTTGTGAGAATTTGCCGATCAAGCAACTTTTAAGGTTTTATACAGATTTGGGTTGTATTTTCTGGTATTTTAAAAGAGGCAGATTAGGATTTGCGGTTGGGTGGGGGCGGGTTTAGGAGATTGTTTGTTTGAGGCGATTATGCTTCGTGAACCCGCCCCTACAGAATGTGCGGTGCGTCAGGATTTAAACTTGCAATTATCCATCGAAAACAGCAACTGACGCACCCTACTACTAATACTTGATGTGCTACAATCGTTAATAAAGGTCGTTTAGCCACGATAAAATACCGCTATGACTACCCTCACCCTCAACCTCAACCCCATTATTAAGCTGACAGACGATCAGTTTTTCCAACTCTGTCAGGAGAATGAAAATATTAGATTGGAACGCACAGCGAAAGGAGAATTAATCATCATGTCACCAGCAGGAGGAGAAACTAGCAACAGGAATGCAGGATTAACAGCACAAATTTGGAATTGGAATCAGCGAAATAAATTGGGCAAAGTGTTTGATTCCTCAACAGGTTTCAAACTTCCTAATAGTGCAAATAGAGCGCCTGATGCTTCTTGGGTAAAATTAGAACGCTGGAATGCACTAACTCCCGAACAACAAAAGAAATTCCCCCCGATTTGTCCTGATTTTGTCGTCGAGTTAATGTCTCCCAGCGATAGCTTGAAAGAAACTCAGGATAAGATGAAAGAGTATCGAGACAATGGTGCACGTTTGGGTTGGTTAATTAATCGCAAATCGCGACAAGTAGAGATTTATCGTCCGAATCAAGAAGTTGAAGTGTTGGAATCTCCAACCACTGTATCAGGTGAAGATGTTCTCCCCGGATTTGTTTTAAGTCTTGAATCAATCTGGTAATGTACGATCGCCTGTGCGATACAGTAAAATAGAGTTTAAGTACGATCGCACTTAAATTAAATCTGGGTTTGTTATCTCGACATCTTGCACCATTTTCAATAGCCTGTAGGGGCGGGTTCGCCAATAGCCTTAAAGCTTGCAGACAGATTAAATAAACCCGCCCTCCCCCACTAAGAATACTGAGTTTTCACATACTGTTTTAACACAGGATTCAAACTAAACAAAGTTATCTTTTCCTGTTCAATTGTATCCAATAAAAACCGACTTCCAAGATATCGCACTGCATTAACTATTTCAGACGGCGAAAACGGTATTTTATTGAAAAATCGAGACACAGCAACAGGTTCAGGTAGATTAGCCAGGTGAACCATCACCGCCAACTCTGCCGCAGTCAAACGCCCAAAAGGTTGAGATAATTGAAATTGCAACCCTTCATCTAAAATCGGCATTTCGCACTGCAAAAACTCCGCAACTCTCCCCCCAAATAACTCTCGAATCAGCGTTGCAGTCAACTCCAACCATAGGGGATTGCCTTGATAAATGTCAATCAAAGTTGACCATGTTTCCTCATCGGTTAACTTTTGGGAGTTCAGAATCTCTTTAGCAGCTTCTCCCAAACTTCCCAATTCAAAACATCGCACGGGATGATCCTCTTTGGATAATCTGGCAATTTCTCTAGGTTTTTCCCAACTATTCAATATCAAACAACTTTGATGACAGACATCGGCAATTAGTTTAAAAAATAACTGATAATCTTCATATCCAGTTTGATATTGTCCCGCTAGTTGTCGGCTGCTGAAAAGCATTTGCACGTCATCGAGGACAATCAGACATCGGTACTTTCGCAGGTAATCGAGGAGTTGGGAAATTTTGGTTTCGATGTTTTGGGGAATTTCGGATGGTTGGGAGAAGATTTGTAGCAGGTTGGTGAGGGTTGCGTCTAGGGTTGGGGAAAAGCGGAGGCTGCGATAGATGACGTAATCGAATTGGGTTTTGATTTGGTTGATTAGGCGGAGGGAGAGGGTTGTTTTGCCGATTCCGCTGATTCCGAGGAGGGCGATGAGGCGTGTGCGATCGTGCGTTATCCAGTTTTCGAGGGTGGAGAGTTCGGATGTGCGATCGAAAAAGGTGAATATTTGGGGTGCGTCGCCTAAGTCTATGTGGAGTTGTTTGGGAGTTGGTTGGGGGTTTGGGGATTCTGTTGGACTTCTCGCCCTTTCTTGACAGATATTGAGGTTGTTATTAACTGTTACATTCTCGCTTCCAATAGTTGGTGAAAAATTAGTGTAAAATTTTGCTCTTTCCAGTATCGCTCTAACATTTACCTTACTAACGTCTTCACCGAAGACATCTGATAGTATCTTCCATAATTCAGAAGCGGCAACCCTAACATAACCATCGCTACAATCACGGTCTTGCGCTACTTTTGCTGCATATTTTCGACCTTGGAGGGTTTCTTTTAGAATAGCTTCTTGCAGGTCGTCTAAGTGCTTCCCTGTTTTGGAAAAAACTTTGTCATCGGCAAATCTTAAGACTTCCTTAAGCTCCATAGATCGCGTTTGGGGTAATTTTTAGTAATTATAACTGATTTTTTATAACTTTTTAGATAACAAAATATAACATTTTCTAACGCGAGTGGGTGGGCGATGAGGAAATGGGGTCGTTGTATGATTTTTGGAGTAGAGGTTGGTTGCACTGAGAGCGATCGGGCTGCATCCGGGCTGGTCGATATTTCTGGCATTTGCCGGGTGTCTGGGGTCAGTCCCGACATTTCCGACTTACTCAAAGCTACGATTGCATTGAAATATCATTACAGGTAAGTGCTGAACATAACAAGTACAGAGGAGTATTGAAATGGCATACAAATCCGATCATGATTTCAGGACAGGTCTGTTTAAACAAGTAGTGAAGGGGATGGATGACTATCAAGATAGGCGGTTCCATGATTATTTACGTGATAATTACTCGGACGAAAAAGATAGTATGACCTATCAGATGCTACTGGATGCTGCTAAAGCGTTTATGTCCCGCAACTACCCAGACTATTCATGGAACGGTCAGAAATGGATTTGACCATAAAAGCAATGGTACATCATTACGGTTGCTGAACACAAGCAAGTGTCCAAGGATACAGAATTTATCCATTCAATGACATTAAGCGAACAATGGGAAAACAAGCAGAAGCACTCATAGAAAAATTTGGTGACGACTACACTTATGATCAGTTGCGCCAGATCAAGAAAGATTTTGGACTTTCCAAAATTCAATATGAATATCCAGGCCCTGTAAAACGTAATACTTTTACACAGCTCGAGGAACTGGCTAAAGACGGTGATGCAGATGCGAAGAAAGCAATTAAGCTTCTCTTGCAAACCAAAAGACTAAATGAAAAATCCTAATGAAGCTTGGCGTAAAGCGAACTACTACGCAACTACGCTTCAGAAATGGAAGGATTGATTGAGACAAGTTGCGATCGCCCACATTGACAGGACAAGTTACAGGTTGGGCGATCGATCTCTAGAATTTAAGGAAAAACTGTCAAAAAGTATCTTTAATAATAGCTTATTAATTTTTAAATTAGTTGATGATAGTTAAAACTAGGAGAAAATACCATGTCCGATCGTGATTTTGAAAATGACTATCAAGTAGCACAACAGCGTCATAAGCAAATGGCAAATGAAGCCGATGACTTGCGATACGAAGCCTTGAAAAACTTGAATAACGAAGATTATTGGGCGACCATAGATAATTGTCAAAACTATTTAAAATTAATTGATTCACTACCAAAACTAGCAGTTGAATCATATTGTAACGTATCTTGTGAAATGTACAGTGGAGATTTGGTGATAGACACAGCTTCTATTTTCAAAATTCTGTATCTAGCATATTTTTGTTGTGACGATACGAGAATACTAGAATCTTTGGTGTGTCTCCAAAAATGCAATCAAATTATTATTAAATATAGGTTAGTGGAACCCAAAAAAGCTAAAAAGTGGTTAGAATATAAAGCACTGTTAGAAGCTATTAGGAAGATGTATTTTGAACTACAGAGTGACATAAAAAAGTACAGCAGGGAACTTCAGGAGTGTAATCTTATAGATGATAGTTTGGAAATAAATGAAGAAATTGTATTAGCCAAACATCCAAATGTTGATCGTAAAAACTTGAGCTATTTGAAAAATTACTATCCGTTACTATTCCAAAAAAAGCTTGATGAAATCCCAAAAAAGGAGCAGACCAGGTTTTTTCGCCTATTTCTTGCGGTTGTTTCCCCTCCCCTCGGCGTATTTTTCACGGTTGGGCTTGGCCTTCCTTTTTGGACACATGTAATGATCATCACATTTCTCGGTACATTGAACGTAATTTCTAATCCGCTAGCTCTTCTCGTTGCGTGTATTATCATGACGACTCATGCTGTTTGGGTGGTTTTAAATGACGATTGAAGTTAAGCAGTGGGGAAATGCGATCGCCCTTATCTTCCCAAAGTGCGATCGCCCTTATCTTCCCCAAGTGCGATCGCCCTTATCTTCCCAAAGTGCAATTAAACTTGACCAGGCAAATCCAACGCAATTAATAGAGCTTGATTCAGCAGAAGTATTGCTTCATCACTAAGCATTCCTCGTAAACTCAATAAACGAGATTTAGATAATACCCGTACTTGATCTGCCATAGCGATAGAATCGTTGGTTAATCCACCGTCAGGAGTTTTAATTAATACCTGAGTGGGATAAACTCGTTTACCAGTTTGATAAGTAGTGCAGGGAATAGCCAAAACTACAGGGCTATATGTATTGATTGTAGCTCGACTAACGATGATAACAGGACGAGTTCCTCCTTGTTCAGAACCCTCAACAGGTTCAAGTCGAGCATCATAGACTTCTCCCCGGTTCATACAGGAGATTCTCCCAATTGCAACGCTTCCCAACTCGCTACCGCAAACTCAGCCTCCATCTGTAGCACTTGAGCTTGATACTCTGGATCTTGTGCCATTTCAATCAGTGCTGCATCAATTTCCGATCGCTTACCCTGAGTTTGGGTTGTTAGCCGATCGCGCATCAATGCTGACAATACCTCTAAAAGTTGCTGTTGCTCGTCAGGAGTGAGACTTTGAGCCTGACTCAGTACCTCGCTATAAGTAGACATAGGTTTTATGTTGAGATTTTTTGGCTACTTGTCATTATAGCAATTTAGGAGCTAGGGAAGTACGATCGCCCTTTTATTCCCAAAGTGCGATCGCCCTTCTCTTCCCTTCCAAAAATACTCCCTCAACTTCTCAAATGCTCCAACACTAAAACCGTTAACCCAGGTAAAGAAGGCAACCGCGCATCATTTGTCAAGAAAAACGAAGCACCCTCACAGATAGCCGTAGCCATTTGAATAGAATCGGGCGATCGCAAATTGTAAGTTGCTCTCAGTTGTGCCGCTGTCTCAGCAATATCTGGAGTTAATTCAACAACAGTTAAACTTTCTTGATTCATCAATATTTCACGATATTCTTGAGCCAAGATTGTGTTTCCCTGTCGCAGGGGATGAACTAGCACTTCTACCAGCGTTACTGTTGATGTCACTATCCTAAAATCACCGCGATTAAACGATCTAAAGAAAAGTAGCATCATCTCTAGATATTTTGGATTTTGCTCCATAAAGTAAATCAAAGGCGCGGTGTCTAATCCGACGACTTTTCCCTGTAACTGAGCTATCCATTCCATGAATTTCGTTCCTGATTCACATATTCTTGAGCATCAATCCCATGCCAAATTTCCTTACCCAAACCTGATAATTCTAAAATACTCCGCTTAGGTTTAGGAATCATTCGTTGACGAATATGTGCAAACAATTCAGAGATGAGTCGCATTTGCTCATCTGGTGCAAGTTTTAAAACCTGAGTCAGTACCGTGCTGTAAGTAGACATAGACTCTGCATTAAGATTTTTGGGCCGATTGTCATTATAGCAATTTAGGAGCGAGGGAAGTGCGATCGCCCTTATCTTCCCCAAAGTGCGATCGCCCTTATTTGTAAACATCCCCTCTAGAATTAATCGCAGTCACAACATATACTTGGTTTTCCCTGTCTTCTACAAAAAGTATCCGATATTTACCCACTCGCAGCCTTAATTCTGGACGACCTTTAAGTTGCTTAATGTCAAGCCCTCTATCGTCACTTACTAAAGTATCTAAAGCCTTGACAATTCGTACTTGGTCATCCGGTTGCATTCGCGATAAATAGCGTTCTGCTGCTTTCAGGAGAATGTAGTCAGTCAATTTTTTTCTCCAAATAGCTTCAATTTGAGTTCTTGGGAAGATATGCCCCGATCGCGCTTTGCCTGATAATCTTGCCAAGCAGCTTCACTCTCTGCTATTTCTTCTGCTGAAATTACTTCATCATCTTCTGCAACTTCTTCCCGTAACTGAATCATTTTTTTCAAGTCTTCTAATAACCGCAGTTGGTCTGCAATCGTGAGGCTTTTAACTTGATTCAATACATTGCTATAAGTAAACATAGACTTGGTTGTAAGAGTTTTTGCTTGTTCTCTATTATATCTAAATTTAAAGTTCTGGGAAAAGCGATCGCTCTTATTTTCCCAAAGTGCGATCTGATTATGCTATATTATAAGTAGATACGTTTTGTATATACACTATCATGCAGTTTGAATGGGATGAAAATAAAAACGCCCAAAATCTCAAAAAACATGGCATTAGCTTTGAAGAAGCTCAAGAAATCTTTGACGGAATCGTTTTTAATGCCATTGATGAGCGTTTCGACTATGGAGAAATCCGAGAAATCAGTATTGGTGCAATACAAGGTGTCGTTATCGTCACCGTAGCGCATACTGAAAGAAATGGAACTATCCGCATCATCTCCGCCAGAAAAGCCACTCGTCAAGAAAAAAATACCTACTATGACTATCTCGCCCAAACGACTTGAAGAATTAGAAAATATTCCAGAATCTGCGATCGATACCTCTGATATTCCTGAGTTAGATGCGAGTTTTTGGGAAAAAGCAAAACTGGTAGAACCCCTCACAAAACAAGCTATTTCTTTAAGAGTTGATAGCGATGTATTAGATTGGTTTAAAAACCAAGGAAAAGGTTATCAATCTCTGATGAATGCTGTACTGCGCTCTTATGTTGAACATCATGTAAAAAGCAGTAAATAAGTAAATAAATTATGAGCCATTTTCTTCCCAAGTGCGCCCTAATATACTTCACGACGATGAGCGATAATAGTCACAACCACCCGCTTTTGCTCATCATCAATGTCATAAACAACCCGATAATCTCCAACGCGATAGCGATAGTATCCAGCTAAGTCGCCTTTGAGTTGCTTAATATTTGGATGATTGCGAGGGTCAGTTTTCAACATCTCAAAACATCGATCTAGCTTGCGTTGTAAAGAAGCTGATGCTTCTTCAAAAAACTCCTGAGCATCAAAGCTAAGAACCACTGAATAAAAATTCAGATTTTCATCAGTATTTTCGTTTGAGTTGCTCAACGGTCGTTACCTTACCTGCTGCTACATCTGTTCTGGCTTTATTAAAAGCTTCCAGAAAACCGGGAATTTTCAATAATTCGTTCGTAGCTTCATTGCTTTCACGTTCTGCTAAATAAGCTAAAAAATCAGCCACAACGAGCAGCCGTTCAGGAGATAAGCTATCTATCGATTGCTTAAGGTTCTGGCGAAGTTCTTGAGTTTTCATAGTTCATAGCTATTGAAAATTATTAGAGCTACCTGCCTGATTATACATTAGATCTCAATTTAAAATTCAGGAGTTGGGAAATTTTGGTTTGGATGTTTATGGCTGGTGGTACGATCGCTAAATACGATCCAGTTGACAATCAAACAATTGGGTCACTTGCCCCGGATTCATCAGTGGCACCAATCTAAAATCTAAAATAGGTTGACATTTTATGACTATTATGATATCTATCAATGCCGATCGCATAAACAATTTAGATTTGTCTCCAGTACATACAGTAATTGACCAGTGGCTGGCAGAAGGCGCGATCGCCCAAAACGAACAACAGCTACAATTTGAAATAGAATATCCCCGCGAAGAATTCGATCCGCGAGAAATTTCCGAAATCCCCGAAGTGCGACTGTGGTTTATTCGGTTGGATGCTTATTATCCTTGGCTACCATTTTTACTAGATTGGAAAGTCGGAGAATTAGCCCGCTATTCCGCAATGTTGGTTCCGCACCAGTTCCACCGCACCGAAGGAATTCAGTACAATCCTGAAGCTTTGGAAATGTTTTTGATGCACAAAATTTTTGTGTTGACTGATTGGTTAAGTCAACAAGGGATTCCGAGTAAATCGAAATTGATGGCGATGTCGCAAATGTTGGGTTATGACTTGGATGATGCTTTTTTTGATGTAATTCTACCGCACAAATAGCCGATCGCACATCTCATTGGGTCTTTGATCGGCGGGCAGGATGCCCAACCCTACGTCCCACAAGAAAATACACTCTTTGTGGAACAGGCCGGAGAGCCGGTTTTTGAGTTGTGGAACAGGCCGGAGAGCCGGTTTTTGAGTTGTGGAACAGGCATCTTGCCTGTTTTCGAGAATGGTGCAAAATAATAGTTTACAATTGGGTAGTAGATCCAAAAACACGGAAAAAATTTTTCTTGATTCCGCGTTCAGGAAATCCACCCTATTCCCTCTTGATTCGGCGGTTGAAGCCGTCCGTCTCGCTTTTCTCTCAGGTCTTTAGACACTGAGTTTCCTGCATACCAACTTTTATTATGAAAGATCTCACTCGTTATCGAAATATCGGCATCTTCGCCCACGTAGATGCAGGCAAGACCACTACAACTGAAAGAATCCTCAAACTGACGGGTAAAATCCACAAGATTGGTGAAGTGCACGAAGGCGCGGCGACGACGGACTTCATGGAACAGGAGCAAGAGCGCGGGATTACGATTCAATCCGCTGCTACCACCTGCTTCTGGAATGAACACCAACTGAATATCATCGATACCCCAGGACACGTAGATTTCACCATTGAAGTTTATCGTTCTCTGAAGGTACTCGATGGTGGTATTGGTGTGTTTTGTGGTTCCGGTGGAGTTGAACCTCAATCGGAAACCAACTGGCGCTACGCTAACGATTCCAAAGTCGCTCGTGTCATCTACATCAATAAGCTCGATCGCACCGGTGCAGATTTTTACCGAGTTGTCAAGCAAGTCGATAAAATCCTCGCAGCTAAGCCGATGGTAATGGTATTGCCGATCGGCATTGAAGAAAAATTTTGCGGCGTAGTCGATTTGCTCACCCGCAAAGCCTGGATTTGGGATGATTCCGGCGATCCCATGAACTATGAAATTAAAGATGTCCCCGCCGATATGGTCGATGATGTCGAAACTTGGCGCGAACAGTTGATCGAACTGGCCGTCGAGCAAGATGACACTCTGATGGAACAGTATCTCGAAGGTAACGAGCCGAGCATTGACGACATCAAACGCTGTATTCGCAAAGGTACTCGCGATCGGGCATTTTTCCCCACCTACTGCGGCTCCTCGTTCAAAAACAAAGGCGTACAGTTGGTTCTAGATGCAGTCGTTGACTACCTACCAAACCCAATGGAAGTCACACCGCAGCCAGAAGTGGATCTTGATGGGAATGAAACCGGCGAATTTGCGATCGTCGATCCCAGTAGACCATTGCGCGCACTAGCATTTAAGATCATGGACGATCGCTACGGTGCTCTAACCTTCACCCGTTTGTACTCAGGAACCCTGTCCAAAGGTGACACCATACTCAACACCGCCACAGGCAAAACCGAGCGCATCAGCCGTTTGGTAGAAATGCACGCCAACTCTCGCGAAGAAATTGACTCTGCCCAAGCAGGTGATATTGTGGCGATCGTCGGCATGAAAAACGTCCGCACCGGACACACCATCTGCGACCCCAAAAATCCCGCCACCCTAGAGCCAATGGTGTTCCCAGAACCCGTTATTTCAATTTCGGTCAGACCGAAACAAAAAGGCGGCGAAGAAAAAATGGGAGCAGCACTCACCAAGATGGTACAAGAAGACCCATCCTTCCACATGGTGACCGATCAAGAAAGCGGCGAAATGATTCTCAAAGGCATGGGCGAGTTACACCTCGACATCAAAGTAGACATTCTCAAGCGCACCCACGGCATCGAAGTAGAAGTTGGCGAACCACAAGTAGCCTACCGCGAGTCCATCACCAAGCGCCTCGAAGACGACTACACCCACAAAAAGCAATCCGGTGGTTCAGGTCAATTTGCCAAAATCGGCTATGTCATCGAACCCGGTGAACCTGGAAGTGGCTTCATCTTTGAGTCAAAAGTAACCGGTGGTAGTGTACCCAGAGAATATTGGCCAGCAGTCGAAAAAGGCTTTGAAAGCTGCGTCGATAAAGGCGTCTTAGCTGGATTCCCTTGCTTAGACTTGAAATTCACCCTCCTGGAAGGTGGTTTCCACGCCGTTGACTCCTCCGCAATGGCCTTTGAAATTGCAGCCAAAGCCGCCTATCGCCAATCAATCCCGAAAGCAGGCCCTCAGTTGCTCGAACCGATTATGAATGTCGATGTATTCACCCCAGATGATTACATGGGCGATGTCATCGGAGACCTCAACCGTCGCCGCGGGATGATGAAAGCTCAGGAGACAAGTCAGACAGGAGCACGGATCAAGGCAGATGTGCCATTGAGCGAAATGTTTGGCTACATTAGCGATTTGCGTACCATGACATCTGGGCGCGGACAATTCTCCATGTCTTTCTCCCACTATTCTCCTTGTCCAAGCAACATCGCTGAAGAAGTGATCAAGCAAGCCAAAGAGCGTCAAGCTGCGAAGTAGTTTTAGCAGTTGCCAAGTATTGTAGGGTGCGTCAGCCCGCAGCGGTTCCCTTGCCGGTGAAATCGATCAAGCTGACGCACCCTACAGGCCTCGTTAGTTGCCAAGTATTGTAGGGTGCGTCAGCCCGCAGCGGTTCCCTTGCCGGTGAAATCGATCAAGCTGACGCACCCTACAGGCCTCGTTAGTTGCCAAGTATTGTAGGGTGCGTCAGCCCGCAGCGGTTCCCTTGCCGGTGAAATCGATCAAGCTGACGCACCCTACAGGCTATCTTTATGGGAGATGGCGAAAAACAAATAAGTACACTGAGGTTCGACAAAAAAATATGATTGAGTCGATCGCAAAACTTTCACTAACAGACTTCCTCGCTCAACCAGATATTGAATCCTCGCCTGCATGGGAATTGATTCTGGGACGAGCAGTTCAAAAAACTATGCCAACCCTTTTTCATTCGCGACTGCAACACAACTTGGTTAACTATATCAACGATCGGACCGATCGGTTTGAAGCGATACCAGAGTTACGTTGCTTGGTACTTCCCTACTCGCCAGTACCAGATATAGCGATTGTAGCAGGCGATCGGCTTACCGATGAAGACGGGCCACTTAACGGCGCACCGGATTGGTTAATTGAAATTCGATCGCCGGATCAAAGCACTTTAAACTTGCAGAATAAGATTCTCCACTGCCTGAGTAACGGCACGAAATTAGCATGGCTAATTGATATATCTCATCAACAAGTTTGGGTATGGCAGGGCGAGGATCTACCTATAATCTGTTCGGGTGCAGATATCTTACCAGTTTTAGGTATTCCCCCGGAACTTACGGTTGATGCTGTGATGGCTATGATTCGCCGACAATAGGCATTTTATATCAATTCCGGTTGCACTCAGACATAATATAGAGGAGACGGCAGTGCCGTGTCCCTACAATTGATCGTGGTAGGGAAACGGCACTGCCCATAGGTGTCAACTTAAGCCTGAAAGCCTTGATAAATCTCGTTTTTACCTAAGTCTAGATCCCCCTAAATCCCCCTTAAGAAGCTATCCCTTATAAGGATCTTTCTTAACATTTGGAATCGATCGCAAGGGAGGCTATCAAACCCCCATTCCTCGATCGCCCGTTCTCAACAAACTCAAGCTGTTCTCAATAAACACGATTGTTAAATTGTCCATGCTTGTGGAGAGAGAATCCTTGAAAACCTTGTTATATAAGGTTTTCACAATTGTTAAGAAAGATGTTTATAAAGCATAGCTTAAGAAGGGGGACTTTGAGAAGACTCCTGTCCCCCCCTTCTTAAGGGGGGCTAGGGGGGATCTAGATTTAATAGTCAAACAGCAGTCTCTGACTGGGTTTGACTTTAAGTTGACACCAATGGGCACTGCCGTCTCCTCTGTCATTCCTAAATCAATATTTTAATTTTTTTTCGACCTATCCTGAAATAGGTCATGCTTCCCCGGCTCCTAAAACTTGTGCTACGGTGAGTTTCAGATCGGGAAAAGTCGTCGATGCGATCGCATTGCTTCCTTGAAAAACAGCTTCTTCATACAGTCCATCTACCCATATCAGCACGGTAACTTTTGCTTGACTGGGGTCAACGATCCAGTATTCAGGAATTCCCCGTGCGGCATATTCCGATCGCTTGTAGCGGTAGTCTCGATCTTCATTCACCTTACCCGGAGAAACCACCTCAACCACTAATGCAGGTGGTGGCATATCCTGCGTAATTGTAGCTCGTCTGCCATCGATCGCCGCGAATAATTCCTCTGTTAATATCATCAAATCTGGCAAACGAACACGAGTCCGTTGACCCATTACCACAATCTCCGTATCTTTGCAACAGATCAGATAAAAAGGAACGAGTTTGAGAAATTCTGACAGCAGGTAAATGGCAATTCGGTTATTTCGATTCGTTTCAGGAGGCATTTCAACTAATTCTCCGTCTATGAGTTCATATTTGGTGTCTGTTCCATCGTCATAAACAAGGTATTCTTCTAGTGTGAGTTTTCTAGTCGCTGTCGTTGTCGTCATGGCGATCGCCCTTACAAATCTCTGTATTTAAACCTATGTCAATTATAATGTTAAGTTCCACATCCTGCCTAACTCATGATTGAATCCAGATTTTTCAATCCTTAATTTGAATATAGCAATCCTAAATCATTTGTGAATTTCTTACTCCCTCCCCTTAGCAAGGGGA
>NZ_NXIB02000040.1 GCF_002412335.2 Tychonema bourrellyi FEM_GT703
GGCGGGTTTTTGAGATTGTTTGTTTTGGGGCGATTATTGTTGGTGAACCCGCCCCTACAAATCTATCAATTCGCAATGCCCAATTTCCAATTGCCAATTACTAAATTTTCAGAATAATCCCGATCGCCATAGTAAACTTAGTCATAGGACGAATACCGAGTTATACTCCTACTACAAAGTCCTCACCTATCAAACAACCCGGAAATCAAAGTTTATGAGCAACACTTCCCCTCCGATCGCAGCCACCAACAACCCCGAATCAAAAAAACTCAGTTTCTCGACAAAATTAGCCTACGGTGCGGGAGACCTCGGCCCAGCCATCACTGCGAATGTTCTAGTATTTTTCCTACTACTATTTTTTACCAGTGTCGCCGGCTTGTCTCCTGGTACTGCTAGCAATATTTTGCTGATTGGTAAGGTTTGGGACGCTATCAATGATCCCATTGTGGGGGTTTTGAGCGATCGCACCTCTCACCCCTGGGGCCGCCGATATCCTTGGATGGTATACGGCGCAATTCCCTTTGGGATCTTCTTCTTTTTGCAGTGGATTGTTCCCAGCGAAAATCCAACCATACTGTTTTGGTACTATGTGATTATCTCTATTTTATTCAACACAGCTTACACGGCTGTCAATCTTCCCTACACCGCACTTACCCCAGAATTAACCCAAGACTACAACGAACGTACTAGCCTGAATAGTTTTCGGTTCGCTTTCTCGATCGGTGGCAGTATTCTGTCACTAATTTTAGCACAAATTATCTTTGCCTTAGTTAAAGACAATACCCAAAAATACATAATATTAGGTGCTGTCTGTACAGTGATTTCAGTATTGCCTTTGTATTGGTGTTTTTTGGGAACTCGCAAACACGTCTTCTCTCAACTACAAGAAAATCCAGTAGAAGATAATTCCACATCCTTGCCGCTGAAAGAACAGTTGCGGATTGCTTTTAATAATCGCCCTTTTTTGTATGTAATTGGCATTTATCTCTGTTCTTGGTTGGGAGTGCAATTAACTGCTTCTATTTTGCCTTACTTTGTCATCGATTGGATGAAACTACCGCCAGCAGCTTTTACTCAAACTGCGATCGCCGTTCAAGGTACTGCACTCGCCATGTTGTTTGTTTGGAGTCAAGTCAGCCAGAAGTACGGCAAAAAAGCCGTATATTTTATGGGCATGAGTTTGTGGATTATCGCCCAAGCCGGACTGTTTTTCCTGCAACCAGGACAAGTGGTTCTGATGTACGTGTTAGCAGTCATGGCTGGTGTCGGAGTTTCCACTGCTTATTTAGTACCTTGGTCGATGATACCCGATGTGATTGAACTCGACGAACTGCAAACTGGAGAAAGACGCGAAGGCGTTTTCTATTCGTTTATGGTACTGCTGCAAAAAATTGGTTTGGCGCTGGGTTTGTGGTTAGTCGGCCAGGCTTTAGAAAGAGCTGGATTCCTTGCCACAGTTCAAGGACAAGCGCCACCTGTACAGCCGGATTCTGCACTGTTTGCGATTCGATTTGCGATCGGGCCTTTGCCAACAATTGCCTTAATTGCTGGCATGATTCTCACATATTTTTATCCGATCACCCGTGAAGTTCATGCAGAAATATTGTTGAAACTCAGAGAAAAGAAAGCAGGCAATTAAATTGGCGATACCAAATAAACACAGACCTAATTCCTGTAGGGGCGGGTTCACCAAAATCTCTAAAACAAGTGATAGATTTAGTAAACCCGCCCCGGCGATATTATAACTGATAGATGTGGACAAGAATTTATCACCAAGTTTTTGCTATTTTCGAGATCAGCTTCGACGTTTAAGCCAAAAGTAAAGCGAAGGATATTCTACATCTTGAGTTACGTTGTTTATGCAGAAGCAAATTCAATTTACCACTTCCCGATCCTGCCCAATCGGAAATGTTAAAGTAAAAGTAGTGTTGCCATTTCCGCTTTCAACTTCAATTTTCCCGTCCAATTGTTCGACAAGTTTTTGGGCTAAAGCTAAACCCAAACCTGTGCCACCTTGTTTCCAGGGATCGGCATTAGGAACACGATAAAATTTATCAAAAATCCGAGGCAATTCCGAACTCGGAATTTCTGATTCATTGCTGAGTGTAAATTGGATTTCTGAGTTTAAAACACTTCCTTGTTTTCTTTTTACTCGTCCCTTCTTTGCACCTGTACACTCCACCCTGAGAGCAATTTCACCGTCATTGGCGGTATATTTACAGGCATTGTTTAGCAGTTCTGCTAAGATTCGCCCCAAACTAGCACGGTTGGAATTGAGTGTGGGGAGTTTGGACACGAAATCGACTCGCAAATGTTGGTTGCGGTTTTGGGCGCGGGTGTAGAATGGTTCAATAATGGTAGGTAGCCAGATTTGTAAGTTTACTGGTTCGAGGTCGATCGCACAAGCTCCTGCTTCCAGTCGCTGCAAATCGAGCAAAGCATTAATTAGATCGGTTTCTCTAGTACATTCTGCTTCTAATATTTCTAAATAAACCTGACGGCGGTCAAGCATCGGAGAAACTTTCAGCATATGAATAGCCATTTTCATATTAGCTAGAGGTGTCCGTAACTCGTGGGAAACTGTGCTGAGAAATTCATCTTTGATCACGTTTAATTGCTGGAGTTCGTGAACTTTTTGCTGCAATTCTGCTGTGCGTTCTTCAACTTGGCGTTCGAGGTCGGTGTTGAGGTTCTGCACCTGCTGGTAGAGTTGTGCTTGCTGAATGGCGATCGCAATTTGAGTTGCCAGTTGCAGTAGCAAATCGATTTCTGATGTCTGCCACTGTCGGGATTCCGAACATTGGTGGACGCACATCACCCCCCACAAATTGCCGTCTTGCAAAATTGGGACAACTAAATATGCTTTGATTTCCGCTTTCTGGAACCGCGCATATTTTTCGGGATTTAGATTAGCTTGGTCAATGTGGGGAACTGCATAAATTTGCTCTTCCAGCAATGATTCACCTTCTTGCCACATAGTATCTGGAAAGATTTCTCCCAAAATAGAAGACCAATTTTCGGCAACGGATTCTGCTACTACAATCCCGGAATTACTCGACTCTAAATGCAGGATTACTACTCGGTCTGCTTGCAAAACTTGGCGGACTTCATCGACGCTGGCGTTGAGAATTTCTTCGAGGTTTAGGGATTGGTGAATCCGCAAGGCAATCTGAGTCAAAAGTCGATCGTGCTGTACTTGTTCGTGCAGTTTTGCCGTTCGTTCCCGCACCTGCTGTTCTAGCTTGGTATTGCGACTTTCCAGCAGTTCCACTTTTTCGGCTTGGAGTTGATAAACAGAGTGCTGCAACTGTTTGACAACTCTGTACATTTCTGTCGGGTCAAGGACTCTCAGCAAGCTGGTTTGAGTAATAATTCCCAACAGTTCTGCTCGTCCCCCGCACACGACTAATCGCTGCACTTGTTCCTGCTGCATTTGTTTGTGGGCCTGCCACAGCGAATCGGCTGGTTTGATTAGTTTCAGGGGAGTGACCATGACTTGGGAAGCGAAGGTTTGCTCGAAATCTAGTTCGAGAAACTGCGCTTGTACAATGTCGTATTCGGTGATTATGCCTAGGGGTTGCTGAAAAGAATAGTGAAAAATGGAGGTATGATCATTTGTGGGTTTCTCCATTGTTACTTCTTTGTTTTTTGTAATCACTACGGAACTGACTTGATGCTGTGACATCAGTTCCGCTATTGTTAACAGCGAGGAGGTGTGGGGCGCTGTAATTGGCGTAGTCATCAATTCTGCGACTCGCCGCAATTTGAGAATGTTTGAGGGTTGCAAGACTTGGCGAATTCTTTCCCTAGTCAGGACTCCTACCAAGTGGCGAAATTGATTGACTATGGGCAAATACCGAATTCCATGCTGGCGAAATAAGGATAAAGCGGCGAACACGTCTTGGTCATCGGATTCTGTCAGGGAGACTGACACCGGGGACATCACTTCGGAAATCGGTATTTTGTGTAGGGCTACTTTTTTCTGAGTGTCTATTTTTCCAGAAGCAATCAGTCGAACTAGGTCGGCTGGAGTGAATATTCCGATTAATAGCCCTCGGCTGGGGTGATCTGATAAATTTCCCGCGCCAATCATCTGTTGGTTATGCACCACTAGCACGCACCGGGCGCGCATTTTGTCGGCTGGGGGTAATTCGTGCATGACCCCCCGGTCTGAGGGTAAAGTTGTCTTGACTAGCGGACAACTGTTTTGCAACTGACTCATCAGCGCGATCGCCACTACTAAGGAAGTGTCCGGCCCAGCAGTTAGGGGGTAGCGGTCGATCGCTTGTTCTAATGCTGAGGAGTAAAAGGGCTGGTGGTACAACGCCATAATTGTAGATCGGTAAGCCTATAATTAGTGAAAAAACAGACAGCCGACGGTCATTTATAAATAAGTATAATTCGTTTAAATAGAGAATCTACAGACAATTATAGACTGGTTTTTGACTACTGATCGACGATCGCCTATAGCAGTTTTCCATCGGATGAAATACAGCCCTGTGTAAACTTAACGTCAAACCCCTTCAGAGACTACTGTTTGACGATTAAGGCCAGATCCCCCCTAACCCCCCTTAAGAANTCTAGACTCAGGTAAAAACCAGATTTCTCAGGGCTTTCAGGCTTAAGTTGACACCAATGGGCATTGCCGTGTCTCTACCGTACTGTGTACTTCACTCAACGGAGAAATGTTATATAATATAAACAAGAGAAATGTAAAGTTTTACTAAAAATTCATCCCTAATGACCATTTTAAGCTTAACGGAAATTACAGCCAAGTTAGAAAGCGAAAATTCAGCCGATCGCATGGTGGCTTTGGCCAACTTGCGGGGTGTGTCGGCAGAGGAGGCGGTGCCTTTGATTAAAAAGGTTTTGAATGACAAAAGTTTGCAAGTGCGATCGATGGCTGTGTTTGCTCTTGGAGTCAAACCGACGGAAGAGTGCTATCCCATTCTAGTCAAATTGCTAGAAAATGACCCGGATTATGGGATTCGCGCTGATGCTGCTGGTGCTTTGGGCTATCTGGAAGATATCAGAGCTTTTGACGCTTTGGTGCACGCTTTTTATGAAGATACGGAATGGTTGGTGCGCTTCAGTGCTGCGGTTTCTCTGGGGAATCTCAAAGATCCGCGAGCTCGTGATGTGTTGCTGAAAGCTCTCGAAAGTGAGCAAGTGGTGATTCAGCAGGCGGCAATTTCAGCTTTGGGGGAAATTAAGGCGATTGAGGCGATCGATCGCATTCTGAATTTTGCTCAGTCGGAAGATTGGCTGATCCGTCAGCGACTAGCCGAAGCTTTAGGAAATTTGCCTAGCGCCAAAAGTATCTCTGCTTTGAAATACTTAGAAAAAGATAGCAATTCTCAAGTATCTGAGGCTGCAACATTTTCGCTCGATCGTTTGTCGAAAACACAGCAATAATAGATACGAATATTTTTTTTGTAAGTGTTTCATTTCCGCACTTTTAAGCCGGGATGAAACACCGATCGCCTAATTGATTTAGCCCTCTGCTAGATCGCACCGACTTCTTAGTTCTTGAGGTGAGAAAACGGTATCAAATAAAATTTTCATCACAAATACTTTTGCACTAACCGCTCATCTAACATTGCCTTGACTTCTGCATCTGTAGGAGGTGGAGAGTCCGTTTTCGCAATGCCAATTAAACTCGCAGCTAAACCCTTCGGTTTCACCTTCGATCGGGGTTTCGGTTGGAGCGATCGCATCAAAGCATTGATTAGCTGCCATCGCTCCTGGGCAGACAACCTCAGTGCTCGGTCTTGCAGTTCGTGTAACGTCATAGTATAAAAATTTTGGGGACTGTGGAAACCTTGTATCTGACTAAATTTTAGCACCTCAAGTGATATGATGAGTTATCTGATGTTAGCTTCTTAAAAATACTTAATTTTTCGGGAGAGGGAGTCAAATGCCATACAGTCAATTTAGCATCGAACAAATTAAGACAAATTTTGGCATAACCTTGACGAGAACGGTTGGCTTGTTTGCAGGCATTCCCGAAATAGAACCCAGCAATTTTTTGAAAGAAACATTGCAATTTAATCTGCCTTTAGCACTAGAGATTAATTCTGAGAAAGCTCGATCTGAGCTAATTGTCGCGCCAATATTAGTTGAACTCAAAAAACGGCTACCGGAACGGATGAGTTTATTTTCAGGTCGAGAATTCAATGTAGACGCTGCTAGGGGCTTGAGCGGTTATTGCGATTTTCTAATTAGCCGATCGCCCGAACAGCTAGTCATTGAATCCCCAGTTATCGCCTTGGTTGAAGCCAAAAATGACAACATTCAATCCGGCTTAGGACAGTGCATAGCAGAAACGATCGCAGCACAAATATTTAACCAGCGTCAAGAAAATGACATTCAGACAATTTATGGAGTTGTGACAACTGGGAGTATCTGGAAATTTTTTAAGTTAGAAGGAATTGCGATCGAGATGGATACCAATGAATATTTTATCAATAATGTTGGTAAGATTCTCGGTATCTTAATAAATTTTATAGAGTCTTGAGTTAAACCATAATGTACAGCAGATTCCACATTTACTGTATTATTTAAGTTGCGAGGGCAAATCGCAAGCTAAGATAGTTGTTAATATCCTTCATTTTACCAAGCCCAGCCATGAATCAACTACCGAATCCCTTTAACTCAAATCCATCCAATCCCCTAGACCCCTTAAATCAAGATCCCGATCGACTTGATGACGAAGATGGAGAATTGCCGAGACGCTACCATCCAGCAACTAAAAAAACTCTGCAAAAATTCTTTATTATCCTGATAGTTGTCGGTGCAATTATTGGGGGAATTTTATCTATAGGTGTGATTTCGCTGATGCAAAAAGCAGGATTGACTAATGTTCCAGCCAGGGTAGAGAATTCTAAATAATTGATGCTTAAAACTTCTAGAATTGCGCCGGATTTGGTAGCGCAGTCGCCAATTTCGGCAAAACAGATTGCTGCGGGCTTTCACGCTCTTTCTGACCCCCTGCGGATTCAGATTTTGGAGTTGCTGCGGGAACAGGAATTGTGTGTTTGCGATTTGTGCGATCGCCTTGAAGTCTCTCAGTCCAAACTCTCTTTCCACCTCAAAACCTTGAAGGAAGCAGCTTTAGTCCGCAGTCGCCAAGAAGGGCGCTGGATCTACTACAGCCTCAATCTAGCTCAGTTTCTCGCCCTGGAACAGTACCTGTCGGACTACCGCCGCTTCAGCCAGATCCTGCCGGCGCGCCCCTGTTCCGACGCAGATTGACCCATCAACATTTCTTAATGTGTTTATGGCCTATTTGTCTTCTTCCATACTTGACATATCAAATTTTATTGATATGATTCAAGTGTACCCCTTAGTTATGGCATTGGGTGAAGTCAATGAACCTAGCAAAAAAGTCCAAGGTTTTCACGCTAAGTATAATTGCTTTGACAATCGGTGCGATCGGGCTCCTCAACTCCTGCGGACAAGTCCAGTCGCAAGAATCGGAAAGCATTAAAATAGACGGTTCCAGCACTGTCTATCCAATTACGGATGCGATGGCAAAAGAATATCAAAATACGAATTCCAAAAAAGCATCAATTACTGTTGAATTTTCCGGCACTGGCGGTGGATTTAAAAAGTTTTGTGCTGGCGAAACTGACATCAGCAACGCCTCGCGACCCATCCGCCCGGAGGAAATGGAAGCCTGCAACAAAGCCGGCATCCGCTACTACGAATTACCCGTTGCCTTTGACGCCCTCACAGTAGTAGTCAATCCAAAAAATGACTGGGCAAAAGACATTACTGTAGAGGAATTGAAAAAGATTTGGGAACCAGCCGCCCAAGGTAAAATTACCAAATGGAATCAGATTCGACCTAATTGGCCAGACCGACCGATAAGCCTCTACGGTGCAGGCAAAGATTCTGGTACATTTGACTACTTCACAGAGGCAACAGTAGGTACTGCGAAAGCAAGTCGAACCGACTATACAGCTAGTGAAGACGATACAGTTTTAGTGCAGGGAGTTATTAAAGACGAAAATGCTTTAGGTTACTTTGGATTTAGCTATTACGAAGACAATCAAAGTCAATTGAAAGCTGTAGGTATTGACAGAGGCAAAGGAGCAGTATTGCCCTCCCGCGAAGCTGTAGAAAAAGCTCAGTATCAGCCCCTAGCAAGACCTCTATTTATCTATGTCAACTACAAATCGGCTCAAAGTAAAGTAGAACTACGAAACTTTGTAGAATTCTACATGAAGAAAGCTCCGACCTTAGTTAGTTCTGTGGGTTATATTCCTTTACCAAAAGAAGGCTATCAACTAATTTATCAGCACTTCTACAATGGCAAAGTAGGGACTGTTTTTGGTGGCAAAGCTCAGCTTGACTCGACAATTGGAGAGTTATTGCGACAGCAAGCAACTTTTTAGGTATCAGTGGTCATCTGTCAAATGTTTTAGCTTGTTAGCTATTAATCTAGATTGGCAACTAAAATCTAACAATAGAGGTAAATTTATCACGGATCGACTGAATGTTCAAGTCAGTTTCTAAGACAGCAAGCAGCTTGTTCTCACCGGAGTGCAGAAGAGAAGCAATCGCAGAATTCCTCGGTACGTTTATTCTAGTATTTGCAGGCACGGGCGCTGTGATGGTCAACAAAATTAGCCAGGGTGCCATCACTCATTTAGGCATTAGTTTTGTCTTTGGAGCAGTTGTCGCCGCGATGATTTATGCTACCGGCCACATTAGCAGTGCCCATCTCAATCCGGCTGTGACATTAGCTTTTTGGACGAGCGGTTTTTTCCCAAAATACAAAGTTTTGCCTTACATCTTAGCGCAGTGTGCGGGGGCGATCGCAGCTTCTCAACTACTACTAATGACTTTAGGTGAAGTAGCAAATCTTGGTGCAACTGTTCCTCTAAATGGTAACTGGTTACAGTCTCTAATCCTAGAAACAGTATTGACTTTTATCTTAATGTTTGTTATCCTCGGTTCAGGACTTGACAGACGTGCTCATATCGGTTTTGCAGGAATAGCAATTGGCTTAACCGTAGCACTAGAAGCCGCATTTATGGGGCCGATTACTGGGGCAAGCATGAATCCGGCACGCTCGATCGGCCCAGCTTTAATTGGCGGCATTTGGGAACATCATTGGGTTTACTGGGTGGCTCCGATCTGGGGAGCACAATTAGCAGTCGCAGTTTATCGCGAACTGTCTAACGGATTTCGGGACTTTAATTGAAAGCAGCATGAAAAGTTTTACGCACAAACCGAGAATTCTGTTTTTATATGGCTCTTTAAGAGAGCGTTCTTACAGTCGCTTGTTGGCAGAAGAATCTGCTAGAATAATTCAGGATTTAGGTGCAGAAGTTAGGTTTTTTAATCCTCTGGAATTGCCAATTTATGGTAGTGTTCCTGATACTCATCCCAAGGTTCAGGAATTGCGAGAATTGAGTCTGTGGTCAGAGGGTCAAGTCTGGTCTAGTCCAGAAATGCACGGTAATATTACGGGCATTATGAAAAACCAAATTGACTGGATTCCTTTAACTATTGGGGCTGTCAGACCGACTCAAGGCAGAACTTTGGCGGTGATGCAAGTCAGCGGCGGTTCCCAGTCTTTTAATGCTGTGAATACTTTGAGAATTTTGGGCCGCTGGATGCGGATGTTTACGATTCCAAATCAGTCTTCTGTTGCTAAGGCTTATCAGGAGTTTAATGACGATGGGACGATGAAGGATTCGCCTTATCGCGATCGGGTTATTGACGTGATGGAAGAACTTTATAAGTTTACCATTCTCTTGCGAGACCAAGTTGACTATTTGACCGATCGCCACAGCGAACGCAAAGAAAAAGCAGCAAAAGAGACGATCGCCGTAGCTAATAGCGCCCTTGAGGTTAACTCTCCTAAGAGTATCTAAAGTTGGCATTTCCCTAAGAGGTATCCAAAATAACTGATGAAGAATACGACCATTTTAAAACAACTTTCCTTTTTAGACCGTTACCTAACCTTATGGATTTTTCTGGCAATGGTCATCGGCGTTACCTTGGGAGTTTTCATCCCAGGTATCGAAGGATTTATCAACCAATTTCAAGTTGGAACAACTAACATCCCGATTGCCATTGGCTTAATTCTGATGATGTATCCACCCCTTGCCAAGGTGCGATATGAAGAGTTAGGGGATATATTTCGCAATCCGAAGATTCTCGGTCTATCGTTATTGCAAAACTGGGTAATCGGCCCGATTTTAATGTTTGTGTTAGCCATCACTTTTCTACATGATTATCCTGAATATATGGCTGGCTTGATTATGATTGGAATAGCCCCCTGTATTGCAATGGTAATTGTCTGGAGCGAGTTAGCCAAAGGAGATACTGAATATACAGCAGGACTTGTGGCATTCAACAGTATTTTCCAAGTTTTATTTTACAGCATTTATGCCTGGTTTTTTCTCACTGTTTTACCGCCATTATTTGGCTTAAAAGGCAGCGTTGTTAACATAGGAATTGGAGAAACTGCCCAAACTGTTTTCATTTATTTAGGGATTCCATTTCTGGCAGGCTTTTTAACTCGCGTCGCGTTGGTAAAAGCCAAAGGCAAGCGCTGGTATCACAGCGAGTTCATTCCTAAAATCAGTCCACTTACGCTGATTTCCCTGTTGTTTACCATCGTAGTAATGTTTAGCTTAAAGGGAAATTTAATTGTTCAGATTCCCAGGGATGTGGTGCGGATAGCGATTCCGTTGCTGCTATACTTTGTGCTAATGTTCTTAGAAACTTTCTACATGGCATGGAAAATAAAAGCTGACTATGCGAAATCAGCAAGTTTGGCTTTTACTGCTGCTAGCAATAACTTTGAATTAGCCATTGCTGTCACCATTGCCGTGTTTGGCATTAACTCCGGTGCCGCCTTTGCTGCGGTGATTGGGCCATTAGTAGAAGTTCCTGTGCTGATTAGTTTAGTTAACGTTTCACTGTGGTTTGATCAGCGATTTTTTAGACCTAATACCCCAAGGTCTTTATAGCCTAGTCCTACAATTTTCCGACAACCAATAACCAACAAATCCCATGAAAAAAGTAATGTTTGTTTGCAAAAGAAACTCATGCCGATCGCAAATGGCAGAAGGATTCGCTAAAACCATCGGAGATGGCAAGATTGGAGTCACCAGTTCCGGGTTAGAATCAAGCAGAGTTCATCCGACAGCCATTCAAGTCATGTCTGAAATCGGCATTGATATCACCGATCAAACATCAAACCCATTAAGCGAATTCAATGCAGAAGACTACGATGCCGTAATTTCTCTGTGCGGCTGCGGCGTGAATTTACCCGAAGCATGGGTATTGCGAGAAGTGTTTCAAGATTGGCAACTCGACGATCCCGACGGACAACCCATCGAAACCTTTCACCGCGTGCGAGATGAAATTAAAGCACGAGTTGAGAAATTAGTTGATTCTCTCAAATAAGATTAAGAAGTAGAAGTAGGTTGGGTAAAGCGATAGCGAAACCCAACACTGGATTTTAAATGAAGAGTTGGGTTTCGCAAAGCCTCAACCCAACCTACACATTTGGAATTTCACGCTTATTGAGAACTGCTATACTACAATTAGTGCTAAATTATCAGAGGCGTTCTACCAGAATGCCTCTAATTTCGTTGCGAAAAAAGACTAACCAGATTAGCACATGATTCAAACCACACTCACGCCTTTCAAAAACAAACTCAACTCAGCTTTAACTAAAAAGCAAATTACAGTCTTACAAATTAATCTAGGGAAACGCTGCAACCTTGCTTGTACTCACTGTCACGTAGAAGCTAGCCCGACACGAACTGAGGAACTTTCCCCGGAAATTTGCGACCAATTAATTGAAATAATTCGCAAATTTCCCCAGATTCAAACTGTTGACCTCACTGGCGGTGCTCCTGAAATGCTGTACGGTTTTAAACGGCTGGCGGAAGCTGCTAGGGCGACAGGAAAAGAGGTGATTGTTCGTTCTAATTTGACAATTTATTTTGAAAAAGGGTTTGAAGATATACCCGAATATTGTGCGGCACACAAACTCAGAATTGTGGCATCTCTTCCGTGTTACCAAGCTGATAATGTTGACAAAATGCGTGGCAATGGTGTTTTTGATGCTTCAATTGTGGCGCTGCAAAAGCTAAATCAGCTAGGATATGGCAAAGATTCTAATTTAGTTCTGGATTTGGTGTATAATCCGCAAGTGCCAACTACAGATAAATTTAGTTTGACAGCGGAACAGGGCAAGTTACAGCGAGATTATCAGGTTTATTTAGCTGAACATTTTGGTATTTGTTTTAATCATTTATTCACGATTACTAATCTGCCGGTGGGACGGACAAAGTTTCATTTGGAACACAAAAAACTCCATAGGCCTTATCTTGGGTTCTTGGAGGATAATTTTAATCCTGCTACTATTGAACATTTGATGTGCCGCAATGAATTGTCGATCGACTATTTGGGCAATGTCTACGACTGCGATTTTAACCAAATGGAAAATCTCCCGGCTAAAACTCGCACGGGTGAAACTATCACTGTTGCTAAATTGCTAGAATTTGGTAGTTTAGATATGATTCAAGAGGTGCAAACTGCTGCTTATTGTTACGGCTGTACGGCTGGTTCAGGTTCTAGTTGCGGTGGTACTTTGATTTGAGAAGAAGGAAGTTCGGCAACGGATTTTGTAACGGATGTAACGGATGTAAAGGATAGAAGGAAGAAGGAAGAATACCCTTTTATATTTCGGCACTTCGACTACGCTCAGTGTACAATGCCCAATGCCCCATGCCCCATGCCCATATTATTGAGAGTGGAGAGTTTAAGCAATGAATGATTCCCGATCGCAAATCGATGAAAATCCGCCACCATCAAATAAGTGGAAGTTAATTTTTTTGCTGGTTTTAGTTGTGGCTTTGATTGTGGCGGCCAAGTTTTTTAATTTTCAAGGAATTTTGAAAAATGCGCTAGAGTCGATCGCCCATCTCGGCCCTTGGGGCCCAGCAGCTTTTATTCTGATCTATATTGTAGCAACAGTTCTGTTTATTCCCGGTTCCTTGCTAACTCTGGGTTCTGGTGTTTTATTCGGAGTAATTGGCGGTGCAATTTGCGTTTCCATCGGCTCGATTTTGGGTGCAACTTGCGCTTTTTTAGTCGGGCGATATTTAACTCGCGACTGGGTTTCCCAGCAGATACAAGGTAATGCAAAATTTCAAGCGATCGACGCAGCCGTAGCCTCAGAAGGATGGAAAATAGTCTTACTCACTAGGCTGTCTCCAATTTTCCCATTTAATCTGCTCAACTATGCTTTTGGGGTAACACAGGTATCTCTAAGAGACTATTTTTTCGCATCTTGGATCGGTATGATCCCCGGAACTGTAATGTATGTTTATATAGGCTCATTGGCTGGGAGCTTGGCAGCACTGGGTTCCCAAGGGCGATCGCGCACCACTGCTGAGTGGACTCTTTACGGCATTGGGTTGGTATCAACAATTGCCCTCACCGTTTACGTAACCCGTTTTGCGAAAAAAGCTTTAGAGGAAAAAATTTCTTCTTGAAGTTACATCACAAGTTAGTATTTTTGTCAATCCGTATTTTCCCGTAATTCTAAATATATTTTAATTTAGCAAACTCAGTAGTTTTTCTGTGTTATTTAAAATTATTTTGTTATACAAACGAGATAGCTCTTAAATATAGCTTTTCTCAGATAACCGTAAAGCAACAGTTAATTATCAAATCTAAAATCTAAAATCTAAAATCTAAAATCGAATGACGATGCAAAACTCAGCAAATCAAGCCTGCGCTATGTCTGTACAGCCACCCAAGCCAAGAAAAAAGCTGCACGAGTTGTGGCAAAACATCGGCATCACCGCTCGATCGCGCTGGCAGCAACTGCACACCCTTTGGGAACATAGGCGACATCGCCGCCACCTTCTGACACTGCTAATTTTGGGCAGCACCGTTTTAGTAAGTAGCACCACAGCTTGCATCAGCTATTTCGTGGTGCGCGGACTAATCCTGGACAATTTAAAACAAATAGCCCTATTAAAACTAGAAAAAGGCAGCGACGAAATCGATAATTGGCTCAGCAGTCGCAAAGCCGAAATAGAAACTGTTGCTTACTCTCCTACTATTCGTACTCTCAATTGGCAATTAGCTGAACCAATTTTGCAAGGAGAAACATACAGGTTAAAAGAATATTTTGTCCTGTCATTAGTTCAAGCCGATGGCTCAGTGCAGAACACTTTAGGCACTACCACCAACAGCAAAGACCGCAAACACTTTCAAAAGGCAATGGACGGAAAAGTAAACGTTTCTGACCCCCTCATCGGCCGCAGCACAAAGCTTTCTACAATCATAATTGCAGCTCCTATTTGGGCAATGCCTCCTACTTCCAACAAAGCAATTGGAGTCATTGCAGGCAGCATTAAAGTAGACCGAGTAGCAAGTGTGGCGAAAAGCTTATATTACGGTTCAGAAAGTTATGCTTTTGCGCTAAATTCAGAAGGATTACCCATTGTACACCCCAACAATAACTTAACAGGAAATATCGACCGACCAGCCCCAAGTTTTTTAAACTCACCAGATCCCGCACTAGCAGCAATTGCCCGCAAGATGACCGATCGCCAGACCAACATTGAACTGGTAAAAATAGAGGATAAATGGGTTTATGTCGCCTACGCTCCCCTCGAAGAAGTTAACTGGTCAATGGCTTTAGTAATTCCCCGCGACAATATTGAATCACAACTAGAAGCATTGAATTTGTTGACATTTGTTGCCTGCGGACTACTCGGATCGGCAATGGTAGCAGCAATTTGGGTAATTTATTCCTCCGAAAGCAATCGTGTTCAAGCCCAGCGAGAGGCCATGCTTAACCGGATTACTGGACGCATTCGCACTTCCCTTGAATTAGATCATATTGTCCAAAGTACAGTTGAAGAAATAGTAAGTTTGCTGCATCTAGAACAGGCAGCTTTTGGCTGGTATGACTCGCAACAGCAAATGTTACAAATTATGTGGGAATGTTCCAAGTCAGAAGAAGCCCAGCCAGTCAAACCTTTTGCTCCTTACTGTGTAAATAATTTGTCACTGCCGCTAGAACAAGGCGAACCAATCATTCTGGATAGCGACAGTTGGCTAGAGGAAAAAAATCTACCTTTACAATTAAAAGCTAACAGTTATTTAGCTGTACCAGTCCTGACTCAAAACCAGTCGCATGGTTATTTAATTTGCATTCATGCTAGTCATTGGTTTTGGAGTAAAGGTGAAGTTCAACTTTTAAAAGCTGTGGCGGATCAACTCGCGATCGCCATTACTCAATCTCATCTTTATAGCCAAACTCAAGACCAAATAAAACTTCTCAACAGCACCTTAACTGAACTCAAAAAAACTCAAACTCATTTAGTACAAAGTGAAAAAATGTCATCACTAGGTCAAATGGTTGCTGGGATAGCGCACGAAATCAATAACCCCGTAAATTTCATTTTTGCTAATTTGCCGTACACCACTAAATATAGTAAAGACTTATTGGCATTGGTGAGTTTATACAAACAAGCTTTTCCAGAGATTCCGCCGGAAATTGAAGATTTTGCAACCGAAATTGAGTTGGATTTTATCGAAGAAGACTTGCCTCAGATGTTGGGTTCTATGAAAATGGGAACTGAACGGATTCGGAATATAGTTCTGTCGTTACGCAACTTTTCTAGACTTGATGAATCTGAGAAAAAACAGGCGGATATTCATGAAGGTATTGACAATACCTTGCTGCTGTTATCCAATCGGATCAAAAATGTAATTTATGTAGTCAAACGCTATGGAGATTTACCCTTAGTCGAGTGCTATCCTTCACAGCTAAATCAGGTATTTATGAATTTGTTGAGCAATGCGATCGATGCTTTGATGGAGAGCGATCGCTCGGATAAGATTATTACTATTTCTACGGCATTGTTTAGAGAAAAGAGTGCTAAATTTATCAAAGTGGCGATCGCCGATAACGGCAATGGCATTCCTGACAGCATTAAAGACCAAATTTTTAACCCGTTTTTTACGACCAAACCCGTTGGTAAAGGCACGGGATTGGGGTTGGCAATTAGTTACAAAATTGTAGTTGACGGACATGGTGGTAGCATCAATATTTCTAAACCTTCAGGCGGCGGCACGGAGTTTTCTGTGCAAATTCCTTTTAATAAGGGGAAGAAGGAAGAAGGCCCTTCGACCCTTCGACTACGCTCAGGGCGACGCTCCGCTCAGGGAACGCTTCAGAAAGAAGGAAGAACAAAAAAATAGCTTTGTTTAAAGCTAACAGTCCTGAAGCGATTCCTTGTCAAAAAAACCAGGTTTGCTATGATGATCGCAGGTGTTAACACAGTACAAGGAGTTTTATGGCTGTTGGCAAGGATACAATTTTTGAGCGCTTTTTATCGCCTTTGATTCGGTTGGGGATAGACGAAGCAGCAATGGAACGATTCTATAAAAGCATTGATTGGGAAGAAGCGGGCGATCGCATCCGACAACTAGACCTAGTTTATCCTGAATATTACAGCAGCCAAAACTTCCACGGGATTAAAGGTGGCTACCTCAACCCCAGTGCTGCGGTTTCCTACGATCCAATTACCCAATATGTTTTGCCTCCCCAGGAAACAGTCGTCAGACAAGGTTTAATTGACGCTGTACGGGTCAAGCCACGCCGAATCATCGATTTGGGATGCGGTACTGGTTCGACTACGCTCATGCTCCAGCAAGCCTTCCCTGAAGCGAAAGTTGTCGGTCTTGACTTGTCGCCTTATATGTTGGTAGTAGCCGAAATTAAAGCGCAAAAAGCCGGATTGAACATCGAATGGCGACATGGTAATGCCGAAAGTGTGGGTTTTCCAGATGCTAGCTTTGATTTAGTTGCTGCTTCTTTGCTGTTTCACGAGACTCCGACTGCTGTATCGCGGGCCATTTTGCGAGAATGTTTCCGATTGTTGCGGGTTGGGGGACAGGTGGCGATTTTGGATGGGAATCAGAACGCTTTGCGGCAGACAGAGTGGCTGACTGATATCTTTGAGGAGCCTTATATTAAGTCTTATGCGACGGGTAGCATGGATGCTTGGATGGGGGCGGCTGGGTTCGCCAGGGTGCAAACTCTGGATCACTGGTGGGTGCATCAGGTGACGCAAGGTGTGAAACCTCTTCCGGGTGAAGATTTGGAGGAGGTGCGGGTGGCGAGGGGATGGAATTTGGTCGATTCCCTACGGGATAGCGACGCTTCACGCACTCCTGATTTTGATGGCGATTTACAGGGCTTTCCGACTCCTACTTAATTGATCAACTGTTAACGGTTGACGGTTGACAGTTGACAGTTGACTAATATTATTGATTATTGGTTATTAGCAGCCCCAAGCCAGTAACAAATAACAAATAACTAATAACTAATAACTAATAACTAATAACAAATAACTAATGACTCTAAAAGCAGTTTTATTTGATTTTAATGGTGTCATTATTAATGACGAGCCGATTCACGAACAAATAGTTGATCAATTGATGCTTGATGAAAATCTTCAGCTCAAACGCGGGGAGTTTCGAGAAGTTTGTTTGGGGAAGAACGATCGCACTTGCATTGCTGAATTGCTCAAACGCAGAGGACGCTTTCTGACAGAAGCTTATCTCGATCGCCTACTACTTCGTAAGTCTCAAGCTTATCACGCAAAAATAGATAGTCTGGAAACGTTGCCGATTTATCCTGATTTAGCAGATTTTATTGCTAAAATTCGAGCTGCTGGACTGAAAATGGCGGTAGTTAGCGGGGCAATGCGATCGGATGTAGAATTGGTGTTAAATCTGGCTGGTTTGGCGCAAAGCTTTGAGTTGATTGTCGCAGGAGACGATACGATGACGAGTAATCCCGCACCCGATCGCTATTTGTTGGCTGTGGAACTGATGAATCGGCAATATCCGGGCTGGAATCTGCAACCGGGGGAATGTTTGGCGGTGGAAGATACTTTTGCTGGGATTGAAGCGGCGAAAAAAGCCGGGATTCAGGTATTGGGTGTGACTCACACTTACCCGTTTCACATGATTCAGCGTCAAGCTAACTGGACAGTGGACTATTTTGCTGATTTGGAATTGGACAGGGTGGCAGAAATTTGTGCGATCGGGCCAACTGAACCGACAGCAGAATAGACTTTACATTGCGATCGCTTACGTGTTATTGTATGGAGCAGTGTGCGAAATTCAGGTTTTTAGATTGGGCAATCCGAAATCTACAGTCCTCAATTCAGCATCAATCCGGGGAATTAGCTCAGTTGGTAGAGCGCTGCGATCGCACCGCAGAGGCCAGCGGTTCGAGTCCGCTATTCTCCATAAGTCAAAATTCTTAAACAGATTTTGATCGCATTCAAAGCATAGTGCGATCGAAATCTGTTTGGTTAATTATACGTTTTGTATCTAAACAGACAACTATCTTCTAAGAGGAGTCTTAACATTCAGTCCTGTATGTTATCATGCTCAGGCATGAAAGTTATTTTTTTGAGGAGTGAAAAAAATACAATGGCAAAGCGATTCGATCGGCGTAAATTTCTTTTTTACAGTTCTGCTACCCTGACCTCAAGTTTATTTCTAAAAGCTTGTAGAACTCCCACCCCAACAGCAAGTCCCGAAGCTTCTGCTTCTCCAACTACCACAGCAGCATCGCCAGCATCGCCAGCAAGTAGCGGAAACACAATCAAAGTAGGCATTTTGCACTCATTGAGCGGCACAATGTCAATTAGTGAAAAAAGCGTCGTCGATGCCGAACAATTAGCAATCGAAGAAATCAATAAAGCTGGCGGCGTATTAGGAAAACAGATAGAAGCAATCGTCGAAGACGGGAACTCTGACTGGCCTACTTTTGCCGAAAAAGCCAAAAAATTGATCGATCAAGACAAAGTTGTCACCGTTTTTGGCTGCTGGACTTCAGCCAGTCGCAAGGCCGTATTGCCAGTATTTGAAACCAAAAATCATATGCTCTGGTATCCCGTACAATATGAGGGTCAAGAGTGTTCAAAAAACATCTTTTACACCGGGGCCGCACCGAACCAGCAAATCGAACCAGCAGTTGACTGGCTGCTAGAAAATAAAGGTAAAAAGTTCTTCTTAGTCGGTTCAGACTACGTGTTTCCCCGCACAGCTAATACCATTATCAAGGCACAGTTAGCGGCCAAAGGTGGGGAAGTAGTTGGGGAAGACTATATTCCTTTAGGTGGGACAGAAGTTACGCCGATTATTACTAAAATCAAAGCAGCTTTGCCAGACGGTGGTGTGATCTTTAATTCCCTGAATGGCGACAGCAACGTGGCATTTTTCAAACAGTTGCAGGGCGCAGGTTTAGGGCCGGACAAGTATCCGTCGATGTCGGTCAGTATTGCCGAAGAAGAAGTAAAGGCGATCGGTGTAGAATACCTCAAAGGTCACTACGCAGCCTGGAATTACTTCATGACTGTAGACTCTCCAGCCAATACAAAATTTGTCGAAGCTTTCAAGGCTAAATACGGCAAAGATCGAGTGACAAACGATCCGATGGAAGCAGCTTATATCATGGTTTACCTGTGGAAGCAAGCCGTCGAAAAAGCCGGAACTGCCGACGATTTGGACAAAGTGCGGGCAGCAGCTTTGGGTCAGACCTTTGACGCACCGGAGGGCAAAGTTACGATGGAAACTAACCATCACATCTCTAAATTTGTCCGGTTGGGCGAAGTTGGAGAAGACGGTTTGTTTAAGATAGCTTTTGCTACTCCAGAAGCAGTCAAGCCGCAGCCTTGGAATCAGTTTGTAGAAGAAACTAAAGGCTTTTCTTGCGATTGGTCAGACCCCGCAAAAGGCGGCAAATTTAAAGTTTCTTAAACAGTTAACAGTTGACAGAAACCCAACGCATCATCAATGACTTTTGGGTTTCGTTCCTCAACCCAACCTACGCTATCAATTAAGTGTTGACCCTGTAGGTTGGGTTGAACGATAGTGAAACCCAACGCATCATTTAAGAGTAAAAAAATGGCGATACTTGACGGTTTATTTAACGGGATTAGCATCGGCGCTGTTTTACTAATTGCCGCCCTGGGATTGGCAATTATTTTCGGGCTGATGGGTGTGATTAATATGGCTCACGGTGAGTTGATGATGCTGGGGGCTTACACAACTTTTGTGGTGCAAAATGTCTTCAAAGGTATCGGAGGATTCGCTTTTGAAACCTATATTTTATTTGCCATACCTTCGGCTTTTTTAGTCGCGGCACTGGTAGGATTAATTCTCGAACGCGGTGTGATTCGCTATCTTTACGGGCGGCCTCTAGAAACTCTGCTGGCAACTTGGGGCGTTAGTTTAATTTTACAGCAGTTTGTCCGCAGCGTCAGTGGGGTGTTGGTGACAGGAATTGCGGTGTTTTGTTTGCTATTTTTTGGTGGATTGCAGGTGCTGAAGCGCCGCCCTGATTTCGAGAGAGTTCGCAAGGGAATTATCGCGATACTTTTGCCTCTTTCTCTTGGTATTTCTTGGGCGGTCAGCGCATTTTTAGGGGAAACTTATAAACTAGCAGTAACTAAGCCTTGGTTTGGCGCTCAAAACGTAGACGTGACAGCACCTGCATGGCTGCGGGGCGGTATACCCCTGGGCAGTTTTCAGTTACCTTATGCTCGACTTTTTATTATTGCATTGACAGGGCTTTGTTTGGCTGGAATTTATTTGTTTTTACAGAAGTCTGTGTGGGGACTTCGGATTCGTTCTGTGACGCAAAATCGCAGTATGAGCGCTTGTTTGGGGATTCCTACTGAGCAAGTAGATGCGCTGACTTTTGCTTTAGGTTCTGGGTTGGCTGGTGTAGCTGGCTGCGCGATTAGTTTGCTCGGTTCGGTAGGGTCAAATACGGGGCAAAATTATATAGTTGATACTTTTATGGTTGTGGTTGTGGGTGGTGTTGGTAAGATTATGGGGAGTGTAGTTGCTGCGATCGCGATCGGCACTGCAAATTACCTAATCGGTTCGGGAACCTTAGCATTAATCCTGGCTCCTGTCAAGCCTTTAGCTGATTTCTTCACTTTTTTTGCCACAACCAGCATGGCAAAAGTCATGGTATTTGCCTTAATTATTGCTTTTCTGCAAGTGCGCCCTGGAGGGATTTTTCCGCAAAAAGGACGGACTGTCGAGAATTAACAATTACAGCTTTGAGGGAAAAATAATGCAGAATACACATCAAAAGGCATGGATAAAAGAAGCGGCGATTGTAGGGGCGATCGCACTTATACTCATATTACTCATTCCAGGCATACTTCCCGACGTTCGCCTCAACCAACTAGGGCGATTTCTCGCACTAGCAATTGCTGCACTCGGCATTGACCTAATTTGGGGATACACAGGCTTACTCAGTTTAGGGCATGGGGTGTTTTTTGCGATCGGTGGCTACGCCTTAGCCATGCACCTCAAACTCCAAATCCCCCCAACCGCCAGCAGTCAATTACCCGAATTTATGAACCTCTACGGAGTCACCGAACTCCCCTGGTTTTGGCAACCATTTAATTCATTTCCCTTCTCAGCATTAGCAGTAATCCTCATCCCCGGCTTACTCGGCGCAATCCTCGGTTACTTAGTATTCCGCAATCGAATTCGAGGCGTTTACTTTTCCATTCTCACCCAAGCAGCAACAATCGTATTTTTCAACTTCTTCAACGGCCAACAAAAACTAATTAACGGCACCAACGGACTCACCGACTTTAAAACCCTGTTTGGAGCCACCATAAATGACCGAGACACCCAATATATTTTCTACATTCTCACCATACTATTTCTAGCAGCAACATACGCCCTTTGTCGGTGGCTAACAAGCGGGCGTTTCGGCCGCCTACTAATCGCCATTCGCGACGACGAAATCCGCCTCCGTTTCTCCGGTTACAATCCCACAGGATTCAAAGTTTTAGTATTTGCAATTTCTGCGGGAATGGCAGGAATTGCAGGCGCTTTATATACCGTACAAACCGGAATCATTTCTCCAAAAGCAATGGATATTGCCTTTTCAATTGAAATGGTAATCTGGGTAGCAGTAGGAGGTCGCGCCACATTATCGGGAGCAGTATTGGGAACACTTCTAGTCAACTTTGGTAAAAGTTTCTTAAGCGAACAATTCCCGGAAGTTTGGCTATTTTTTCAAGGTGCGCTATTCTTAATAGTAGTGACAGTCCTGCCCGATGGCTTAGTCGGATGGCTCCAAAAGCAAGGCATTGACCAAATCCGCAGCTTATTCAGAAAACCCAAGTACGTGTCTACTTACCCCAGCCTCGAACAAGACCCCGAAGTGTTACATGAAAAAGAAGAAATCGAACAATAGTCATCGCAAGAATTGCCTATTTTGAACAGGCAAGATGCCTGTTCCACAATAAATATGGTCGATGCCTAATAGTCATCTCCAGAAAATCCTGCATTGAACAGGCAAGATGCCTGTTCCACAATAATTAATTGGATTGTGTTAAAATTTATGCAAAATTAGAGGTAAAGTATGGCAGATATTATTGAGTACAAAATCTACGGCGACGACTTGCAACTGATTGAAATTGAACTCGACCCCCAAGAAGGTGTCAGGGCCGAAGCTGGAACCATGACATACATGGAAGGTGGCATTGAAATGCAAACTACTACAGGCGGTTTATTTCAAGGTTTCAAACGGATGTTTACCGGAGCTGGTTTCTTCATCACGACATTTGTAAACAACGGAAATCGCAAAGCCCGTGTCGCCTTTGCCGCACCTTATCCCGGCAAAGTAATTCCCCTGGATTTAAGCAAACTAGGTGGGAAGTTTCTGTGTCAAAAAGACTCATTTCTCTGTGCCGCTAATGGCATTGAAATAGAGGTGGCATTTACCAAACGACTCGGAGCAGGTTTCTTTGGCGGAGAAGGGTTTATTCTCCAAAAATTGCAGGGTGACGGACTCGCTTTTGTCCACGCCGGAGGAACCATCGTTGAGAAAAATTTGGGAGTGGGCGAAGTGTTGCGAGTAGACACGGGCTGTCTGGTAGCTTTTGCCCCCACAGTTGACTACGATATTCAATTTATCGGTGGATTTAAAAATGCTTTATTTGGAGGCGAAGGCTTGTTTTTAGCAAAGATGACGGGGCCAGGTAAAGTATACATTCAAAGTCTGCCACTCTCAAAATTAGCTGAACGCATTTTAGCCGCCGCTCCATCTCCTATGTCGAGCAATTCTAGCAGTTTTACCTGAGAGTAAACCTCCCCGAAAAAAAGTAAGGTATCGGTTGTTGTCCATTAGTGAGTTAATTGCTAATTATGAATGGAAAAGTATTAGAAATAGAAAATTTGACTGTTAGTTTTGATGGTTTCAAAGCCATCAACGGTTTAACTTTCAGCATGGATGCGGGAGAATTGCGGGTGGTGATTGGGCCCAATGGCGCGGGAAAAACAACTTTTCTCGATGCGATTACTGGGAAAGTACAACCGACGGAAGGACGGGTACTTTTTAAAGGTCGAAATTTGCGTGGATTGTCGGAAGATAGGATTTCGCGTTTGGGAATTGGTCGCAAGTTTCAGACTCCGCGAGTTTTCCTCAATTTAACACCCCGCGAAAATTTAGAGTTGTCTTGTAATCAGAATAAAAATGTCTTTCCAACTCTGTTTAAACCTGCTCCTGTCGCTGAAAAACGCACGGTTGCTGGCTTATTAGAAACAATTGGTTTAGTTGCTAAAGCTGATGTTTCGGCTGGTTTGCTTTCTCACGGGGAAAAGCAGTGGTTGGAAATTGGAATGTTGGTGGCGCAATCTCCTGATTTGTTGTTGGTAGATGAGCCTGTGGCGGGTTTGACTGATGAGGAAACGGTGTTAACTGGAGATTTGCTAATTTCTTTGGCCCAAAGTCATTCGGTGTTGGTGATTGAACATGATATGGAGTTTGTGCGGCAAATTGCTCAAAAGGTAACGGTGTTGCATCAGGGTGCTGTTTTGTGTGAGGGAACTATGGATGAGGTGCAAAATGACGATCGCGTAATTGAGGTATATTTAGGAAAACCAGAAGAATAGTCATTAGTCATTAGTCATTGGTCATTAGTCAGCAGTCATTAGTCAGCAGTCATTAGTCAGCAGTCATTAGTCAACAGTCAACAGCGGTGCCCTGAGCGTAGTCGAAGGGTCAACAGTCAACAGCGGTGCCCTGAGCGTAGTCGAAGGGTCAACAGTCAACAGTCAACAGTCAACAGTCAACCATATGCTACAAGTCTCTAATCTGAATGTTTACTACGGCGAAAGTCACATTCTCCGCAATGTGGATTTAAGTGTCAAACCAGGACAAATGGTTTGCTTAATCGGCCGCAATGGTGTGGGCAAAACTACTATGCTAAAAACTCTCATGGGTTTGCTGCAACCCCGCAGTGGCACGATTGATTTTGGTGGACAATCTATTGTTTCTAAGTTGACTCACCAGCGGGCGAAAATGGGAATTGGTTATGTTCCTCAAGGACGGGAAATTATTCCCCGCTTGACTGTGAAAGAAAATTTATTGTTAGGTTTGGAGGCGAAACCAACCAGGACAAAAAATCCTGAAGTTCCTGATGAAATATTTGATTTATTCCCGGTTCTAAAAACTATGCTGACTCGTTTAGGCGGTGATTTGAGCGGGGGACAACAGCAACAGTTAGCGATTGCTAGAGCTTTGATGGGAGAACCACAGTTGTTGGTTTTGGATGAACCGACAGAGGGAATTCAACCATCAATTATTTTAGATATAGAAGCTGCTGTACGTCGCGTGGTTGCGACTAGGGGAATTTCGGTTTTGTTGGTGGAACAGCATTTGCATTTTGTGCGGCAAGCTGATTGGTATTATGCTATGCAAAAGGGTGGGATTGTGGCATCGGGAAATACTAGCGAGTTGAGTGATGAGGTAGTTCAAAGGTTTTTGGCTGTTTGAAAAGAAGGAAGAAGGAAGAAGGAAACGAGGAAATCGGGGTTTGTCATCTCCTTTCTGATTCGGCGGTTGAAACCGCTTCTACACAAACCAAGTCCACCTCCGTGGACTAATTCTAAGATGTTAAATCTACTGACATCCCAAACTTTCTCGCGTAGCAACTCCCGTCACAGGATTGACACCATCTGCTTTTTTACAGAGGAGTTTAACTTGATAAGTGTCGATAATTGCATCGGTGAAATCAGCGCCGGAAATTGTGGCATTAAAGAAGCGAGTTCGAGTCAAGATGGCTTCTGTAAAGTTAGCGTTGGTTAAATTAGCGCCATCTAATGTTACTCTGTCTACTAATGCACCGGAGAGGTTTGCACCGGATAAGTTGGCTTTTAATAAAACTCCTTTGGTTAAAATCGCATTGGTTAAATCAGCACCTTGAAAGTTGGTATTTCGCATTTCAGAGGCGACAAATGTTCCGCCGGCTAGGTCTGAGTTGGAAAAATCGCGATCGGACAAATTGATGTTAGTGTAGTTAATATTGGTTTTTGGCAACGCAAATGCGGGAGTTGCACTCAATATCACCCACCCAAAGGCTAAGATTAAACTTAAAATCAGGTTCAGAAAAATTCGGGATATACTTTTCATAGATATGTCAACGTCCTTGGGTGAAATCTAATGCGCCTTGTTTGAAATATTGTGCCATAATGCGATCGCGCTTAGCCTTATCTAAAATCCAATAACTCCTCAAATCCCCTTCCGCTGAACTAGAACGTCCAGGTAACATCACGATTTTAAAATTATCTGGCTCTAATTGTACACCAAAAGTTGCTAGGGTCAATATTTCCTCAAAACTCAGATTAGTATCGACAGATTTTTGCATCACTCGCATAATTTCCGGTAGCCGCACCACTACTGATGGACTTCCGAGGCGATTGCGAATAGCTTGAATTAAAGATTGCTGGCGCGTCATGCGGCCGATATCTCCTAAACCGTCATTGCGAAATCGAGCAAATTGCTCTGCTTGTTCTCCGTTGAGAGTTTGCCAACCTTTTGCTAAGTTTATTTTTAACTTTTGAGTATTATCTTGATAGGACATCGTGCGAGGTACAAATACTTCAATTCCACCTAACAAATCGACTAATTCTCGCAACGCACCGGTGTTAACTCGCACGTATCGATCGATTGTGATATTGTTTAGTAAACCACTAACTAATCGTAATGCTAAATTTGAACCTCCTTTAGCATTAGCTTCGCCAATTTTGCTGAAGTTAATTGCGGGAAATTCTATCTTTGTATCTCGCGGAATTGAAAGCAAATTAATAGATTTATCTCTAGGATCGAGGCGTAATAAAAGTATTGTATCACTGCGACCGTCAAAAGTTTTAGGGGAATTTGCCGTAGCTTCGGGCACGCGATCGACTCCCATAATTAAGATATTAACTGGTCTGGACATTCGGGATGCAGAAGTGGTGGATGAGATCTGGTTAAACCCAGTAGCATCTAGGACTTGACTCATCATTTGTGGTTCCACGGGGGCTAATAGTGCGGTAATTGCCCCGATCGCAGCAGAAATGACTCCGAGGATCAAAAACAACCATAGCCCTAACATATACAGGGTTTTTCGGGGCTTTTGTCTAGATATGCGATCGCAGGGTTTGAAAAAGTTTCTTTTAAAGATTGACAAGTTTTTCATTGACTTGTTTTTTAGTGAAAAGCTTTCTACATTATATTATGCAGCCTGCTATAATGACTATGAAATCCTCACCCATTTCATAACTATGCCGTCTCCTAATTATAGAAAAAACCACAGCCCCGATTCGTTATACCGCACACGGTAGAGAATCAGGGCTGGTTGGGAACAACGATCGCAATTTTTAATCCTAATTGCTCTAGCCATTTTACTTTAAGCAATGAGGGACTCTTGAGGGCGGGCAAAAATCATTCTACCTGCGGTTGTTTGCAAGGCGCTGGTAACAACAACTCTGGCTTCAGCACCAACATAACTGCTGCCTGCTTCGACGACAACCATTGTCCCGTCATCCAAGTAGCCAATGCCTTGAGATGGTTCTTTGCCTTCTTTACGGATTTTGAGATCGATAGTATCTCCGGGTAAATAAGTCGGACGCACTGCATGAGTCAAATCGTTAATATTTAAAACTGGCAGTTTTTGGACTGTCGCTACTTTCGACAAGTTGTAATCGTTGGTTAACAAAATGCCGTCAATCTCTAAAGCAAAGCGGACTAATTTAGCATCAACTGTCGCAATATCTTCGTAGTCAGCAGAGTGAATTTGAACCCGTTCTGGATAGGTTTCTTTGATGCGGTTGAGAATATCTAAGCCACGTCTACCTCGTACTCGTTTTTGGTCGTTGGCGGAATCAGCTATTAGTTGCAATTCTTGCAGAACGAATTGGGGGATGATAATTTGACCTTCTAGAAAACCAGTTTCTAGTAGGTTTTCAATTCGGCCGTCAATAATACAACTTGTATCAACAACTTTGGCACTGGCTGGTTTGAAATTACCCTCCGCGATTAACACTGTTGCGTCTAAGGCTTTGGGGTTGATGAGTCGCAGGAAAGCACGGCCGTGGGTGTCGGTCAAGCTGACTCCTGTAAAGCCGAACATGACGCTACCTAAGACTGCGACTAGAGGTTTGATGAAGCCAAATTCGCGGGGAATGGGTAGTAGGAAAAGTGGTGCTAGCATTAAGTTAGCTACCAGGAGTCCGATGATTAAGCCGATCGCGCGTGTGAGCAACATTTCGACTGGCATATCGCGGAATTGCCTTTCTACTCGTCGGTAGGTGGTTTGAGCCACTAATCCCAATACGAAGCCGATTAATGCCCCGAATGATCCTAGTACGGAGCTTAAACCTTGTATATTTGTAACTTGTTCCAGCAGGTTGGTCGGTAGGAGTTCGACTCCGTAAAAGCCGATGCCTCCGCCTGCGATTATGAATGAGATAATTATGATTGCGTCTAGCATAGTTCTAGGTTAATGAATTTACCCTCATTATATCTTTGAAGTGCTGATATTTTTTTTATACTTACGGACGGATATCGCTATATTTATGGATTAATTTTCGTAAACTTATTTTTCGCGATTGTCAGGCTTGGGGGATGTGCGATCGCCCTGTATGGCATCACTCGCGCCCGATCGCATCCACCAAAATGCTGTAAAGGGCTGCTAGGCGGTCTATTCGGGAATTACTGCTACTCAAAATTGTTTGTGGTTAAACTGCAAGAGGCGATCGCCCCCCATTGTGATTTCGTTAACAAACTGTCATATAATACATAATTATTAATCATAGTTTAATAAAAACTTTAGATTAGACATCTCCCATAATTATTGTGGAACAGGCATCCTGCCTGTTCTTGACAAGCTTTTTAGGAGATGTCTATTTGAAATAACAATTTTTCGGTGAGATGTAGTGAAATTTAACACAGATTATTTAACATTTGAATCGGAGAGGGGGGCAAAAATGACAAATTCTGGTATTCCCAGTTCAGCTTACGTGCATATACCGTTTTGTCGCCGCCGTTGTTATTACTGCGATTTTCCAGTTTTTGTAGTGGGCGATCGCAAAAATGGCGATAACTCAGGCACAATTATCCAATATGTAGATGTACTATGTCAGGAAATTCGGGAAACGCCAAATTTAGGGCAATCCCTGAAGACAGTTTTTTTTGGTGGCGGCACACCTTCCCTGCTTTCAGTCAGTCAGTTGAACACTATTTTGGAAACACTCGACAGCAAATTTGGTATTGCTGCTGAGGCGGAAATTTCTATAGAGATAGACCCCGGTACGTTCACTTTAGAACAGTTGTTGGGATATGTAGCAGCGGGAGTTAATCGAGTTAGTTTGGGCTCGCAAGCTTTTCAGGATGAATTGTTGGAAGCTTGCGGGCGATCGCACTCTGTAGCTGATATTTTTGAATCAGTCGAAATAGTGCGATCGGCTGGTATTATCAATTTCAGTTTAGACCTGATTTCGGGACTCCCACACCAAACTTTAGCACAGTGGCAAACTTCCCTAGAATCCGCAATAAAAATTTCCCCAACTCACCTGTCGAGTTATGACTTAGTTGTTGAACCTGTAACTGCTTTCGGCCGCTACTTTCAAGCAGGCGAACAACCATTGCCAGCAGATGAAACCGCTGCTCAAATGTACCGTTTAGCGCGAGAAATTCTGACGAATTCTGGATACGAACATTACGAGATTTCCAATTATGCTCGGCCCGGTTATCAGTGTCGTCACAACCGCGTTTACTGGGAAAATCGCGCTTATTACGGTTTCGGTATGGGGGCGGCGAGTTACGTGGAAGGAGTGCGGTTGACAAGACCTCGCAAAACTCAAGAATATTATCAATGGGTGCGATCGATTTCTCCCATCAATTCCCAGCCAGATGCTGATTTGACAATAATTAAGCAAGATTTTCTCATGTCGGAAAATGAAGTTTTGTTAGAAACGCTAATGCTGGGTTTCCGTTTAGCAGAAGGGTTGAGTTTGTCAGTGTTAGCTGATAAGTTCGGTCAAAAAACGGTTGAGAAAATTTGGCAGTGTTTGCAACCATACTGGCGGCAAGGGTGGGTGGAAGTTGTGGATGCTAATGGGACAATTCCCTACGGAATAGCTTCGCTTCACGCAATTTCAGATGAAGCTGAACTGTTGCCACTGTCCGGTAATTTGAGGTTGAGCGATCCAGAAGGTTTTTTATTTTCCAATACTATATTGGCGACTTTATTTGACAAATTAGAGGATCATATAGCGTTGACCAAATAAATTATTCCTGGGCATCGGGCATAGGGCATCGGGCATTGGGCATTGGGCATTGGGCATAGTTTCTGTTTATTCCTTATTTTTTGTTATAGCATAAGGAATAGGAAGAAGTCGAGTATCTCACATCTGCTGAATGGATTTTAAATTGATCCCTATACTTTCAAAAGAGAAAACGATCTAGTTTAGATGGCTCCCTAAAAAACAATTACATACTAAGTAAGCCTTTAGATAGACGTAGGGATTGAAATCATACTGTCATACTTGAGAGTGATAATTTAAAAAGTAATTTAATGAACACTCTACTTCTATACCGCAAGGTAATCGCAAACAAACCCAACCTTGTAGTTGCGAATCGCAACTGCAATTCTATTTCTAAATGTACTTTTTGCACTCACTACAAAATGCAAACAGGTTCCGTTGGTCAGTGTCAATTATTGAACGCACCTGTTCTGGGTGCATGGAAATCTTGTTCTTTAGGAAAGCCTGTTTTTACACCTAATTGGGAGTAGGTTAAAAAGGCAAAACAATCAATTCAATATTTGAAAAATAAAGACAAATAACTAAATGATTGCCATTTAAAAAAATGTGTGTTACATTGGGATATGTCAACTTTTTGATGAATCCCATAATTGCACAAGCAAGTTAAGAAGATGAATTTAACAATTAACTCAGTAGATTCCGATCGTTCTGTCAAGATTCTGTGTTGGTATATCAATACCACTAACAAAATTCAAATTGCTCGGATTACAAACATTCCTGATTGGTACTTTGAGCGCACGGTGTTTCCGGGGGAACGTTTGTTGTTTGAAGCGCAGCCGGAAGCTGAGTTGGAAGTTTGGATGAGTACGGAGACTGGTGCAATTGTGTGCGATCGCATTTTGTGCGATCGGCTACAGGTTGAAGAAGCAAGTACAGTTGATTAAACATAATTCCCAAAATCCAGTGACGGTAGGGACACGGCACTGCCCATTGGTGTCAACTTAAGGCCAAACCCTGTCACAGACTACTGTTTGACGATTAAGGCCAGATCCCCCCTAACCCCCCTTAAGAAGGGGGGGACAAGAGTCTTCTCAAAGTCCCCCTTCTTAAGGGGGATTTAGGGGGATCTAGACTTAGGTAAAAGCGAGAGATACCAAGGGTTTCAGGCTTAAGTTGACACCAATG
>NZ_NXIB02000041.1 GCF_002412335.2 Tychonema bourrellyi FEM_GT703
GCCCCATGCCCCATGCCCTATATCTTCGTCTATTTGCCCGATCGCCCCTCAAAAATCGGTGGTTAATGCTACGATCCCGACAGAGAAAGAATGCGGTAGATAAGGAAGCAATCCTACATGGTAGAGATAGACAAGTCTATATCCTTTGATGGACGAGATATTAGACTGAAGATTGGTTTACTGGCACCTCAAGCAGGTGGTGCAGTTTTGATTCAGTCCGGTGACACGGCGGTTTTAGTGACTGCAACTCGCTCCCAGGGGAGAGAGGGAATTGATTTCCTGCCCCTGTTGGTGGATTACGAAGAGAGACTGTACGCTGGCGGTAAAATTCCCGGTGGATTTTTGCGCCGGGAAGGGCGTCCCCCAGAAAAGGTGACTCTGACGGGCCGTTTGATCGATCGCCCGTTGCGTCCGCTATTCCCAAGCTGGCTCAGAGACGACATCCAAGTCGTAGCCACAACGCTGTCGATGGATGAGCAAGTACCCCCCGACGTGTTGGCAGTAACAGGCGCTTCAGTAGCCATTCTACTGGCGAAAATGCCGTTTTATGGGCCGATGGCCGCAGTCCGAGTTGGTTTGGTAGGAGACGATTTCATCATCAATCCCACCTACAGCGAAATTAAAGAAGGCGAGTTGGATCTCGTGGTTGCCGGTTCTCCTGATGGAGTAATCATGGTGGAAGCCAGTGCGAACCAATTGCCCGAACAGGATATCATCGAGGCGATCGACTTTGGTTACGAAGCGGCCTGTGACTTGATCCAAGCCCAACGCGAAATCATGGCGGAATTGGGCATAGATTTGGTGGTGGGAGAACCGCCATCCCTAGATTTAGCCTTGGAAAACTTTATTCGCGATCGCGCCCAAGAACCCATCCGCATCATTTTGTCAAGATTTGAAAAAGACAAAACAATACGGAATGCAGCTTTGGACGAAGTTAAGGCAAATGCAGTCGAATCTGCGATCGCCGAACTTGCTGAAGATGATCCCGTAAAAGTCGCCGCTACAGCCAATGGTAAGGCGATCGGCAACGTTTTCAAAGACGTTACCAAACAAATGATGCGTAAGCAAATCCTCGAAGATGGCGTTCGTGTAGACGGCCGCAAGCTAGACGAGGTGCGACCCGTTTCTTGTCGCGTAGGCGTGCTCCCGTCGCGAGTACACGGCACTGCGTTGTTCAATCGGGGCTTGACCCAAGTCCTGTCCGCAGCTACCCTGGGAACCCCAGGCGATGCCCAAGACTTAGGAGACGACTTGCACCCGCAGCAAGACAAACGCTACTTGCATCACTACAATTTCCCGCCATTTTCCGTGGGAGAAACCAAGCCAATGCGATCGCCAGGACGCCGCGAAATCGGTCACGGAGCTCTCGCAGAACGCGCCCTCGTCCCAGTTTTGCCATCCAAAGAAGATTTCCCCTACGTGATTCGCGTAGTCTCAGAAATTCTATCTTCCGACGGTTCCACCTCAATGGGTTCTGTTTGCGCCTCAACGCTAGCCCTCATGGATGCAGGCGTTCCCCTGTCTCAACCAGTCAGCGGCGCGGCAATGGGCTTAATTAAGGAAGGCGATGAAGTCCGAATTTTGACTGACATTCAGGCAATTGAAGACTTTTTAGGCGACATGGACTTCAAAGTAGCTGGTACTGACACCGGAATTACTGCTTTGCAAATGGACATGAAAATCAAAGGTTTGCCCTTAGATGTGATTGCTAATGCCATCCACCAAGCCAAACCAGCCAGACGGCACATTCTAGAAAGAATGCTGTCAACCATCGACACTCCCCGCAAGGAAATGTCGCCTTTTGCACCGCGTTTGTTAACCCTGAAAATCGACCCCGAATTCATCGGTTTGGTAATTGGACCTGGTGGCAAAACAATCAAAGCCATCACCGAAGAAACTGGTGTCAAAATTGACATCGAAGACGACGGAACCGTGACAATTGCCGGCAACGACAGCGAAAAAGCAATGCGGGCTCATAACATTATCCAAGGCATGACGCGCAAGTTGAATGCAGGAGATGTGTATGTTGGCACTGTAACTCGAATTATTCCGATCGGCGCTTTTGTCGAAATTCTCCCAGGCAAAGAAGGGATGATTCACATTTCGCAGTTAGCGGACTACCGCGTGGGAAAAGTGGAAGACGAGTTAGCTGTCGGCGACGAAGTGATTGTCAAAGTGCGAGAAATTGACAATAAAGGTCGGATCAATTTGACCCGATTGAATATTCATCCTGACGAAGCGGTTGCCGCCCGTGAAGCGTTGAATAAATAGTTGACAGTTGACAGTTGACCCTTCGACTACGCTCAGGGCACCGCAGTTGACAGTTGACGGTTGACAGTTGACAGTTGGTAATTGGTGATTAGTAATTGCTAATTGCTAACTGGTAATTGAGATAAAATCTGATTGTTTCAGATTGATTTAGAGTAGGGTGCGCGACAGCGACAGATCGAGAAGTGCGATCGGCTGTGGAAGTTAATTAAAGTCGCGCACTTTACCCTCAGCGGTTGCTATACATAAAAATATAAAGTAGTAGTAGTAGGTTGGGTTGAGTCCGCGAAACCCAACAACCAATTAATGAGTGTTGGGTGTTGGGTTTCGCTATCGCTTAACCCAACCTACAGAATAACTACAGTAGTAGGTTGGGTTGAGTCCGCGAAACCCAACACTCATTAATTGGGTGTTAGGTGTTGGGTTTCGCTATCGCTTAACCCAACCTACAGAATAACTACAGAATAACCAAATCCCCGAATTCTTGAAGGAGTTAGTAGCTGTAGGGTGCGTCGCCGTGAAATTGTCGATTTTTTTGAGGGATTGTTTATGGCGACGCACCCTACGAATACTTCTTGAAGGAGTCGGGGATTTAAGACAAAGATTAAATCACAGCAATACAATCAATTTCAACTAACACATCTTTCGGTAAACGCGAAACCTCCACACAAGCCCGCGCCGGTGCAGTTTCCGCATCAAAATATTTGGCATAAACCGCATTCACAGCGGCAAAATCATTCATATCTTTCAGAAACACCGTAGTTTTTACGACATCTAACCAAGTCGCACCAGCTTCTGTGAGAATGGCTTCGAGATTTGCCATAACTTGTTCGGTTTGTTTTGTCACGTCGTCGGTGTAGACAATATCGTTTAGTCTAATGTCGATCGCAATTTGGCCAGCTACAAACAGCATAGTGCCCGAAGCTGCGATCGCTTGATTGTAAGGACCCACGGGTGCGGGTGCTTTGTCAGTACGAATAATTTTGCGTGTCATAGATATTACTTTTTGGGATTCTTGTTGATTGGTTTCCGGTTGGTAAAATTCTCCATCGGGCATGATTGTACCAGTGAAGTCTGCATCCTTGATGTTCATACCATAAGTATTAGCATCAGTCAAATCGGCTCTCTTAAGCTTAGCACCCTCCAGATTAGCTCGCATCAAATTAGCTCCTTGAAGACCCGTTCTCTCTAAATTTGCACCCTGCAAACAAGCGTTTCTTAGATTTATTTTTGTCAAGTCGGCTCCAGCTAAATCGGCTTCTGCTAGATTGGCACCCGACAAGTCCTCCTTAGACAAATCCACACCGCGCAGCTTGGCTCCCTGAAGATTAGTATCTTTGATTGTTATGCTAGTTAGATCAGCTCGACTTAAGTCTGCTTCAGTCAAGTTTGCTTTAGTCAAGTTTGCACTGTTAAGTTTAGCTCTACTCAAACACACTTCAATCAAGGATGCTTCAGTGAAGTCTACGCTAGTTAGTTGAGCATCACTTAAGTTTGCTTCATTCAAGTTGGCATTACTAAAATTAGCTTTACTCAAATTGGCTTTACTCAAATTAGCACCGCACAAATCTGCATCAGTGAAGTTTGCAGAAGAAGCTGCTACTAACCCGCTCAAATTTGCACCTTTCAGAAATGCCTTCGTGAGGTTTGTACCATTAAGCGTTGCTTTGGTTAAGTTGGCCTCATTCAACTCTGCTGCTGTCAAGTTTGCAGAGCTTAAGTCTATCCCACTCAAGTCTGCACCTTTGAGGTCTACACCTCTGAGCATAGCTGAATGAAATTTTCGTTCGCCTTTAGCGTATCTTTCTAAAAGTTCTTCAGCATCCATAAATAACCTCGATCGCCCTTTTATAAACCCCACAAATTAGCCTACCACCAAAACCCAACGCGCGATCGAACATAAATTGCATTTTCCTTCTTCCTTCTTCCTTCTTCCTTCTTCCTTCTTCCTTCGCGTCCTTCGCGCCTTCGCGGTTCAATAAAATAAAGTACCACCACAACCCAACGCGCGATCGAACATCAGCGTTTATCCGCGTTAATCCGCCTGCATCTGCGGTTAAAAATTCCCTTTTTTAACCGCAGATGAACGCAGATTTAGAGATTAAACAACAGCCGGAGCACCAACAACCTCACCCTTCAGCATCCGAGAAGCAGCATCCAGCAATTGCTCCTCCAAATAAGGCTTAGTGAAATAACCTTTCGCACCCAAACCGTAAGCCATTTGGCGGTGTCTGTCAGCACCACGAGAAGTCAACATCGCGATCGGCAATTCACACAAAACCGAATCCTTCTGCATCCGAGAAAGCAGCTCCAAACCATCCATTCGAGGCATTTCAATATCGCAAAACACGATATCGCAAGGCAAACCCGATTTCATCTTCTCCCAAGCTTCCTTACCGTCACGCGCTTCTTCCACACGATAGCCAGACTTTTCAAAAGTAATTGATAAGAGCGATCGCACCGTAATCGAGTCATCCACAATCAACACCGTCGGTTCAGCCTTTTCCTCGATCGGCTCCACAGGAACCCGATCGCCCTCCCAAAGCGTACCACCAGCGTCTTTCCGCAACCTCCCCGTCGCCAAATCAATCAGTTCCAGAACGTCTGCGATCGCCACAATTTTGCCATCCCCAAGCACCGTAGCTCCAGCAATCCCGATCGGCTTCGGCACCGGCCCTTCCAACTGCTTAATCACGATTTCCTGTTCTGTCGAAACCTGATCCACCTGTACCGCCAAGAAAGTACCAGCCGATCGCAACACAATCACCGAAATCATGTCATCGTCAGTATTAAACCCATAAACACTACCCCGACCCAGATGACGGTGATAAGCCAACAACTCCCGCAGCGGACGGAAAGGTAAAATCGTACCCCGCCAATCAATACAAGGTAGCCCATCAACCCCCGTCGTCACCTGATCGCGAGGGACATCAATCATATCCTCCACCCCATCCATCGGGAAAGCAATCCGTGCGCGATCGCTAATACAGCACAAAGCCTTAGAAATACTCAACACCAGAGGTAAGCGAATCGTGAACACAGTCCCCTTACCAATAGTCGAATCAATACTCACCGTCCCCCGAATTTCCTGCAAAGAAGTCAGCACCACATCCATACCAACTCCCCGGCCAGCAAACTCCGTAGCCTGTTCCTGCGTTGTAAAACCAGGCCTAAACAGCAACTCATACACCTCTATACGAGTCATTCTCTGAGCCTGAGCCGCCGTCAATAAACCCTGTTTAATCGCTTTGGCTTTCACCTTTTGGGGGTCAATCCCTGCTCCATCATCAGATACTGAAATCACCGTTTGATTTCCTTGTTGGAAAGCCTGAATCGTAATTCGACCCATCGCCGGCTTACCAGCCGCCAACCGCACCTCCGGCGATTCAATCCCGTGAGTAATCGCATTATTGACCAAATGAGTCATGGGGTCATAAAGCTGATCCACAATCATCTTATCAATCAAAATATCCTTGCCTTCAACCTGCAACTGAGCCTGCTTCCCACACTTAATCCCGATTTCCCGCACCGCCCGGAACAGCCTGTCCGTCGTCTCCGCAAACGGTTTCATCCGAGCTTTGGTCAAACCTTCTTGCAATTGAGTCGTCACTTGTCGCAACTGACGGGTGACTTGATCCGCCTCGTCTACCAAAAACTCAATGTCAGCAGCCGACTCCCGAACCCGCACAATCAATTCAATAATCTCCTGGGCCAAACTGTGGAAAGGAGTAAACCTGTCCATTTCTTCTGGTTTCCAAGCTCCATCTCGGTGGTGGGATTGCTCCTCAGAACGCCAAGCCGATCGATGTCCCTGTCGGTTCGCCAGCAAAGCAATCTCCAACAAACTCCGCTCGTAGAAATCCTGAGTCCGTTGGCTGACATCGCTCAACAACGTCACCTGATGCAACAAATTGTCCAAAAACTGTCGCATCCGTTCCTGATCCTGCTCCAAACTATTCCGGTTCACCACCAGTTCCCCCATCAAGTTGCTGAGGTTATCTAGCTGCTTCACTGGCACCCGCATTGTTTGGTCGCCGAATCCCTGACGAGGGCCTTTGGGTCGAATGCTACCTAGACGCGAGCTGATGTTACCCTCGCCCTGACGTGCACCTTCTTTTGGTTCATCCAGCAGTGCTTCCAAATCGCTAAAATCATCATCTAACCCATGCTGTGGGGCAGTAGGGGCGAATGGCAATTCGCCCCTACTTCGACTACGCTCAGCCCCCGTTGACAGAGAAATTTCGGGTACTGTCTTGCTCTCGCCGAGCATTTCTTCGAGATCGGAGAAAACTTCTGTAGGGGCGAATGGCAATTCGCCCTGGGCGAGTGGCAATTCGCCCTGGTCGAATGGCAATTCGCCCTGGTCGAATGGCAATTCGCCCCTACTCTGATTTGTCAACTGAGCGCCAGCTATTATAGCCCCTGTGTCTCCTAAATTTAATAGAGATTCCAAATCATCAAAACTTTCTTCTGTATCTTCCAGGCTGGTTTCAGCGGTATCAAAAAAGCCAGAGAGGGACTCGGTATCGAATTCCGATTCTTCTGATAGCTCTTCGGTATCCCAAAAACCTGCAAGCGAATGGCCATTCGCCCAGGGCGAATCACCATTCGCCCCTACGGATGTGACCAAGGGCCCAGCATCGATCAAATCTAACAAGTCATCAAAACCATCTAAGTCGCTACTATCAAGAGTTGCTCCCGTTTCCTGTAGGGGCGAATCACCATTCGCCCTGGGCGAATCACCATTCGCCCCTACTAATAATTCAGCGTTTTCTTCAAAGCTCTCATCATCAAGACTCGCCGACATTGCTTCCAAATCTCCGCTCGAAATCTCTGTTTCCAGCGCGCTAAACAAATCATCTTCTGCGTCGTCGTCAGCCGTCAAATCGATTGAGAATGCGTCAAACAAGTCTACCTCGTCTTCATCGAAGGAGCTATCGGTAATGTCTGTGGATAATTTCTCTAAATCTCCTGATTCCACCGTACCGACGACATCGGCGGAAACAATGCCTTCCCCAAACATATCTTCTAATAAATCAAAAGTATTACCGTTATCAAAATCGCTGCGATCGTCTGCACTACCTTTTGTCACCATTGTCTCAGTTGTTAAATGGTTGTCAGATGAGGTAAGGACGGGGCGATCCAACTCGTTCCCCAAATCCTCACTCCCCGATCGAGCATCCTCCTCAAAATTCAGCCAATCTTCCGTATCCACATCTTCCAAATCCTCACCATAATCATCAATACCTGTGGGCACTGAGTCGAAGAGTTCCACTAAATCCGCAGTTGCTTGGGATTTGACTCCTGCCGAACTCAGACGCCCTTCCATCTGTTCTGACTCCCCCACTGCATCCAAGGAAACACTGTCAAAAAGTGCATCTAAATCTCCATCAGACTGTGAGGAATCATCGCCTAGCGAAAGCGATTCCTCTTCTACACCAAAAGCATCTTCCAGCCAATGGTCAGCTTCAGAAATATCTAAATCGGCATTCGGTGTCACATCAAATAAATTGTCAATTTCTGGGTTATGTGCCTCTTGGTCAGTAGGGGCGAATGGCAATTCGCCCGTGTTTTGATCTTCTTCCCAAAATAAATCATCCGTAGGGGCGAATGACCATTCACTCAAATCCAGATCTTCGGAAGCTTCTGACTCGGAAAATAAATCTAAATCAGCATCATCTACTGTCACCGAAGTTTGAGCCGCCACTTCATCCAACAGATTACCTAGAGCATCATCCGATCGCCAACCCTCGACCGTAGGGGCGAATGGCCATTCGCCCCTATTTTCCGATCGGTTTTTGTTGACAGCAACAGCATTATCCGTTGTCAAATCCCGCTGTTTGAGGCTTGGGGATTGCTCAGAGCCCCACAACTCACCACCACCCAGAGCATCGGGGCCAAACAAACTGGTAAAGTCTTCGATCGGGGGAACCGTGTTGACCTCTGAACTAGCGACATCGTAATCATCTAGCAGTAAATCAGTAAAATCAACCGAACCATCCTCATCATCCATTTCTAGCAATCCTCTGGTCTGAATTCTAGAGAAGCTCGTTTCTTCTATTTCATCTTCTCCTTCCCAGCCACCATCTAGGTCTGGACTTTCGCCATCAAACAAGTCAGCCAAAGTATTGAGTTCTGCGGCGCCGACTTCTGGCCCTGTGTGAGTGGACATTTTGAAAGTGGCAGTTTCCAGCTCAGAATCTCCAAATCCTGGGGAATCGCCAAATTGAGGCGATCGACCGCCACCGTAATCATTACTATCACCCGGTAGGGGCGAATTGCCATTCGCCCCTACGTCGAACAATTCATCCATGCTCAGCCCAGAAATAGTTGGCCGAATTAGTTCCGCAGAACTGTTTTCCTCCGCCCTAACTAAATCCCAAACCTCATCTTGTCCAGTCATGCCGCCTGCATCAGCCCCTGGTTGAGCAAAAGCGAGTAAATCCTCAAAATCGGCTTCGGGAGTCACAATCTGCGCCAGTTCCCTCAGTTTCGCACTAACTACAATTTCTGACTCCATCCCGGAAAGCACCAAATCCTGAGCCTGTTTGATCTCCTTAATCACCACTGGTGCTAAAGTGCGGTAGGAATTTTCTCGATTGTCGATCGCCCTTTCCCCAGCCTCAATCAACCCCATCCAACAACTTAAATTAAACTCCTCACCCAACCGCCTCAAACTCCCACAAATACCCCTGAGCCGTCCTCTGCTTTCCTCGCTTTCAGGCTGTTTAAATTCTTGGAGCATTTCCCGCATTCGCGCCGGCACATCCGACTCAAAAACTAAGCGCATCGAACCTTGATGACCCTGTGCCCGATCGCAGGCGAACCCAGAACCCAAAAATTTTTCCGAGGAAGCAGCAAAGCTGGCTCTATCCATCGCTCCGGCAGAATCTGCTAGTAGGTTAATCTCATCGCTATCCCCCACCTTGTATCCCACCAAGCCTCCCAAATGGTTGTTGAGTTCCTGAAACACCGGTTCCAGCTCACGAACCATCTGTTCCCCTAGTTCTTCAGTGAGACCAAAGGGGCCCGATAACTGTTCCAACTGTCCCTGTAAGGTATCAAATATTCGCAGGAACAGTGACTCTAGCTGTTGGTCTACTTTGACCCTGCACTCTTTGAGAATTTTGAAGCTGTCTTCTAGTCTGTGGGAGGTTTGTTGAATGCTGGTCAGCCCCAGCATGGCTGCTCCTCCTTTCACTGAGTGAGCGGCTCTAAATACTTCGTTGACCAGTTCTGGGTCTTCGATCGTCACTTGCAGATTTAGCAGGCCTTGTTCGATCGTATTGAGGTGGTCTTTTGCCTCCTCAATAAAGTAGCCCATAATCCTCTGTTGTTGTTCCGGCAGCATATTTTTTTTCCTTAATTTTAATCGTTATTGTATTTGGTCTATTTTAGTAGTCTTAGAGAATGTCTCTGTAAATCTCTCCCCTTCCCAACAGAATAATCTGACTGCGAGATATTGCAAATGTCCTAGCTATTTCTCTTTTTGATATCCCCTCACTTAAAAGATAGCGAATCTGCTGTACCTGTTCGGGTTTGAGTTTGCGGCTAGGACATATCTTGCCAGGAACGAAAGGAAAGCGGTGCAGTTCTTTTTTAGGTTGAGGTGCAGACGTGCTTCCTACATCTTTAATTCGTCCTTTTCTAAACCTATCTTGAGAATTTTCCAGTCTACAACCTTCCCATAAGTGATTAGGATTAATACAGTTACGAACATCGCAACTATGGCAACAAAAGTATTCTGGTCTAATCGGACGACCCAAGCTGTTTTCTAATACCAAACGGTGAATTGTAAGCGTTTTCCATTCACCGTCAATCTTAAGTCTTTTGTTGGCATAGCCCCTGCTATTTTTTGAGAGAGTAGAGATAATACATCCCGTCGGCTGAATTTCTCCAAATATGCCAGGAATTACCTCTACTATGTTATCGTTCATCTGTATAATTCCTAGTTTGTTTAGGTTCTGGATTAGCATCCCCGCAGTGGTTTCAAGACTGCGAGGCTGCTTTTTACTTGTCATTATTGCCACAAAAATTCGCTTCTAAATCAGCAAGTAAAAAAAACATTAAACAATCAATTATTGTCTTTCTGCTGTTTCTACTCGGAACCTTTCCACCGATGTCAAAAGGTCGCGAGCAACGCCTACCAAATTTTGCAAAGCACCCGAAACTCGCTGGGCTTCTTGGGACGTTTCCTGAGCGGTTAATTCCACTGCTTCCATCACCGCGGCCACCGAACGAGCTGTTTCATTCTGTTCTACAGTGTCCGCCGTAATCGATCGGACCAACACATCAATCCTATTAGTTACTTGGATAATATCATCGAGAGAACGCTTAGCTTGTTCTGCCAATTTTGTCCCCTCAATTACCTGTTGCGTACCCTCTTCCATCGCCGTCATTACTGCGCCTGTTTCGCTTTGAATTTGCATCACGATCTGTTCGATTTCTTTCAAAGACTTAGCCGATCGATCTGCCAATTGTCGCACCTCATCCGCCACGATCGCAAAACCCCGACCAGCTTCCCCAGCCCTGGCCGCTTCAATACTAGCGTTGAGAGCCAACAAATTCGTCCGCGAGGCGATCGTCGCAATTAAAGCCACAATCTTAGAAATTTCCTGAGAAGCTTCCGCCAACCGCTTGACTTTTCTCGTGGTTTCTGCTACTGTTTCCCGAATTTCCAAAATCCCAGCCACCGTCCGCTCCACAGCCTCGCCCCCTTTCAGAGCAGTTGCCGCCGCACCCCGCGCCACTTCCTCAGCCTCTCTAGCACTCTCAGCAACCCGCTGAATCGCATCCGTCAGCACCTGCACCGAATTCAGCGTCGCCGCCAGTTCTTCAGCTTGTCGCAGCGCGTCAGAAGACAAATCTCCCGCAAACTTGGCACTATCCGTAGCGCCTTTGCTGACTTCCCTGGCCGCCTGCTTCACCTGATGAACGATTTCTCGCAGATTTTGAATCGTTAAGTTAAACGAGTCAGCAACAGCACCCAAAACGTCTGCCGTCACCTCCGCAGTCACCGTCAAGTCACCACGAGCAGCACCTTCCACGTCGTCCAGCAAGCGAATCACTTGGCGCTGTAAGTCTTCCTTAGCCTGTTCCTGCTCATCCGATTTGCGTCTAGTATCACTAATCGTCGTTTGGATCACCTTCGCCATGTGGTTGAATTTAGCCGCCATTTTGCCAAATTCATCTTCCGAATAAATTATGGCGCGAGCATCCAAATTTCCTTGAGATACAGCATCAAATTGAGCTTGCAAATTGTCCGAAGAATTGCGTACCTGCTTAGCGATTAACTGGCCGATGCCCAAAGAAGTCAAAAAGCTCGTAACACCTGCGGCTGCGGTCATTACCCAGCCAGTTTGGCGCAAATAGACGATCGCCTCTGGCTTATCTTCCCGCAATGCGTGATATGAGGCGATATTGGTTACGAAAGCCACAGCGATTAGAGAAACCAGTCCAGCCCCGACTGCTGTATAAAAATGTTTCGTAAACAAAGGGGCATTTTCCAAGAAAGCCAAACCCCCCTGTTCCACAGTGACAGAAGAATCGATCGCCTCCGTTTCCGTCCCAGTAAAAGTTGATGGCGACGTATCAGCCGGACTGCTCATACTAAATATTTCGTCATCCCGAATCGCGGAGCCATCGGTGTTATCGAAATCTAGACTACCGCCGGTCGTACCAATCATGCCGGTAGTCGAGGAGTTATCAAAATTAGTGCTACCCCTACTTAGAATCGAACTATTGACATCTTCAGAAATATCAAAATCTGGCAAATTGCCCAAATCATCAAAAACATCAAATTCGTCCAAGAAATCGCTAGGTTCTTGAGAATTAACAGTTTTTGACGACCAATCGCCGCTTTGCTTTTCCCTCGCTCCGAAAGAAGTCGCTTGTTCTGAAGTGTCTATAGAGAAAGAATCATTAAAAGCATCATCATCAAAAGCGTCTAACTCAAAACTATCCCTAGAGGCAAATCCTACACTCGAAGAGTCGCCATAACCATTACTTTGGGAAGTTCGATCTGTCGAATTCAAGCCTCTGCGGCTCGAAGTTTGACTTTGAGAACTGGGGACAGCGCCCCCTATCAACAGCGTCTCATCTTCAGCCAAGTCATAATTTGACGAGTATTCCGAACCGGTTTCGGGCCCTCCAAACTCGCTTGGGAGCGCCTGGGCGAAGGGGTCTGCATCTTCTTCTGGCTCGTAGTTGTGATTTTGACCGATCGGGGGTGAAGAGTAGTCATCCAGGTCATCGTCCAGGTCAAATTCATCTGGTAATGAGCGTGGTGAAAAACTTTCATCAAAATTGTCAGATGGGCCCGTGGGATAGTCTGGTTTGTTCAAGTCGATCGAATTCCCGACTTCAGCGCTAGCAAAACCCCCACCATTGAGAAGCTGAGTCGGAGCTTCTGAAAACGCATCTGCATAGTCAGCAGTTGATTTGCCAGACACTTTTTGGTCTTGAAAGCGATCGTCGAATCCCTCATCATCCAAGGCAAAAGGGTCGCTAAAATCTGAATTAGCAAATTCGTCCAGTGGCCCCGTCGCCTCAGCATAAGCCGCTATCCCACCAGAATCGCCAGTAAAGGGGTTGGAAAGCAGACTTAAATCTTCGCCATCGCCAACATGATCCTCTGGTGGTTCCCAACCCAAATCACTCATTCCCAGGTCTAACAGGTCTTCATTTTCCATACCATCTGGGGATTCACTATCCCAAGACAGTTCAGCAGCATCTCCTTGAAAAAGTTCAAAATCTGGGTTTTCTAAATCTTCGTCGAGAGACTTTTCTGGGTGGAATTCCAATTCAGTTTCACCATCAAAATTCTCCGCTGGTAATTGAGCTTGTAAAAATTGGTCTGTGTAATTAATGCCATTGTGAGCGTGTTCGACCAAGCTGAAGTCGTCGCTCAAACCCAGCACCACGGTATACTGTTCCCGTGCCACTTCATACTGTTCTAGCCCGTAGCAATAGATGTGACCGCACAGCAGACGAGCGCTGGGGTCTTCGGGAAAATCTTCTACTAATTGATAGACTAGAGCCGCGGCTTCTTGGTAGTCGCCTTCCATGTATGCCGCCTCGGCCCGTTGGTAGTCCTGCTGAAAGTTGGTACTTATTGCCATTTGCCGCCCCATGTTGGATTTTAGATTTTAGATTTTAGATTTTTATCTGGAATTTTAGATACGTGGCTCTGTGACTGCTTGTGATTATACCCAATCGAAAATCGCCAATCTAAAATAGATTTCACGCTGCCCACCGTGCCGATCGCAGAATTTTCACTTGATCTAGCAGTCGTAGCACTTTCTGAACTGGTTCGCCTAACATCCATTCTCCTCTCAAGAATGGCATCATGCCATCTGGTGCATTGTTCTGCGAGTGTAGTTGCTCCACATCCAGCCAGTCCATCCCCACAATGCGATCGACCGCTAACCCCAAAATCGTATCCTGGTCTTCTACAGCAATGATCGGAATTTCCGGTCGATCGGTATTCATCGGTGTTGGGTCTCCCAGAAATTGACCGAGGTCTGCCACCCAAATCACACGTCCTCTCATATTTAGCGTACCTAAAAGCAAAGAAGAAACATTAGGAATTGGTGTCATGCGGTCTGGGGAAGGAGACAGTACCTCTCTAATCCCTGTCGCTGGCAATGCGAACTCGTTCCCCGAAGGCACATAGAACCGCAGGTGCAGCTCGCCTTCGGGAGTTTCTAGTTCTTGGAATTCGGGAGCATGATCGATGCCTAGTCCTGGTAATATAAAGTCTGAGCTGCCACTAATCATCTTTCTGACACCTTCTTTTCTAGCAAATTTTTGACGTTTCCCGCCAAGCTTGTCCGATCGAAACTTGACATAGCCAAGCTTGACATAGCCAAGGCGTAAATGGCTTGATGGATGGATGTGTTTGGCAATAGAAGCGCGGACGCCATGAACTACATTAGCTCTCTCGTCCCCCTGTCTTGGTCAATGACAAAGGCTGTTATTGAAGAAACAGGTATATTATCAGAAAACTGGGTTGAAAGCCCCGTTACTTCGACTACGCTGACTCACATCGCCTTATAGGACGATAGGACGGCTTTAATTGTAAACCTTGCGCGTTCACGCCGGGGAGTGTCAAATTTGTACTTTGGGCACGTGAGACCCACTTGAGCCTACAAATTAGACAGAGTTTCCCATCCCCTTCATTTTTATATAATTTTTTTGACAGATAGAGTATCCCCGATCGCCGGAGGATAGCCAGGGCCCACATATTTTTCTACCAGCATTAATAACTCACTTTCACCAAAAGGTTTCGTGATGTATTCAGTCGCACCCGCCATACGCGCTTGAACCCGATCGATAAATCCCTCAATCCCCGTTAACATGACGATCGGCGTCTGTCGGAAAGCGCTAGAGCTACGCAGCATAGCGCAAATTTCGTGACCATCTAGTTCCGGCATCGCAATATCGCACAAAATTAAATCAGGTTTCAGTTTAAAAACTAAACTCAGAGCTTCAAGAGGGCTGCTGATACCAGTAACTTCGTAACCATGTTCATTTAAAATTGACTCCACTGTTTTGCGAATCACATTATCATCGTCAATGCAGACAACTCTCGGAACTTTGGTTTTGGGAAGATACAAATCTTTCTTGTTGTTAGCTGGGGTAACAGACTCAAAAAATACCTGCACCAATCCCTGCTGCACAAAGGGGTAAATCGCCTTAGCCACAGTCAACACATCTCGGTTCAGGTAGCGCGCCATTTGGCGGATCGAAGTGCGCCCGTCAGCCCAGAGTTTGAGAGTATTAAAAGTATTGACCGGCAGTGCAACTTGCAACTCGGCGGCGTCTGAAATCACCGGACATTGATTAGGTGACTGAATGTGAGGATGAAACTGCTTCCACTGCTGCACCTGTTTCACAATCTTCGCCAGCAGGGAGCTAATTTCTAAGCTAGTTAATTGAGGAGCTAAGGCAGACCCCATTTCAAAGGTGAACGAACCCTGGTGGAGACTGAGCAAGTCAAATAGGGTTTCGTGGATCATGCTGTGAATAATAGTGCGCCCTTGAGCTGGGGTGAGGATATGTTTTTCTAGCAGAACCCACAAGTAGCCGTATTCTGGGGCATTGGTAGATGCCATATAGGGAACTTCGATTTTGTCTAGGGTTTTCTCTGCTTTGTAGCGGCGCAGGTAATCGCGCAAGCGAAACAAACTTCCCGCACTCTGGGTAGCGTAAATAATCTGACCGTTGAAGCAGAAGACATACCAGGATTGTCCTCCTGCCTGCGATCGCGGACTAGGTTGAGTACCCGTGCCGCTGCCGTTTGAGCTGTAGGCCTCTACGAACAGTTCTCCGGTTCGCTGACCCAACTCAATCAGTTGCAGGATGCTGCGGATGTCAATTTCACTCAAATTTCCCTGCATGGAGCTAAAGTTTTCTCCTTAAAACCGTTTGCGTCTGAGTTCAGAAGAGCGATGTGCTGATGCTATATTACTTTTTGTTTCCCATCTAAACATCGAACTGACAACAAAACCCTATTTTGACATACTCCCTAGACATCTCTCATAATTCTTGTGGAACAGGCATCCTGCCTGTTCAAGACTGGCTTTTCTGAGTCAGGCAGTGCTCTCGCTTGCTGCTAAAGTTGAGAAGGATCAATTTTTCGAGATTGCTGGATTATATTAGGGAGAGTTGGACTCGAAACTACACCTGTGGACTGGAAGGAGCTGACTCCCTAGGGTGAAGCGGGAAGTGAAGATTAGGTCTGCTTTATGTAGATGCGATGCGATCGGGTTTCACAGAACGGATACTGCTATCGACGAATTGGGCAAACGACACCAAAGAGAGGACTATTAGTGTGCTGTATCTAGCAGAAGTACAAAAACAGAGAAGCGGCTTTGGTCTCGGTGGCGGTAAGGCTGAACTAAAACTGCTAGCTTGTCAGCGGGGGGAACATAATTGGAGCGCAGTACCTGGGGATGATCCGATTCCAGTGGAGGAAGCTAATAAGTTTAACGACGGTACCCTGGTGCTAGTGGAGTTGAGCGCTAGCAAGCAAGTGCAGCGAATTCAGGAAGCTGCCCGCCAGTTGGTGAGCATTCTGCAAAATTTCTCGCGGTTGCAGGACAAGTTCAAGGACAAGGAAGAGGAAATTGAACAGTGGAAGGCTTCTCTGACGTTTTCGAGTCAGGAACTTAATCGCCGGGAAATGGAAATGCAAGCCCGCGAAGAGCAGTTGGCTCAAATGGTGGATGAGTTGGAGCGGCTGGAGGCGCAGCGCTCGGAAATTGAAAATACTCGTGATGAAGCTAACCGATTGCGGAAAGAAGTCGATCGCTCACGCGCGCAAATGGAGACGGCTTGGGAACAGTTGCGGGGCGAGCAACAGCAGATGCAACAGCGGCAGTCTCAGGTGCAACAAGGGGCGGTGGTAGACGAGCAGCAGGCCCAAAGAATTCAGGAGTTGATGAGCAAGCTTTCGGGGGCGATTGCTTCGGCTCAAGGGGTGCGGGAACAATTGAATCAGTCTTTTGATGTGGTGGAGGCTCAACAGGCAATTTTGGATCTGCACTGGGGACAGTTGGAGCAACAACGGGGAACGGCTCAGCAGCAGCAAGCAGAGGTCGATCGACTATATCCCAATATCCAAAACCGCTGGCAAGAGTGGTATCAAGCCGCTGATGCTTTGACGCAAGCCAAGGTGGAACTCCGGGGGCGGCAAAGTACCCTGAGTGCGAAGGAAGAGCAGGTGGAGTTTTTGTCTGTGCAGGTGCGGATTTTTGAGGCTCTAACCAGACAAGTTTCCGGGCTGGCTCAAGGTTTCTCTTCTGTGGCTAGGGAGCAGCAAGTAAATGTACAAGCTCTGGAGAAAATGGCGGTAGAAGAGTTGCAGGGGCTAGTTCAACACTTGCAACAGGATTTGGAAAAGGTGTTTCGGTTTGTGAACGATCAAGAGGAGGAGTTGACTCTCCAACGGGAGACTATCGAGGAAGTGCAAGAGAAAATTCAAGCGGCTTCCGAGTACGATCGCATGGCCTTGGAAAATCAAATGACAGATGAACTCGAAAGTTATCAGATGTTGAATGAAACTCTGGTGGGACAGCGACTCCGTTTGCAGGAACGGGAGGATGTTTTGAAGCAACATCAGGCCGTGCTGTGGAAACGGCTGGGTACTGCCAATCCTGCCTCGCGAGATGAACAGAGAGATTTGGGGCCGGTCATGGCACAACTCGATACTGTGCGCCAGCAGCAGGGGCAAGATTTACAGAGGCTAGAGCAGGAAATTGGGCAGTTGCGAGAAGCAATAGCTCAAATTGAGGGCAATGTCAACCGCCAAACAGGGGAACTGGAGGGGAAGCGCAACGAAATCAAGCAGTTGGAACAGAATTTATTCAACCAGAAAAGTGATCTGGGAGAACTCTGGGGCAGGGTGAATGTTTATCAAGAGATGTTGCAGCCGGTGCAGGACAATTTGAGTGGGCTGCGCCAAAAGTTGGAAGCTGTGGGGGGGGAACTCGATCGCATTCAGCAAACTGGAGAGCAACAGGATCAGACGATTTCTCAGTTGCAACAAGTGATTTCTGGTTTGATTAACTGTTGACTGTTGACTGTTGACTGTTGACTGTTGACTGTTTGAACAATATCGATGCAAGCGGAAACGATATGAAGAACAGAATGATATCAATTCCGGTGTTACCGAAATGATATAGAGGAGACGGCTTAGCCTTAGTCCCTACCAAAAATAACATTGTAGGGACTAAGGCCAAGCCGTCTCCTAATTTCTTAATCACCCATCTCGCAGCATCCAAACCAGCATTCCCAAAATTTCGCCCACTGGAGGCAACGCATAGTCATTAAGATCGATCGATCGATACAATTTTTTCCTCTAGTTTGAGAAATCGCCACTGTGTACCGTTACTGACACTGCCATAAAGCACTGAAATTGGTTTACCAAAAAAACTGGGTTTAAAGCCCCGTCCTTATAGGACGGATTTAATTCAACAAAGTATGAATAATTGTTGAATATAGAGTTTTCTTTGCGAAAGTTTTAGTAAAAGTGATAGACTGTTGCAATGATAGTATTAGAGTTTAAGTTAAAAGGCAAAGCGGAGCAATATCGAATTATCGACGAGATGATTCGGACGGCTCAATTTGTCAGAAATAAGACTCTAAAACACTGGACAGAAAATCAAGGAATTAAACTCGTAGACCTATACAAACAATGCGCCATCATGGCGAAAGAATTTGAATGGGCAGGCAAGCTTAATTCGATGGCACGTCAGGCTTCTGCCGAACGTGCCATTTTTGCTATCCAACGTTTCTTTGCTAATTGCAAAGCTAAGAAACCAGGGAAAAAGGGCTACCCTCAGTTCAAGAAACATACTCGATCGGTCGAATACAAGACTTCGGGGTGGGAACTTTCTACTGACAAAAGATGCTTAACTCTTAAAGACGGTTTTGCTGCTGGAAAGTTCAAGTTAGTCGGTAGCCGGGACTTGCATTTCTATGCGCCCGATGAGATTAAACGAATCAGAATTGTGCGTCGTGCCGACGGATACTACGCACAATTTTGCATCAATGTGGAGCGGAAAGAGGAAGCTGTTTCTACTGGCAAAGCTATCGGAATCGACGTTGGATTAAACCATTTCTATACTGATAGCGATGGCGAAACAGTTACCAACCCTCGTTACCTCCGAAAAAGTGAAAAAGCTTTAAAGAGATTGCAGAAGCGAGTTTCTCGGAAGAAAAAAGGTTCAAAAAATCGAAAAAAAGCGATCAACAAGTTGGGAAGAAAACACCTGAAGGTTAGTCGGCAGCGTAAAGACTTCGCCATAAAGACGGCGTTGTGCGTGGTAAAATCTAAAGATTTTGTAGCCTACGAAAATCTTCAAGTACGGAATATGGTGAAAAACCACAAGCTTGCGAAATCAATTAGTGATGCAGCTTGGTCACAATTTGCTCAGTGGTTAGAGTATTTCGGGAAAGTATATGGCAAAATAATAATTGCTGTAGCGCCTCAATACACGTCCCAGGAGTGTTCAAATTGTGGCAACCTAGTCAAGAAAACCCTGTCAACCCGAACCCATATTTGTGGTTGTGGAACGATACTCGATCGCGATCACAATGCCGCAAAAAATATTTTAATCAAAGGGTTGAAACAGGCAAAAATTAATTTAAATACGGCGGGGCACGCCGAAATTCACGCTTGGGGACAGGTGATCTCTACTCTTTGATGGCAGCATCAATGAGCAAATCGACTGGCTGATCCAAGAATCCTCTCGCCTTTAGGCAGAGGAGTGTCAACCTTCGCTTCATTAAACTTCTGCATTGCCACCATTTCTGCAACACACTGTCCAATTCCTGTCTTCAAATCAGCTTTTTTTGCCTCAACAACCGCCACTGCTGGTGCTTCAATTTCCAACATTTCTGGAGAGCGACTAATCAAGTAATCGCAAATTCCATTTAGTCCGGTTTTGTAATCAACTGTAAAGTCTTCCCCGGAAAACAAGCTAATACTGTGTTGCAAAATCTTTCTGACTTCCAGCAAGACAGGAGTTATAATCATGGACGATCGCGCTTTTTCGCTACCTGTCGCCACAGCTACAGGTAAACTATTCGCCAAAAAATCAGTCAGGGTGGCACTCGGTGCGATCGCAGTTATTTGCGGTAGAAATCGCGGGCCTTCTACAGTTGTTAATCCAAAGGCTTGTTTAACTTTGATAATTGTGGTGAACTCGCTATAAGACATTGCTCATTTTCTCTTACTACTTACTGCTGCAAGTTTGTCAACCCCTAAAGGTCGATAAATTGTATCTCTTTGCTGATAACTCCGCCCCAAAGAACTAATCGCATTTTGCAAATCTTCGACTGATTGACAACTGCCACCAACTGCACCAGCCATTGTGGTAATGTGCTCTTCCATCAATGTACCGCCGATGTCATTGCAACCCCATTTCAGCGCTTCGGTAGCTCCATCTAAACCTAATTTTACCCAACTTGGCTGATGGTTAGGAATCAAATTTCCTAAGAAGATTCTCGATACAGCGGTTAGTAACAATGTATCTGCTAAAACTGGTTGATCGCGACCGACTCGACTCCGCAAAGGCGCTGGTGCTGATTGTCCGACAAATGGTAGTAAAATGAATTCTGTAATGCGGGCTGGGTAGTTGTTGTGAATGGCACTTTGTTGGAGCGATCGCACTTTTTCTAAATGCAACACCTGCTGTTCGGCCGTTTCAATATGCCCGCAAAGCATCGTACTCGTCGTCGGCAAACCCAGACTGTGAGCTGTTCCCACAATTTTTAACCAACTTGCCGAATTTAGTTTTTCTGGGCAAATCACCCGTCGTACCGCATCGTCGAGAACTTCCGCCGCAGTACCAGGCATCGAACCAACTCCCGCATCCCGCAAAGCCGAAATTACATAGCTGAAACTAAGATTATCTTTTCTGCTAATAAATTCTATTTCTTGCGGCGAAAAAGCGTGCAAATGTAACTGCGGAAACTTATCCTTAATAGTTTTCACCAGTTGCAGATAATAAGGCAAAGATGCGCCATTTAGTTTAGCTTGAACATTTAAGCCGCCCTGCATACAAATTTCCGTTGCACCCCGTTGCACAGCATCACTGGCCTTTTCTATAATTTGGGCTGCGTTTAACCAAAAAGCGCCTTCATCTCCATCGTCGCGGCGAAATGCACAAAAACTGCAATGCTGCTCACAAATATTTGTGAAGTTAATATTATGATTGATCACATATGTAACGGTATCGCCAGATTGTCGGCGACGAAGCAAGTCAGCGGTTGTTTGAATAGAGGCGATCGCATTTGGCTCTTTTTGTTGCAAAAGTACCAACGCATCTGCGGTTGAGATGTTGTATCCTTGTAAGGCGCGATCGAGAATTGCATCCACAGTTCTATTTTCCGGTTCAATCACAGAATCCACTACCTAGAATTAAAGGCGTTTTTATATCTTAACAAATCAACTATAGACGAAACATATTTTCAAGTCTAAAGTCATAACAAAACATCTTTTACTTTCTGAAAACTGGAACTATGGGCCTCAATCAACCAAATCACCTCGTACCAGTGCCGTCAAACCCTTTACAAATTTCGGCGGGACCGACTGTAACTTCAACTTCTGCTACAGATGCAGCCGAACCGCAAATTTATTTTTCCCTAATAATTCCCACCTACAACGAGTGCAAAAATGTCAAGACGATTATCGAAAAACTCAGCCAATTGCTTGACGGCAGTATTCCTGGTGACTACGAACTGATTGTAGTCGATGACGACAGTCCCGATCGCACATGGGAACTAGCCCTGTCCCTAACACCCGACTATCCCCAATTGCGGGTGATGCGGCGCGAACACGAGCGGGGACTTTCTACAGCGGTGATTCGGGGGTGGCAAGTAGCGCGGGGCGAGGTTTTGGGCGTCATTGATGCCGACTTGCAACACCCCCCGGAGACGCTGTTGCAGCTTTTAGCAGAAATTAAGCGGGGAGCCGATTTAGCCGCTGCTAGCCGCCACGTTGCCGAAGGTGGAGTCAGCGATTGGAGCTTTGTCAGGCGATTTTTATCGCGGGGTGCTCAGACTGTGGGATTGGTGATACTGCCGGGTGTCGTGGGGCGAGTTTCCGATCCGATGAGTGGCTATTTTATGGTGCGTCGCAGTTGTATTGCTGGCAAAACGCTGAATCCTGCCGGTTACAAAATTTTGATTGAAGTGCTCGGCAGGGGTGATATCCGCTGGATTGGAGAAGTTGGTTATGTGTTTCAGGAGCGCCAAGAAGGGGAGAGCAAAGTTACCTGGAAACAGTATATTGAATATTTGCGGCATTTGCTCATATTGCGCTTGGCTCGCTGGCCGATGGGTAAGTTTTTGCGGTTTGGTGTGGTGGGTTTCAGCGGGGTGTTTGTGAATATGGGGGTTTTGTACGTGCTGCGGCATAGCCTCAATTTGGAGCTAACTCGCAGTCTAATTATTGCTGCTGAATTGGCAATTATTAGTAACTTTTTGTGGAATGATTTGTGGACTTTTGGGGATATTTCTAAGCGCCAGCCAGGAAATCGCCAGCGCTTGAAACGACTGTTGAAATTCAATGTGATTTGCTTGATGGGTTTGATTGTGAATGTGCTGCTGGTGAATCTGTTGTTTAATGTTTTTGGAATGAATGAATATTTGGCTAACTTAATTGCGATCGCGGCTGTAACTATGTGGAATTTCTGGATCAATACGAAGCTGAGCTGGCGGGTGACGGAAGTTGATTAAGTAATGGGGAATTGGGCATGGGGGATGGGGAATTGGGTATTGGGAATTGGGAATGGGGAATTGGGCATGGGGCATGGGGCATTATCAAAATAACCAATAACTCATAACCAATAACCAATAACCAATAACTAAATTAATGATTAGGAATAAACAACTGTTGTTGGTATTACTGTGGACTGCGATCGCCCTAATTTTACGCTTTGCCCATTTGGACTCGAAACCGCTGTGGACAGATGAGTTTTCGACTCTGGTGTTTAGTTTAGGCAACAGTTTTCGAGGTGTGCCGATCGATCGCGCGATCGATCTTTCTACCTTACTCGAACCGCTGCAATGGAGTCCCAGTGCTAGCACGGCCGATGTACTGCGTAATTTGTTGCTAGAAAGCAATCATCCTCCAGTTTATTTTATGCTGGCTCACTGGTGGATGCGGTTGTTTGGGCCTTCTGAGGATAGTTTAGTCTGGATTGCGCGATCGCTCCCAGCTTTATTGGGCGTAATTTCAGTGCCAGCTATTTACTTTTTGGGCAGGTTTGCTTTCAATTCTCGTTTAGTTGGTCAATGTGCCGCCGCGATGATGGCAGTTTCTCCCTACGGTGTTTATCTCGCTCAAGAAGCTCGCCATTATACTTTAGGGATTTTATTAGTTATTGCTTCTCTATTCTGTTTAATTTTAACAATTCAGAAATTGAAAAATAGCACTGTATTGCCGATTTGGGCTGTGCTAATTTGGATAATATTCAACTGTTTAGGAATCGCTATTCACTACTTTTTTGTACTGACTTTATGTGCGGAAGCAATGGTTTTAATTGCATTAGTATGGCGGCAATATTTTAAATTTGCAGTTCCTCTATTTTTTCGGATTTTAGCGGTGGGTTTAGGAAGTTTAGCGGGCGGTTTAGTTTGGATGCCTACATTTTTTTCCAATAAGTATGGTAGCGAATTAACTAATTGGATTGTCAGTGGCGATCGCACATTTTTGAATTGGATTAGTCCAATTTTTCAAGCTTTGGCTGGATGGATTACTGTGATGTCTTTGCTACCTGTTGAATCCCCAAATCTTTCAGTGGCAATTGTGTCTGTTATCGGGATGATCGTATATTTTATCTGGGTGCTTCCCCTGCTACTTGGTGGGATTAAAAATTCCTTGACAATTTCAGAAAGTCGTTTAGGTACTATAGTTTTTGGCGGGTTTGTGCTAGGAGCAATTGCGCTATTTTTTAGCTTTACATATATTTTAGGGATTGACTTGACTCGCGGCGCTAGATACAATTTTGTCTATTTCCCAGGGATGATTTTATTATTAGGATCAGCTTTGGCAGTTATTTACAACACACCTAAAGTAAAAAGTCAATGGTTTAATTTACCTGCTATTGAAATTGATGGCAAAACAACTGTTTTGTTAATTATATTAATGGGTTTTGTGAGCGGTGTTACTGTAAATTCTAATCTTGGTTATCGGAAATACTATAAACCAGACCTTTTGGTTCCGATTATTCGCGAAGTATCGAAAGTTCCGGTGCTGATTGCTACTACTCAGAAAACTCATGTGGAAATCGGAGAATTGATGGGGATTGGGTGGGAAATTAGGAAGAAGTTAAATCCAGGGAGTCTCCCCTTTTTCTTTTGGCTAATCTGAAAAGGGAGACACCGGAAATAGCGTCTGGGACACTTGATAAAACAATCAGTCAATTGGATAAGCCACTAGATTTGTGGTTGGTGAATTTTCGCGCACCTGTTGATTTGAAAGCGCAAAAGTGTGAGGTTGAATCGCGGGAATTACCTGCGGTGGATGGGTATGAATATCAAGTTTATCATTGCTCTAGTTAGCAAGGAAGTTCGGCAGCGGATTCTGTAACGGATTTAGCGGATTTAACGGATGGATGGAAGTTCGGCAATATATTTGATCGTAATCCAAGGTTTTTCGACGGTAGCGATCGCACCTGATGGAAATGGATCGGTTTGCGATCGATTGGGTGCTACGATTAAAGCAGTCAGTTTTTCTACGCTTTCAAAGCTGGGAGCATTTGGCAGTATGTGTTGTAGTAGTTGTCGCATGGCGCGCCGCTGCAAGGAAAGGGGTGCTGCTTGCAAAATCTGGCGATTTAACTTGACTGGAAGTTGAAAATTCTCGTGCTCTCCTTCGTTAATTTCTGACATTGCTTGTTGTAGCAAGTCTGTGGCTGCAAGTTCGAGATATTCGACATCGGCGCGGAGGAGTTCGGCTGTTTGGGCTAGGGCTTGTTGCGTTTTTGGGTTAAAATGAGTTTCTAAATAAGGTAATAATTCCGATCGAATACGGTTGCGGGCATATTGCAAGTCCTGATTTGTAGAATCTTCCCAAATTGGTAGTTTTTGCTCTTGACAAAATTGACCTGTTTGCGATCGGGTTATTTCCAGTAATGGACGAACCAGAGAAATTTTAGATTTTAGATTTTGGATTTTGGATTTCGGATTTTTATGGGGATTTCCCAATCCAATATCTAAAATCGGCAATCGAAAATCAGCAAGGGGGCGAACCCAACTGAGGGCAGAAAGTCCGTCTGCGCCGCTACCGCGAATTAGGTTGTAAAGGAGGGTTTCGGCGCGATCGCTCGCTGTGTGGCCTGTAACAATGTAGGGGTAGTTGTTGGCGATCGCAATTTCGGTTAAACTTTGATATCGCCAGTTGCGGGCGGCTGCTTCAGTGTTCGGGATGCGATCCGCTGTTTTTTGATAATAACATATTCCCCAGTTTTTAGCTAAACTTGCTACATGATTTGCATTAGCTTCCGAGTCGGAACGCCAACGGTGATCGCAGTGGGCAATTGCTAATTCCCACCCCCATTTTGGCTGCAAATCTAGGAGTAATTTGAGCAAACACAGAGAATCTTGCCCACCGGATACTGCTACTAATAATCGCTGATTTGGCGGCAAAATTTTGCGTTGTAGCAGTGTTCGGTGCAGTTGAGCGTGGAGTTGTGTCCATTGGGAATTGGGCATTGGGCATTGGTTATTGGTTCTTATACCAATTTAATGTGAAGTTGCACATATTCCGATCCCCCTAAATCCCCCTTAAGAAGGGGGACTTTGATTGGACTCTTGTCCCCCCCTTCTTAAGGGGGGTTAGGGGGGATCGAATTCTATGCAGCTTCATAAAAAATTGGTATTANTTCTTATAAATAATAAGTAACAACTAACAAGTAACAACTAACTAATGACCAATGCCTAATGACTAATGACTAATGACTAATAACTTTTAGCTCCACATTCCTACACTATGAGGGTTGCTATTTCGATGCCTATAAATAGGGAAATTAGTATTGATCTCTGTCGATTCACCAGCATTTGAGTTTTGATTTGCATCAATCTGGCCTGAGCTATTTTGGTTGTATTCTTGTGTGCTATCTGAGTGTTCAGAGGCGGCAGGAAGGGCTTTTTGTTCTATTTGATCCTCGTCGGGGCAGAACTCCAGGCGCACTATAACTTTTCCTTTTGTCCATGATTTACCTGAACTTAAAAGTTCGCAATCCATACCATCTAAAAACAATCTTTCTTCTAGAAGTTTTGACTGCATGATAGTCAAAAATTCGCTGACTTTGAATGTGCATTGATACATCAAAGCGCTGGCTGGAGTAGACAAAACATCGTCTTCTTGGAGAAATATTTGTGGACTTTTCATTTTAGGAAAGAGTTGGCTGTTGACTGTTGGCTGTTGACTGTTGACTGTTGACTGTTAACTGTTGGCTGTTGGCTATTTGTTAGCAACTAATAACTAATAACTGATAACAGTTAACAGTTAACAAATAACTTTTTACTGCTGGTATTAGAAAAACCAACCGTAGGAATGTAAACCTTTGCCTAATAGATTAACACCTAGATAACAAATCCAAACCACCACAAAACCTGTGGCTGCTAAAATTGCTGGGCTTCTTCCTTGCCAGCCGCGTGTGATGCGGGCGTGGAGGTAGGCTGCAAACACTAACCAAGTAATCAATGCCCAAGTTTCTTTCGGGTCCCAACTCCAGTAAGAGCCCCAAGCTTCGTTTGCCCAAACGCCGCCGGCGATAATCCCAATCGTCAGTAAAGGGAATCCTAAACCGATGATTCGATAGCTAATGTTATCAAGAGTTTCTGCTAGATTCAAGCGCTGGGGCGAGAGAATTTCTGCGGTTTGAGATTGAGTGTTTGCAGAGGTTTGAACTGTTGCTAATTCCAGGACTGCTGTGTTGCCCAAACCGTTATTGCTGGAGTTGAATGACGGTTCGCTGAATGCTAATCCGCTGTCGGCTAGGGTTTCAATGGTTTGAAGTTCGGGGTTTTGAGGGCGTTGCAGGCGGTAGTTGCTGTTGCGATTGCCGTTGGTACCGAAGGAACTACCGGTGAGTTCGATTTTTTTGCCACGGGTTACGATCAAAAATGCGATCGCCAATAATGCTCCTACCATCAATGTTGCATAACTCAGCATCATGACGCTGACGTGCATCATCAGCCAGTTGGATTTGAGGGCTGGTACTAGGGGCTCTGCGGACTGCATGGTTGCGGGCAAGGTGAGGGCGGCAAAGGCGGAAATTGCCATTGCTACGGGCGATGTGGCTACTCCTACTAAGCGCGATCGACTCATGTTCTCGGCGACTAGGTGGATGGCGGTGATTCCCCACACTAGGAAAAATAGGGACTCGTAAAGGTTGCTGAGTGGGAAGTAGCCGGCTTCTATCCAGCGGGAACCGAGTAAAGCGGCGATCGAGAGATTGGCGATCGCCATTCCTGCACTACCTAGGGCTGATAAGTAGGGAATGCCGGGAAAAGCGGCTCCTGTCCAATAGACCAGCATTGTTGATAATAGAATGGCAAAGGAGATATTGTCCAGCCAGTTCTGGAGTACAACCAGATCCATAAAAATTATCCTCGTAAAGTTTTTACTTTCTTTATGCTAACTAGATTGATCGTATTCATGTTTTGCAACCGATCTAACCATAATTTAGTATCTCACAATTGAAGGAAAGAGAGGTTTGGGTATCCTCCGGCGAAGGGGGAGTGCCAGAAGCCGTTGCTCACTGATGAGGGTTTTTCAGGGGGATGGAGACGGGGATGGGGAAGTCGGAGTCGCATCAGAGGGAGTTGGGGAAGAGGAACTAGGAGATAATGGATTGGGAGAAGGATTGGAAGAAGGACTAGATTGTTCGGACTTTTTGAGGTTGACAAAAGCGTCGTAACGGGTGGTACGATCGCCAATTACAGCCGCTGTAATCCCGATCGACCGTATGGCATCAATCCAGATTTTTTGGTTGGAGGTCAGAAATTCTGGCAAAGTTAAGTTTTTGGGGTTAAATACACTCTCAGTATCGATGAAGAAATTGCCGTTGTGGGGCTTGAGTTTTGATCGCACCGTTTTTTGGAACAATTCACTTCCGAATAGCGGACTTTTCGGTGCAGGAACAATCGCATCAATCACTGGAGCTCCTACTGTTAGAAATAATACATTCTTCATCCAGCCACGAGTAACAGTAATTCCTCCAAAGGGCGATGTCCATTTAGTCGCCCCTTGACCGCCGACTTTAATTTCCTCGACTCTAAACCCTTTAGTTTTCATCGTATCATCAAGCAGTTTAAGAGCCTTGTCAGCCCCACCGCGATTGTTGGTTTCCACCATAAATACAAATCCAGCAGCAAATTTGTCCTTGGGATTCGGCGCGATGGCTGGTATTAATGATAGGGAAAATTCTCCGGCCATCCAGTCGATCAAGTCTTTGTCTAAATCCATGCCAGTAGTGGATTTTAGGGCTGTTCGCAAAATTTGAGGATTCACCGGTGCGATCGGGTTAGCATCCGCTCCCGATACATAATCTTCCCACAAACGCCGTAAGTTGCCACCAGATACCATCATTATCGTATTATTTGGCAGGCGGTTAGCCATTTTTTCAGCATTGTTTTCTACTGGTATCCTTTTCTGAGAGTCTGGTTTTAACCAAGAAATTGATTTGAATTCAATGCCTTCAGTATCCAGCGTAACTGTGGTAGCAAATCCCTGATTTTGTTGCAATTTTTCGAGGCTTTCCGGTGAGAATTCGCGGGCTGAGTTGGCAGCAGTAAAAGCTGCTGCCACTGGCATATTGACGTAGACTTGACCGAAAGCACCTGGACTTTTTATTTTTTCTATGGCATTTTCATAGCCTGGGGTTTTTGCTAGGGAAGGTTCGCCTTTGTAGGTATCAATTATTCTATCGGTGGCTGTGGGATCTGTGCTGATTGCCAGATAGTTTGTGCCGAGTATGGCGACTGAGAAATTGCGATCGGGTATGCCTTGAGTTTCTGTGACTTGCACCCCTTTATAATTACGCTCAACCATTTTTCCTTGATTGAGGGGTCTGGGTTTTGCTAATAATTCTTTCGCTTTAATCGGGTTGGCAATTGGCAGGATAATTGCCACTGACTGTTGGATTGGGGGAGGTGGCGGTGCATTGGGATCGGAGGGGGGTACTGGTATGGCGATTTTGTTTCGCAAAAAAGCCACCATTGCTCTGTCACCTACCCAGGGTTGAATGTCTTGTTGGTAGCCGTAGCCGTTGCTTGTCAGGATGCGATCGCCCAATTCCGTTAAAAGTCTTTCAAAAGAAGCTTTTGACTCTGTAGTACCAAATTCTCGCAGTCTTTTCCACTGCGATGCATCGGTGCTGATGGAGATGGCCATCATGGTATCTTGGGGAACAACCGTAGCCCCTACGGGCAAATCTTTGCCAGACCCACGGGAGATGACGATCGAGTAGGTGATGAAGCCTAGACCGATCAAAAGTGTAGCTGCTCCGATCGTGAACAGCAAGGAAGATTTATCTTTCTTAAACATTATTTGTAAGGTTCAGGTGCTCGCAACATCATAAATTATATGGGCATCGGGAATTGGGAATTGGGCATTGGGCATTGGGCATTGGGCATTGGGCATTGGGCATTGGGCATTGGGAATTGGGCATTGGG
>NZ_NXIB02000042.1 GCF_002412335.2 Tychonema bourrellyi FEM_GT703
ACTGTTGACTGTTGACTGTTGACTGTTGACTGTTGACTGTTGACTGTTGACTGTTGTCTGTTGTCATTAGTTACCGATGCCCAATTCCCAATTCCCAATTCCCTACCTTAAGATAGATGTCAAATACTCAAAACAAGTAAAATTTTTGGTAAAAATTGCATTTTCCTTATTCCTTATTCCTTCTGTCATAACATCAATAAGTAGAAAACTATAACCAAAGATAGTTGGGGAATCAGTTAGCTTAACTCTAATATTTAAACATAAGCCAAAGAGCTTAAAGATTAACCCAGGAATAAATCATGAGTATTAGCAAAGCAACACCAGCAGACGTAGAAATCGAAGCTAAGATGCAAGCCCCACACTATGACCGGGGCATCACTCCTGCCGAAACAGCAGCGCGACAAGAACGTGAAGGCGCTAACTTCATGCACACAGCCACAGAAGAGAGTCAGAAAAGTGCAACAACTAACGACCAAAGCGATGACGAAAGTATTCGCACTACCGACGGCTATACAGTAGACAAAGAAGGTCTTATTAACAATTATGCGATCGAACCCGAAATGTACATTAACGAACCGGGTGATTTGAAAGAACAACAAGAAGCCGAAGCCCAAGAACGGGCTCGTGTCTTGGTAGAAATCAAAGATAAAAGAGGTGAGGAAGGCAAACTGACAACGGAAGCAGATACCCGTGGTAAAGGGCCGGGGATGATCTAATATCAAATCCGGTGACATCGGAATTAATATTAGCAACAATTGGGAGCGGTTTACCAAAATCATCACTCGGAATATGTGCAACTTCACATTAAATTGGTATTAGATTTACCAAATTGTGTTTAGAGTCGATAATTGAATCAGGGCGGGTTCACAAATACTCTAGAATTAAAGTAGGGATATTTACGAACCCATCCCTGTAAAATTGGGATGCCCCCCAGGATTTGTGTCTAGTTAAACTGACATCTTGCACCATTCTCAACTATTGTGAAATTGGTTTGCCAGAGACTAAAAAGACCCAATTCCGAACGCAGAAGGTAGGGATGAAAAAATATTTTGTTCAGCAGCTATTTGACCGACTGGTTGGCTAACTGCGCCGACTTCAGAGCGATTTATTGCTGTCGGGTCGATCGCATAATTCTGCTCAGTATCAAACCCCATCGAGTCCAAAACTGTTCTGAAGTCTGTGATGAAAGCACTCTTATTGTCGGAGGTTTCGACGCTGATGTTATCTCCTGACATCGTAGAGTCGATGATCGCACCACCATCAGTCAGAATATCTAGTGACTGCGCCCGCCGTGGAATTTCAGTCTCCAAAGCCAGCCCAAAAGCTAATATTTGAGTAAACTGAGTAGCGCTAAAATTGTTATCGCTGACTAACACTAAAGATTGCTGTCCGTTCGGCAACACCGGCCCCAAAGTCATGCCTTCCACATTATCGAAACCTGTCGGCAAACGCAAGCTGTCAAAATTGAGCACCAAGCGTTTTTCAACGGGTTTGACAGTATTAATGTTAATCGCATTCAGCGAATTAATGCTGCTGATATCGCTGGCTCCATTTAGCCGTACTTCATAGAGTTTGATGGTATTTCCCGTACCTGGTGCGCCCGTGGAAAAAGAACGTTCTAGTGCTAAGAAAGTGCCGCGATCGTCTAATGCTAACAGTTCCACTAAACCATTGGTACTAAAAGCTGTTTCTGGAACTGCTGGAAGTGCCACCGGGTCAGTTACATACAGAAATTCTTGTTCCGGCTGTCCTGTGGTTAAATTGTATTTGAGAATGCGCGATCGCGAACCGCTATTAATTGTCGCCAGCGGCCCATCTTGCACCAGAGCATTCTCCGTTGCTGTAAACAAAAATTTGCCATCGGGAGTAATTGTGAGGTTTTCAAAAGCTAAATTGTTGCGAACTCCCGCTGTTGGTGTATCTCCTGTATCAACAATTTGATTGTTGTTAGTATCCTGAACCACAGGTACAAACTTTGACGGCACTGGTAGCTGTCGCAACTGAAGGCCACTTCCTAAAGCAAACTCGTTCACAAATGGACTCTGAACTCTGGCAGCACCCAAGTTGGGACTGACTTCGCCTTCTGAGGAAATAAATACGCTGCGGTTGCTCGTTAAACCGATGCCTTCTGGGTCAAGAGTATTAGTAGCAAAAGGTTGAGCGTTTTGGTTGAGCAGTGTTGTCACCCCAGAGAAATTAATCCCGGAACTAGACAGCGCGCCAGAGCTTAAATCGATATTCAGAGTATAGAATCGGGCTGGGTTTCTGTCCGATCGATCGTCAGAAATACTGTAGTAGCGGTTGTTAACTTGGTCGTAATCAATGCCAGAAAGTCCACCGAGTTGAGTGCCTTGAACAGTGACGGAACCTGTGGGATAAATAGCTTGTCCGAGGAAGTTGATATTTTTGACGCTGGTGCGGGGAGAGCGATCGCCCACAGCAATATCTGCCCAAACTAAACTATGATCCGAAGTAGGAGTAGTGTCCGCAGTTTGGCGATCGCCCACCAATCTGTATAGCGGATCACTCGTCACAGGCCAAAATACCGCAGCATCATTAAGTGGCAAATCAGCCGACGGTAAAACATAATCAACTCGCAGATTTCCCGATCCAGTTCCTGCATCTCCAAAATCCGCTGTATCAAAAGCCGGATTGCCTTTTTGGTTGACATTATTACCGCCGTCTGCTACTTGTTGAATCCCGCCTAAACTGGCAGGAATTGCGCTAGTAACTCCTGTATTTACCCGCGAGTTATTCAGCAACTGCAAAATCGCATTGTCAAAACTATCGCCATCAACAGGATCGGCATTTTGGTCGCCCATAATTACGAAACTAGCATTGGGTACAAGTCCGCCAAATGTGCGGCGATCGTCGTAAATATAACTACCTTTTCCGGGAGTAATGTAATCTGCCCACAAGCGAATTTCATCATGATTTCGCTTGCCGTTTCTGTCTTCTGGGCCGTCAAATACAGGCGGAGTCGGATGGCTGACTAAAGCGTGAACAATGTCGCCGTTGATATTAATTGGTACGTCCCAGTGACTCTTTGACGAAAGGCGAAATACGTTTAATTCAGCAGGTGAGTAATAGTCATTGGCGACGACGGTAGCCGAGTCATCCGGCAAAAATGCCCCCGGCATATCTTTCCACAGGAAGTTTTGGAACGTGCGAATATTGGCAGTATCAATCGGATATTTGGAGTACAAAGCCATGCCGTATTGTCCCGGAAAATCCCCAAATCCCAAAGCATCGTTTCCGTAGCCGGTGGTGCCAACTTCTGTGACAGTGGAACCGTTATTATCTAAATCGAAACCGGAAGCAATCCCCGTGTTTGAAGGGGCGGTATAGCGAAAGGGATAATTAACAGGAATTGCGCCATTTTGACTGACTGACAGATAGTTTTGCTGAAACAAGTTTAAGGCTGTGTTGCTGCTGTCGTAGTCAAATTCGTTAATTAACAAAACATCGGGATTTACCCGCTGAATAGTTTCAGCGACATTCTTTGCTTGCTGGTTGCTAGGAGTCGAAAGATCTGTAATTAACCGACCTGCACTACTGCGGTTTAAAGAAGCATTGAAGCTAGAAAAGCGGACTCCCGGAACCGGATTTTCGGCAACAATGAAATCTCCCGAATCGAAATTTCTGACTCCTTCCAAAATCGCTAAAAATTGGTTGGTTCCTGGATCTTTGAGAACAATACTGTTGCTAAAATTGCCCGTACCTCTAGAAATTTCGATGTTGGCCGGGGAGATGCCGCTGACACTAATTAAGTCTTGACCTTTGACGAAATCGGTAATCACGTCAGCATTTTCTAGTTGGGAACCGCCAGTAGTGGCGGTGCCGATCCGCCCGATCGCGAAAATATCTTTACCGCCACCACCGGTCAAAATGTCGCGATCGAGATCGCCGGAGAGAAAATCGTCTCCTTCGCCACCTTGAAGGGTATCGCGGTTGCGACCGCCGTAAAGTGCGTTATTTCCCGATCCGCCCAATAACAAGTCATTACCTGCATTACCAAAAATGCGATCGTTTCCTTCCTGACCGGAAATGGCGTCATCGCCACCCAACCCAGAAATTAAGTCTGCCGCGATCGTCCCGCTTAATGTGTCATTCCCTGATGTGCCGTTAATTGCTGCCACGTTAAGTCACTCCTCTACCGCTAAAGTCAAAGATTTTTGGATTTGGGAGTATAGTCTCACGCTACGATTAAAGACAGATTACTTACTGGTTAAAAACAGGCGTACTTTCCAGACTTCAGCCGATCGCCAGGACAGCTTGGTACAATGCGGCCGATCGCGCAATTTGTGAATAAACTTATCTACCCGATCGCCCTCAACATACAAAAATTCTAGAAACTCAACAGCTTTATCAATCAGAAGCGGAGTCCAAAGCACCTAAACGTGCTATATTCCCGTAAACCCTGAACAGCACTTTCAGGTAGGCCAAATTTATCAACGAGTCAACTAAATGCTTCCTACTTTCAAGAAACTAGCTGCGATCGCCATTTTTTTTGTAGCCATAAAAGTTGTAGTTGACTCCCCATACTTCAAAAAAACAAAAGATTCGATCGCCCACCGAAACGAAGCAAGTGCCACATTAGACCCCCCAAGTCTGCGCCAAACAGCCGCAAACAAGCCCCCAGCAGCGCCTACAGCATCAGTCGATCGCAACTTTGATATAGTAGTGTATGGCGACGAAGTACCGGGGATATGTGCAGCTATTTGGGCAAAGAAAACTTTAGGTGCAAAGGGAAAAGTAGCGGTAGTGCGATCGAACAATGAAAGCGCAATGTTAGGTGGCGTACTCACCCGTGGCGGTTTAGGCTACGTCGATTTAGACAAAATACCCGATTGGTATCGCCAACCCTACGCCCAATGCTTCCGGGAATTCTTAGACAAAGCGAAAGTTCCCGAATCTTGCATAGAACCAAAAACGGCAGATAAAGCACTCAAAGAAATGCTTTCAGAGGCCGATGTGAAAGTTATTTCCAACTCGACACTCACTCCTCATGTAGTCGATCGCAAAATCGAATATGCCCAAGTAAAAGGCAGTAATGTCAAAATCAAAGCCAACTCTTTCATTGACGTAACTCAAGATGCCGAACTAGCAAGAAAAGCCGGATTATCTTATTATACAGGATATGAATCGCAAAACATCAAATCCAAAAATGAAACCTTAGCGATATCGATAGTGCCGACAATTACCGGGCTAACGATGTCCGACCTCCGCAGAATGGAAGACGAAATTCTTTACAACACACCTTTAGTAGAAAAGATTAAAACAAGCATTACCAAAACTAATGATCCAGCAAGTACCGAATTCTGGATGAGGAATTTTTTAAGTACAATTTATCAAGCATACCGAGACGGCTACAATATCAGAAGTGTAGCGCTAGGAGGCGCGTATCATGTAGACAGAAATCTGCCCTTTACTCAAGACAAAGGCTTCTTTTTTGACAAGGCAAATATTTGCGTTTATAAAGACAATTCTATGTCGTGGAATGGCTTTTTGTTTAAATATCAAGTTGACCAATTAATGAAGATGGAAGCTAACGACAGAAAGCCGACACCTGAGATGCTCAAAGAAATGTCATATCTGCAAGAGTGGCTGCAAAAAAAATCTGGTAAAGATGTGAGAGTATTTATTCCAGATGAAGCTTACATCAGACAAACTTTGAATATTCGCGATGTCGTAGAACCGCTGACTGGGAAGGAAATTATTAAAGGAGGAACAGAGGCGGAAAAGTCGATCGGCAGTTTTTCCTATGACTTTGATTTGCGAGGCGGAGTCAAGGATTTGTCATCGAGAATTCCAGGATTGCCTGTGTACAATTTTGGCATAGAAAGTGCATTGGCTAGCAAAGTGAATAATTTGGCAATAGTTGGGCGTTCATCTGGATATGTTGGTATGGCGGTATCAGTTGGACGCATTGCGACGGTGAATATTTATCAAGGACAAGGTGTGGGTGTGGCGGCTGGTTTGGCTAGCAAGTTGGGTGTACCGTTGAATACGATTACTTCTGCTAAAACGAAACAAACTTTGGAGACTTTGACGGGAAAAACTACTTATTTGTCTGGGAGAGATACGAGTTATGGGGTGGATTATCAGGAAGTGAAATAATTATAGCCAAAATTAGGACACTCCAAAAGCCCATGCTAGGATTTAGGGGGATCTGGACTGAGGTAAAAACGAGATTTATCAAGGCTTTTACGCTTAAGTTGACACCTATGCCCCGTGTCTACCCCCTATCTATAGCAATCCTAAATCATTTGTGAATTTCTTACTCCCTCCCTTTAGTTATTTGGAGGTTATTGGTTGGGTGGGGGCGGGTTTATAAAGGTGATCTGTGGGTGATAAATATTTCGGCGAACCCGCCCCCACCGAAAAATTAAGAATTAATTGAATTTAACGATGATTCGGGGATGATTGTTTGGGATTATTGGTGGGGGGGGCGGGTTTATTAAGGTGATCTGTGGGTGATAAATATTTCGGCGAACCCGCCCCTACAAATTTCATTCAATTGACAGATTGGTAAAGGCGATCTCCTGTTTTTTGGGAAAGCCTGTAGATACTGTCTATGAAGTAGGAAACTCGATTGGGCTCCCAAACAAAACCACGTTGAAAAGACATAATTCTAATTCTTCCCCTTTCCAAATCATTGATTAAATCTTTAATAAAGTAATAAGTTTCAGCCATAGAGATTTAATTTGAAGCTAATTTTAAAATTATAGCATAGTGACACCCCAATCCTCAACCTCGCCCAACTCAAGATTCACCAACTCACCGAAACCAACCTGCACGCATTCTCTCCAACTCAAGAGCATCGACAGCAGGAAATTCGATCACCCCGATCGTCCCGCCGATACCTACCTGCAACGGACTGTCTTCGAGACTTGAAGACATCCTAAATCCGAAAATTTGAGATAAAATATAGACAAGCCCTCAACATAACGAACAATGACTCTAGCCAACTATCAACTTTCCCTAAATTTTGAACAAATTTTAGCCCTAGTCAAACAACTGCCCTATCCCGAAAAATTGCAGTTAAGTCAAGAGCTGGAAAAAGAAGTATTAAACAGTAAATTAACAGTTCTTTTGGAGTCATTTAGAACCGATGAACTTTCTTTAGAAACGATCGCCCAAGAAGTAGAAGCAGTTAGAAGCGAAATTCATGCCACAAAAACCAACAATTAAAGTAATTATAGATACTAATCTTTGGATTAGCTTCTTGATTGGCAAAGAATTAGCTAATCTCAAACAGTTAATAGTCGATCGAACTATCCAAGTTGTCTTGTGCGAACAAATTATCGAGGAAATCAATCTAGTAACTCAAAGACCAAAACTCCAAAAATATTTTCCTGCCACGAAAGTTCAAGAATTGCTTGAATTGTTGAGAATTATTGGCTTATGGATCGAAGTAACCTCGGAAGTCTCTATTTGTAGAGACGCTAAGGATAATTATTTGTTAGCTTTAGCGAAGGATAGTCAAGCTAATTTTTTGATTACAGGAGATGGAGATTTATTGACTTTGGTCAATTTTGAGGGTACAGAAATTTCAACTTACAAAGAGTTTTTAGGCAAAATCAATTAAAAGGATGATCCAAAACTGTCCCCAACGCCCTTAAAAAAAATAGCACAGAAAAAAGCTATGTCTGAAATTACTCTAGACGAAACTAAACTTAAAGAATTGCTCAAAGCAGCTATTTTTGAGTTATTAAAAGAACAAAAAGAAGTATTTTATGAAATTTTAACAGAAGCCCTAGAAGATATAGGGATGGAAAATGCTATCAAAGAAGGCGAAAATACTGAAACAGTCAGTCGCGAGCAAATTAATCTTTAATTATTGTCAGGTCGGAAGCGCAAGCAATTGAGCGATCGCACTCTCTGAATTGTTTCAAAATCGCGATCGTTATGAACTAGAATAAGTTGGTGTTCGATCGCAAGTTGGGCAATGCAGCAGTCGATACTACTTCTAACCGTTAACCCCTGTCGCTGCAAATCATAGTAAATCCGAGCAGCCGCTACCCAAGTATTAGGCGTAGACTCGATGTAGTCTTGTTCTTGGAGATAAGTTTCTAATGAGGTATCAATCAGAAACATTTCGGTTTTCCCGCAAGGCTTTGTAATCGTAGTCGGTCGAAAATTGAATTTGTCCGCTTAAATCCAGTAGATTCCGCTTTTTACGGGTGCGAATTAATTCTTGTAAAGCAAAGTCAATCAGTTCTTTTTCTGTCTTGAAATTGGTTAAGCGAAAGGCTTCTTTAACCAATTCTTCGTTAAGTTCAACAGGGGTTTTCATGGTTAATCTTTCATCTCATTGTAATGATACTTACCAGCCGCGTTGGGAAACCATCAACTTAGTAAGAAACCCGGTTTCTTTTCTCTCCACCCTAGCCTCAGAAACCGGGTTTCTTTCCACCCGATCTTGGGGGAACCATCAACTTAGTAAGAAACCCGGTTTCTGGAATCAAAAAAACTAATTTCCCACCCTCCACAATTTGATTGTATTGATTGTATAGTCAGAACCCCCACAACTTAAACAGTAAAGAGTCTTAGAATTGTTATTATCGCGGTGATCTGGTCGTTGACAGGTAGGATTGATACAGTAACAGGGTTGGGGTGACATAACTGGGAAGATCAATCAAGATGGAGGCGCTTAACTAAGATGATAACCCAGATCTGGAATAGAATAATAGGACAAGGGTGAAATCGCTGAGCTAGTAGGGTGCGTCAGCCTTGTACGGGCGAATGGCCATTCGCCCCTACTGAAACGGAAAACCTTGTACGGGCGAATGGCTCTCTTAGCCCCTACGCACCGACAGCCAGCAGGGTGGATTAATTGTCGAACAGCTTAGACTGCATCGTTAATCTGCTGCACGTTTTGGGTTTTGCACAAGTTGGAGAGTGGAGCCCGCCTGTACCATCGCCTCTAGCGGGTGAGGTGATTCGGATTTTAACTCGTTATTGGTAAGAATGATTGTGGAGGGCGATCGCACATATGTGAAGTGCGATCGTCCTTTCTGTCTCATTTAGGGCTTACCCATAAATACCAAAGAAACCGGGTTTTTCACGATAGTTAAAGGCCCGGATGCAGTATTTCCGTAAAAAACCCGGTTTCTGCCTCCAGGAGTACGATCGTGAGAGTGATTCAAACCTAGCAGTTGGCTCTCGCCTGAGCCGGCTCAGGCTGCTGAATGATGAAACCGCAGCGACATAAAGATGAACCGAATCACGAAGATGCCCGCCACGATCCAAGTTCCCCCAGACACTTCCTTGGCTCTACCTTGGCAGGTTTTCATAATCGGATAGGCAATAAATCCGATCGACAACCCTTCCGCGATCGAATACGTTAATGGAGTCAGGAAAATCGTTAGAAATGCTGGAATCACTTCCGACATATCATCCCAGGGAATTTCTTTCACCTCAGCTAACATCATCGCGCCAACAATTACCAGCGTCGGCGTCGTTGCAAAAGCCGGAATCGCTTTAAACACCGGAATGAAAAACAGCGACGCCGTAAATAATCCTGCCACAACTAAAGCGGTAAATCCAGTTCTACCGCCTTCAGCAACGCCTGCGACGGATTCAACATAAGTTGTCACGCTCGACGTACCGAAGATTGGACCGATTGTGTTGCCAATGGCATCTGCCATCAGTGCTTTATTGGCACGCGGCAACTCGCCATCCGGGCCGATATAGCCGGCCCGCATTCCGACACCCGTTAACGTCCCGATGGTGTCAAAAATATCCACAAACAGAAATACAAACAGCACTGCAATCCAATCAATAAAATTCTCGGCATTCAGATTAGCAATTCCCAGAAATGCTTGACCAAAAATGTCTTTTGGCAGTTCTGGAAGCGCAAAAAATCCTTGAGGTGGGGGTGAAACCTTGAACAGCCAAGCCCAAATTGCGGTGCCAAAAATTCCAAATAGTAACGCACCTCTGACGCCCCGCACCACCAATCCGGCTGTCATCGCTAAACCCGCCACAGCCAGTAGCGTGTTCGGTTCTGCTAAACTGCCAAACGCCGTTTTTGTGGCTGGATTTGCCACAATCAATCCGGCCCCCCCATTAACAACATCTCCTGACATCCCGATGTAGGCAATAAACAAGCCAATCCCACCTGCGGTTGCGTGCTTGAGCGACTTTGGAATTGCCGCGATCAATAACTTACGCACATCTGTCAACGTCAGAAGCATAAAAATTAATCCCTGAACAAACACGCATGACAGCGCCAACCGCCAATCGATTTTCAGTCCGATTACAACTGAAAAAGCAAAAAAGGCATTCGTTCCCATTCCAGGCGCGAGCCCGAACGGGTAGTTTGCTAAAATTGCCATGCAGAAGGTTCCAACTGCCGACGCTACAGCGGTTGCTACAGCCAATTGCGAAAACAAATCTCCAGGCTGTTGTAGAAAAATCGCGTTTGACAGAATAATCGGATTGACGACTAAGATGTATCCCATCGTCATGAACGTGGTGATACCCGCGATCGTCTCTGTTCTGAAATTGGTTCTGTAGAAATCAAACTGAAAGAACTCTGCCAGTGCTGCTTGCCAACCTGTGTAGGATTGCTTTGGTGGAATTGGTTTTTGAAATTCTAAATCAGCGCTCATGGTTTGGATCTCCGAAATTTAATTGAGATAGCAGTTAGGCGGTAAACGATCGTCCTAGACGCAATGCCGCCAATCCGCAAGCGATAGGCGATCGAGTTTTTATCCCCGGCAATGTGGACTTCATCTTGCAGCGCGATCGGTAAATCTTCGGGATACTGTTCTTCAACAATGTCCTTATCTTAGCCAAACGCTTGATGGTTAAAGTCCAGCGTGTCTTGCAGCGGTGCATCTATAGTGTGCATAATCCTGTATGCGAAATACCGCTGAAGCTTAAGATATTAGAAAGCTTAGTTCTGTACAATTTACTACATATCTCTCTTTTGTCACTTTCGGCAGAAAATAATCTGGGATGGTTATAGCATCGGGACTTAAACAAAAAATACGAGATAAATACGTTATCACCCGTAACAATTACATTGGCATTACCACTAACAGCCAATTCTCAAAACTTATTATCTTTTTCATCTCTACAAACTGTGATATTTTCTGTAAGAGAAACTAATTGAGATGAACTGATAAACTTAAATAAAAATAATTGCCTGTCTTCTAAAGAAAGATACTTGTTAAAATTTTTACGATTCAAAACTTGCTCTAATTCATTCAAAGTAGCTTGAGAATATAAGATTATTCCTTGTTTTAATTTTATTTAATCATACATCTTCCACGATTCTAAAGAACAGGCAAGATGCCTGTTCCACAACAGATGAATTTTATTGTGCGGTGGGCACGCGAACCCGCCCTAAAATGGTTATTGAGAATGGTCAATGTGTTTTACATACCTATGTTTTCGCTACATAAGTCGATCGCACTTGCAACTCCTTCAACTGCTTCTCATCCACGCCAGACGGCGCATTTGTTAACAAACACCCGGCTTGCTGCGTCAGTTGTCACCCTAACAAGGCGATCGCTCAGGCTACCTATATCTAATGGCGATTTGTCCGGTGTCCAGTTGGCTAAGTTATAATAATCCCAGAATTAAACCCTTGCGGTTTGCTCGACCTATGAACAACAGGGAAACTTTTAAACTTAGCGTTTATGACAGAAGACTACATTGTGATCGTAACCGATGAAGCTGATGAAGCTTCTGTTCCCATCGAAGGACAACGAGGATGGGGTGAAGAGGTTCGCAAACGCATCTCCAGCCTGAAGGAAGTTCGGTTGCCAGTTGCCCAGTTAGAGCAAAATATGGCTCAATTCTTGCACCTGATCGGACGCTTGTTCAAACAGGTAGATCGGGAAATCGGCTCGGAATCAGGCATGAAACTGGATGAGGTAGAGCTATCCGTTGAAATCAGCGGGGAAGGGGAAGTTAAATTAGTAGCAGGAGGAAAAGCCACCGGAAAAGGAGCAATCAAACTCAAATTCACAAGATTGGATAAGAAGTAAATGGCAAGCAATTGGGCGATCGTCATTGGGATTAACCAGTATCGATTTTTGCAACCACTGAAGTATGCCAAGCGGGATGCAGAAACAATACATAGCTTTTTAATGCAAGAAGCCAAATTCGATCGCATCTTCTTGTTTACCGATGACTCTCCTCCCATTAGCGGTAAACCCACCGAGCCTTTCCGCGCTAATCTTCTACGGGTTTTGCGTCAGATATTTGCAACACCATTTATGAAAGATGGCGACAACTTCTGGTTTTTCTTCAGTGGGCATGGGATTCCGCACAATGGACAAGACTATCTGATGCCCCTAGACGGCGATCCAGAAGATATTGAAAACACAGGCATCTCTACAAATACCATCACTAACTACCTGCGGAGTTGTGGAGCCGATAACGCAGTGATGATTCTAGATGCCTGTCGTAGTAGTGGCAAGAAAAGCGGGGAAGGTATCGGCAGGCAGACTGAAGCAGAAGCCCGTCAAACAGGAGTGATTAGCTTCTTCTCTTGCAGTCCCGATCAATACTCCTATGAACTGGAGGCAATTACCCAAGGAGCCTTTACCCATGCCCTGCTTGAGGGATTAGGCATTCGGGGCAGATGTGCCACTGTAGAGCGGTTAAATCAGTATCTCGAAAATCGAGTTCCAACTCTGGTCAGTCAGTATTTGGGAAAGGCTAGGCAAATCCCTTATACGATCGCCGAACCATTGAACCGATCACACCTGATTTTAATGCCCCAACACGCCAGTCTTGCTGATATTGCAACGTTGAAGAATGATGCCTATCGTGCTGAGAGACAACAAGATTGGGATCTGGCACAACGGCTCTGGATACGAATCAATGCAGCGGCTTCGGGTCAAGATATGGAGGCGATCGAAGCTCTGCAAAATCTAGGTATTCAGCGACCTTCTGCAACTCCGGTCTTTCCAAGCACGACCTCTAATCCTTCTCCAGAACCAGTTCCAAAGTCGCGATCTTCGCCACCCATAAATGGATCAAAACAACCTCCGGTACCCCGCGCACTGACCCGACAACAGTTTCTCAAATTGGTAATTCCAGCAAGCGTAGGCGTGGTGGGAGTAACCCTTGCCAATCAATTTTTAGGTCGATCACCACAGACTTCCCCGTCACCCACTTCAGATACACCCTCTAGCCCTCAACCACCTCGACCTTCTCCTTCCAGTTCAGATTCTCCTAGTCCACAACCGACTCCGCTAAACCCACCCAGTCCTTCACTTCCTGCCAAATATTCCAGATTAGCGGGTTTACTAAAAGCAAAATACTGGAAAGCTGCTAACCAAGAAACGATAGAATTAATGAAAAAGGAGAAAGGGATAGGAGCGGAAAGCACAATAGACTTTCCCTGCGAAGTGTTGAATCAGATTGATCGCTTGTGGGTCGAAAGCAGTGACGGAAAATTTGGTTTCACCGTCCAACAGAAGATCCTTCTTGTGGATTGCAGTAATATGCCCAGTGTGGAACTTGCTCAAACATGCTTTGCGCACAAAGTGGGGTGGTTAGGACAAGGAGACCTAGACGCTTTTGGTAAATTAATTTATATAGGGCATTTTCCCTACATTACTGTTGATGGGGATGATGGGGTATTTAACCAAGTGCAGAGGCTTTCGGCTGTTCTGCAAAGGCTGATAAGCTGTGGTACTTAACAGTTTTAACTGAGATATTGCACCATTCTCAAGAAGCTGTAGGGGCGGGTTCGCCAAGGACTTTAAAGCTTGCAAACAGGTTAAATAAACCCGCCCTCCCCCATCGAAAATCCCTTTATTAACATTGCTGCAAGATCTCAGTTTTAACTGAGATCTTGCACCCCCCAACGGGCAGCGTACACGGATTGAGTGGCGAGAGAGTGAATCATCCGAGAAAATAGTGAGTATACATACTCAATAATCTCTGTCACTCAGCATCACTCTGTTGGATGGTTAAATTGTCAAGGTGTTTCATACACTTATGACTTAGGTACATAAGTCGATCGCACTTGCAACTCCTTCAACTGCTTCTCATCCACCCCAGACGGCGCATTCGTCAGCAAACAACCCGCCTGCTGCGTCTTCGGAAACGCAATCACATCCCGAATCGACTCCTCACCAGCTAACAACATTACCAGGCGATCGACACCATAGGCAATTCCTCCGTGGGGCGGAGTTCCATACTCAAACGCATCCAACAAAAAGCCGAACTTATTGTAAGCTTCCTCAGTCGATAAACCGATCGCCTCAAACACTCTTTCCTGAACATCCCGCTGGTAAATCCGCAGAGAACCGCCACCGACTTCTGTGCCATTTAACACCAAATCGTAAGCTTGAGCTCTCGCAGTCTTCAGATCGTCAATATCATCAGGATGCGGTGCTGTAAACGGGTGGTGTAATGCTTCCAAACGCTTCTCATCAGCGTTCCATTCAAACATCGGGAAATCTGTCACCCATAGCAGATTCATCTTGTCTTTGTCAATCAATCCCAATTCGCTACCGACGAACAAACGCAATCTATCCAAAGTCTTATTGACAGTGGTAACATCAGCGGCTGCGAATAACAATAAATGACCAGGTTGCGCGCCCGTGCGATCGAGCAATTCCTGTTTTTGAGCCTCAGTCAAATTATCCTTAATTGCGCCGATCGTATCAATTTCGCCGTTATCCCGCACCCGGATATAAGCTAATCCCTTAGCCCCGGCTTCGCTGGCTTCCTTAAACAAATCGCCACCCGGTTTAATCCGCACATTAGAAATCGCATCATTCCCGCCCGGAATTGGCAAAACTTTCACAATTCCGCCCGCAGCAACCGCACCGGAAAACACCTTAAATCCCGAATCTTTCATCAAATCAGAAACATCGACTAATTCCAAACCGAAGCGAGTATCTGGTTTATCGCTACCATAACGATCCATCGCTTCGGCGTAAGTCAAACGGGGGAAAGGATGAGGCAATTCCACGCCTTTCACACTTTGGAAAATATTGCAGACTAAACCTTCGTTTAATTCGAGAATTTCTTCTAAAGACATGAAACTCATTTCCATGTCCAATTGCGTAAATTCCGGCTGTCTGTCGGCGCGCAAATCTTCATCGCGGAAGCAGCGGGCAATTTGATAATATCTGTCTAAACCGGAAACCATTAACAATTGTTTGAACAACTGCGGCGACTGCGGCAAAGCGTACCATTCACCTAAATTGACGCGGCTGGGAACTAAATAATCTCTCGCACCTTCGGGAGTCGATCGCGTTAAAATCGGTGTTTCAACTTCTATGAAACCTCCCACATCTTCGAGGTGGCGACGCATCGCTTTGACTACTTGGTGGCGAAGCTGCAAATTGCGACTCATGCGATCGCGCCGCAAGTCCAAATACCGATATTTCAGGCGCAAATCTTCCCGCACGCTTTCATTATCCGCCGTCGAAACCTGAAACGGTAACTGTTTGCGAACCCCATTCAACAACTCAATTTCGTCTGCATAAATTTCTACTTCACCCGTAGGCAATTTGGGGTTGAGGGAATCTGCGGGGCGGTTGGTGACTCTACCTGTAATTTTCACCACGTATTCGTTTCGCAAAGCCTCAGCCCCGTGATAGGAATCTGGCGTGCGTTGGGGATCGCTGACAATTTGTACGATACCCGATCGATCGCGCAAATCCAGAAAAATCACCCCGCCATGATCGCGGCGGCGATCCACCCATCCGTAGAGGGTGACAGTTTGTCCGATGTGTTCGCTTCGCAGTTCGCCGCAGTAGTAAGTTCTCATGGTTGGGGGTTTGTGGACTAAAAATAAGGCTTTCTGATTATAGCGCTTAGTGTCAAAACCTTTTATGAACAGGCAAGATGCCTGTTCCACAAGAAAATTCAATTTATGAACAGGCAAGATGCCTGTTCCACAAGAAAATTCAATCTTTGTGGAACAGGCATCTTGCCTGTTGCTGAAAATGGTGCAATATCTGACTCAATCGGCCTTTGATGGGCAGGCAGGATGCCCACCCCACCAGAAAATTCAATCTTTGTGGAACAGGCATCTTGCCTGTTGCTCAAAATGCTGCAAAATATGAGTTTAATGCTTCTTGTCAAAAAACTTGGTTAGCGCATTCCATGCAGACTTCGACGCATCCGTCAAGCGAGTACCGATCGACTCAATTTCCCCAACCACAACGTGCCAATTCTTTTCAGATTCCTTCTGAATTTGGTCAACAGCTTGTTCAATGCGATCGCGTTCGATAAACTGATTTTTTTCTACGGCTTCTCGCGCTTGGCGCACTGCTTTCAAATAAGCCTCGCGACTGACAACGCCTGCATCTTGCACCTGTGATTGCGCGCGAGTTTTAATCGCATCAACCACCAGCCAATTTTTCTCAGCTTCCTTTTGAATTAGCCCCACTGCATCTGTCATTCTTTCTTGGGCGATGGTCTTATTTTTGGCCAGGGCTAACTGCGCTTTCTGCACAGCTTTTAAGTAAGCCTCACGGGTGAGATCCCCCGCTGCTTGTACTTCTGCTGCTGCGCGTTTTTTAATCGCTTCAAATAATACGGCTGTTTCGGCGATCGCCTCTTCTGTAGCTTCGGGCATCTCCTTTTTGACGATCGCCGTCGTTTCGGGAGTTACATCTACAATTTCTGCTTCGGTCATATTTGGATCTGTCATCTTAATTATCTCCTGATTACCAAACGTTTTGAAAAAAGTCCACAGTCTTTAGGCAGATTTTGTGTGTGTCGCGCCAAAATCAATTCTGGCGATAACTTGTTTACATTGTAGTATTTATATAATGAAAGCTCATGTGTAGAATACCGCCAATTCTCAGGTACGGTTTCGCACACCTGAGTTATTGGGAATTGGGAATTGGGAATTGGGAATTGGGCATTGGGCATTGGGCATTGGGCATTGGGAATTGGGCATTAGGAATTGGTAAGAGTTATGGGAGTCGGCAAGGCGCTTTAGTCATTGTGCCCTTCGACTCCGCTCAGGGAACAATGACTAAATCACCTTAACAGTCTTGGCGATTGTTATAACTGTTAACGGTCAACCCTTCGACTCCGCTCAGGGCACCGCAGTCAACTGTCAACAACTATTTAATTTTATGCTACAAGATTCCAATTTCCGAGTTCCGATCGCCATTAGTTTTGGTGCAGTCGCTGGCGCTTTGAGCCGTTATTATATCACATTGTGGTTTGCCAGCCGTTTTAGCACTGCTTTTCCCTACGCAACTTTTTTGATTAACATTACTGGTTGCTTGGCTATGGGATTTTTTATTACCCTAGCATCGGAACGAGTTATGATTATTCCTCTAGAAGTTCGGTTAATGGTAACAACGGGCTTTCTGGGAGCTTATACGACTTTTTCTACTTACGGTTTAGAGACGAATGCCTTGTGGCGCGATCGATCTTACAGCGTGGCAACTTTTTACTGGGCTGGCAGTGCCATACTAGGAGTCATTGCCGTTCAGTTAGGCATTATTTTAGCGCGATCGGGCAAATAGATAAACAAGTCTTGCTAAAAATGACGTTATGGGGTATAGGTATGGATTGATGACTGCGGACAAACATCTATTGTCATTTTTCGACAATTTTGGCTAGTGACAATTGACAATTGACAACTAACAACTGACAATTAACAACTGACAACTGATTAATTTAAACAAAACAAAACAGAGGAGGTCTAGTTGTGGTAGCTAAAATAGCAACAGAAAGCCTCATTACCCTAGAAGGCGTTAGCAAGGTTTACCAGCAGCCCAACGGTCAAAAAATCTCTATTTTAGAGCCAATTGATTTAGAATTGCGATCGGGGGAAATAGTAGCCCTTCTCGGCCCATCGGGTTCTGGGAAATCAACATTAATGCGGATGATTGCCGGACTGATCCCGCCCAGCGACGGTCAAGTTATCTACCACAATCGTCCTTTGGTTGGCTTAAATCCTGGAGTGGCAATTGTATTTCAAAACTTTGCCCTTTATCCCTGGCTGACGGTACTAGAAAATGTAGAATTAGGCTTGAAAGCTAAAGGAGAATTGCCTGAACCGCGCCGACAAAAAGCTTTGCGAATGATTGATATTATCGGTTTGGACGGATTTGAAAATGCTTATCCGAAAGAACTTTCCGGCGGAATGCGGCAGCGGGTGGGATTTGCTAGAGCTTTGGCGGTGGAACCCGAATTGCTTTGTATGGATGAACCGTTTTCAGCTTTAGATGTACTAACAGCAGAAAACTTGCGGTTTGAATTGTTAGACTTGTGGCTGGAAAAGAAGATTCCGACTAAAGCTGTGTTAATCGTGACTCACGGGATTGAGGAAGCAGTAATTTTAGCCGATCGCATTGTAGTCTTGGGCCGTAATCCGGGACGAATTCGCGCCGAAATTACGGTAACTTTGCCTCATTATCGCGATCGCAAAACTACAGAATTCCAAGCCATCGTAGACCAAGTTTACAAAATTCTTACCAATCCCGAATTGAGCTGCGAAATAGTGACAGCACCTGCTGCAAGTGCCGCTGCTGTATCTCAACCTCAACCCGCACAAAGCGCTAAATACCAATCGCTACCACAAGTGCGAATTGGCGCTGTAGCAGGTCTTTTAGAACTATTAGAAGACCGCAAAGAGAAAGACCTCTATCGGCTTGGCCAAGAATTAATGTTAGAGGTTGACGACATTTTGCCGATCGTTGAAGCAGCAAAATTAATGGATTTTCTGGCAATTCAAGAAGGCGACCTCTTCCTCACTACTGTGGGAAATCAGTTCATTGCTGGTGGAATTGATGAGAGAAAACAAGTTGTTCGTACTCAAATTCTTGGTAATATTCGGCTAGTACAGCAGATTTCTCGAATGCTTCAGTCCAAGCGCAATCACCGCATTTCTGAAGAATTGATTCTGGATATTTTGGAAGCTCACTTTAGCCCCCAAGAAGCAATGCGGCAATTGAAAACTGCTATTGATTGGGGTCGCTATGCAGAGTTGTATAGTTATGATGAACCGGGTGGCGAAATGTTCTTAGAATCCGAAGATAAAGGTGAGTAGTTAGTTGACTGTTGACTGTTGACTGTTGACTGTTGACTGTTGACTGTTAACTGTTAACTGTTGACTGTTAACTGTTGACTGTTGACTGTTAACTGTTGGCTGTTGACTGTTGACTGTGAACCGCTAACTGTTACCAATTCCCAATGCCCAATTCCCCATGCCCAATGCCCAATGCCCAATTCCCCATGCCCAATGCCCAATGCCCAATGCCCCATTCCCCATGCCCAATGCCCAATGCCCCATTCCCCATGCCCAATTCCCCATGCCCAATGCCCAATTCCCCATGCCCAATTCCCCATGCCCCATCCCCAATAACTAATTCTTATGACAAGACCTCTAACACCCGCCAATAGAACTCTAGAAAGGTCAACTTGGACTTGGCAAGATGGCTTACTAATTCTAGCAATCTTCTCTCTAATTTTAGTAATTGTTCAAACAGCATCTCAATTCACTGGTGACTACAACCCTACTTTCAAAATTGAGACGACGCTAAGTGTCTTGCCAATATATACCGCCCAGACTCTTTTGCGAATGACAGTAGCCTATTTTTTATCGCTATTGTTTACCTTAGTTTATGCTTATTCTGCTTACCGTTCTCCCCTCGCTGCAAAAATTTTAATCCCCTTATTAGATATTTTGCAATCAATTCCGGTTTTATCTTTTTTACCGGGAGTTGTTTTAGCGCTAGTTACTTTATTTCCAGGTCAAAGAATCGGCGTAGAAATAGCATCAATTATCCTGATATTTACAGGGATGACTTGGAATTTGACCTTTAGTTTCTATCAGTCGCTTTCCGGCATTCCGCAAGAATTAAAGGAAGCTGCTAAAGTTTACCGACTCAATGCTTGGCAGCAGTTTTGGACGTTAGAGTTGCCCGCTGGTGCGATCGGACTGGTGTGGAATAGCGTGATGTCAGTGGCTGGGGGTTGGTTCTTTTTGATTGCGATCGAGTCTTTTACTTTGGGTGACAAAAACTTTCAATTGCCGGGACTTGGTTCCTATTTGGGGAAGGCGGCTAATGAAGGCAATTTTGGTGCGATCGGCTGGGGTTTAGCAGTCTTAATCGGTGTGATTATAGCGATTGATTTTTTTGTATGGCAGCCTTTGATTGCTTGGGCAGAAAAATTTAAATATCAAGCGGTGGAATCTGCTAATGTACCTCAGTCAAATGTATTAGATTTTTTCAGACGATCGGCGACTCTGCGGATGTTGAAGTCTCGCATTTCGCCGATCGGGGACAGTTTCGATCGCGGTTTAGCCAGAGCTTTTGCACCAGCTAGTTTACCCAAAAATCCCCAACAAACAAATCCCCTTGGTAATTGGATTAATTGGATATTTGTCAGCGGGTTTGCCGTCATTGTGCTTTGGGGAACTTGGGAAGCCGTGCTGTTGCTGCGAGTGCTGAGTTTGTCTGACTGGCAAAAGGTGATCGGAGGTGCAATTTTCACGGCTTTGCGAGTCGTGTGCGCCCTATTTTTATCGCTGTTGTGGACAGTACCAGTCGGAGTGGCGATCGGGCGAAATCCGCGTTTGGCTCAGATTTTGCAGCCATTGGTACAAATAGCCGCTTCTGTACCAGCAACTGCTTTATTCCCAGTCTTATTGCTAGCTTTAATTCAAACTGGAGGCGGCTTGCAAATTGGTTCAGTGGCGTTGATGATGTTGGGTACTATGTGGTATTTGCTGTTTAATGTGATTGCTGGCGCTCAAGCAATACCTTCGGAGTTATTTGAAGCTGCACGAGTTTATAAACTTTCTCTAGTTCAGCGGTGGAAAAACTTGATTTTGCCCGGAATATTCCCCTATTTAATTACCGGAATTATTACTGCTGTTGGTGGTGCTTGGAATGCCAGTATTGTCAGCGAATATGTGCAGTTCAAAGGTCAAATAATTGCTACAGATGGTTTGGGAGAAACTATTTCTCAGGCGACGGCATCGGGCAACTTTCCTTTGCTGTTAGCAGCTACTTCTGTGATGTCGCTGTTGGTGGTATTGACTAATCGTTTGGTGTGGCGGCCTCTTTACCGTTTGGCACAAGAAAAATATCAATTGTTGGTCTAAGTAGAGGGATATAAAAAACATAACACCAAGAAGTAGGTTGGGTAGCCCTTCGACGGAGTTTATGCTGAGCGTAGCCGAAGTGCTCAGGAACCGTGATAGCGAAACCCAACACTTTTTCAATGAAGAGTTGGGTTTCGTTACCTCAACCCAACCTACATATTTGGTAATTCACTTCATTGAGAACCGCTATATATAAAAACATAACTGAAAAAAAATTAGGTTTCTAGGATACATCTTGGTTGTGGTGCCCAAGTATCACAAAATCAATGGTTTTTCACGCCCGATCGCAATTCCGATCACTGTAACCATTGGTGACAATAGGCTATAGACTGGATTCAGGAACGCGCGCAGCACAGGTTTAGGAGGGTCGTCAGTGACAGAAAGCAATTATCAATTATCTTCGCTACCGACCTACGCGCGAAAAGAATTGCGAGAATTAGTCCGATCGCAATTAAAGGCCCTACTGGAACAAGCAGACTTTAAAGGAGCAAAAGCGATTTTGCAGCCGGTGCAGGAAGCCGATATCGCTGAAGCCATTGAAGGGCTACCAGAAACCATGCAGGTAATAGCCTTTCGCTTACTTGCCAAAGATGAGGCGATCGCAGTTTATGAATATCTCGACTCCAGCGTCCAGCAGTCTCTCTGTGAAAAATTCAAACGCCAAGAAGTCATTGACATTGTAGACAAAATGTCACCGGACGATCGCGCTAAACTGTTTGACGAACTACCAGCAGTATTAGTCCGCCGCCTTTTGGGTGAATTGAGCCCAACGGAACGCGAAGCTACGGCTCAACTATTGGGTTATGAAGCCAGTACGGCTGGCCGGATCATGACCCCAGAATACATTTCTCTCAAAGAAAGCTTTACCGTCACCCAAGCCTTAGACAGAATCCGCTCTTTGGCTAAGACTACTGAAACAATTTATTCCCTTTACGTCACCGATGCCGCCCGCAGCTTAACTGGCATTTTATCCTTGCGGGATTTGGTCACTTCCCCCCTCGACAAAACCGTCGGCGAAATTATGACCCGCGAGGTAATTTCAGTTCAAACTGGTACTGACCAAGAAGAAGTAGCTAGGCTGATTCAGCGTTATGATTTTTTGGCAGTGCCTGTAGTAGACCGGGAACAGCGTCTCGTTGGTATTATTACAGTTGACGATGCGATCGACATTTTAGAACAAGAAGCCGCCAAAGATATCTATGCCTTGGGCGGTGTCCAGTCTGGGGGTGACAATTATTTTCAGACCGATTTAATCACCGTTGCTCGCAAAAGGGTTGTCTGGCTATTTGTGCTGCTCTTGACTAATACTGTCACGGGATCAATTATTAGAGCTCAAGAAGATCTTTTGCAGCAAGTGGTAGCTTTAGCAGCTTTTATTCCATTGCTCACAGGTACGGGAGGTAATGTCGGAGCTCAGTCCTCAACGGTGGTAATTCGGGGCTTGAACACCGATGAAATTACAGCAATGGGCCCCATGAAGATAATTGTGCGCGAGGGGATGGCGGGAGCGCTGCTAGGAGCTATATTGGGGACGGTAGCAACTGCTTGGGCTTATGTTCTGCAAGGGAATTTAGCAGTGGCGATCGCAGTTGGGCTCAGTTTATTGGCGATCGCAATGTTAGCTTCGATTGCAGGTTCAGCTTTGCCCTTTTTATTTCGTTCTTTGGGTTTAGACCCCGCTTTGATGTCCGCGCCCTTTATCACTACCGCAGTTGATGTTCTCGGTGTCTTGATTTATTTCTCTTTAGCTCGATTAATTTTGCAGATTTAATCTATTTAAGTAAATTTGCAGACATAAAAAACTCATAAGAAAAGGATGGGAGTGTGGAAACTCAGTGTCTTCAGACCTGAGAGGAAACACGACACAGGGGAATTTATTCCCCTTGAAATATTAGTTTACTAAATGATGTGGATCTTCAATATATTTTTTAACAGTTTCGCTGCTGATATTACCAGCACTGCTAACAAAATAACTACTTGTCCACAAGCTAGGTAATTTTAGCAAGTGTGGAAATTATTTTCTCAATAAATTACTAGACCTACCTTAAATGCTTTACATGATTATGGGTTCTGTATTCTGGGAGAGGGAGCATATTTATTTAATTTGGGGTTGACAGAATCACTATAGTTGATTACCATAAAGAGGTCAAAAAAATCGTGATCGTCGAATTAATGGCTAAAACAATAGGAGTGCAGCAAATCTTGTTGTCTCTAGATCCAGAAACCCGTGCGTTGATAGAATATCTTTGTCAACAATCAGGTAAATTGTACAATACAGGGATTTATTTCGGTCGTCAAACATTATTTAAGACAGGTAAATTATTAACGGGAAAGTTTGATTTAGCATTTGAACCATCGGTATCAAAATCTTTGTTGGCACAATCAATGCCATCAACACCGATGCAGCAGACCTTAATGTCGGTAACAGAAGCATTCAAATCTTTCAAGAATTTGAGAGATTTACATAAAAAAGGTCAATTACATTTTCGACCCAAACCTCCTGGTTATCTCAATGGTTCTAAACTATTCAAAGTTGCTTACCCTAATTCTGGGGGACAAAAGCCAACATTAATTAACGGTCAACTTAGGTTTGCCCTGGGACTAACAGTTAAAAGATGGTTTGGGGTATCTGAATTTTTCTTGCCTATGCCATCAAATCTTGATTATTATCAGGTTAAAGAATTTACTATTCTTCCTAAGAATGGTGCTTTTTATTTAGAAATGTCTTATGAAGCAGAGAAACAAAACCATGAATTAGATATCAACCAAGCGTTGTCTATTGACCTGGGAACTGCCGATAATTTAGCAGCTTGTGTTGATACCTTGGGAAATTCTTTTTTAGTTGATGCTAGAGTGATGAAAGCTATAAATCAACTTTGGAACAAAAAAGTATCAACTCGTAAAGAAGGTAAGCCTCAAGGATATTGGGATAATTGGTTAGATCGTGTAACCCGTAAACGCAATCACCAAATGCGTGATGGGATTAATAAAGCAGCCAAACTAATTGTTAGCCACTGTCTTAAATATGGTATTGGAACCTTGGTGATGGGTTGGAATGAAGGGTTTAAAATTAATGCTAATTTGGGAAATTTGAATAATCAAAAGTTTGTTCAAATGCCTTTAGGTAAACTAAAATCCCGCGTCAAACAACTTGGTGATTTACACGGGATTAAATTTGTTGAAACTGAGGAAGCCTACACTTCAAAAGCTAGTTTCTTGGATGGAGACTCCCTACCCAAATACGGTGAAAAACCGATGGGGTGGAAAGCATCTGGAAACAGAATTAAGCGTGGACTTTATTGGACTGCTGATGGTTTTGTTGTTAATGCTGACCTGAATGGGGCAGCCAATATTTTAAGAAAAGTATCGGGAAGATTAGGTTTGTCGCTTGATCAACTCAGTAGACGATCTTTGGCAATCGTAGCGAGAATTAGATTAAACTAATTCTGTCCGCAGAATCTCAGCGTCTTCAGACCTGAGAGTGTCAAACTAATTCTTAATTATGCCCTCATCCAATTCAAGAACTAAAATCCAAAATCCCAAATTGACTAATTTATCAGAAATTGCTGAATTAGTTTTCCTGGCTGCATCTGGGGTGGGATTAGCTGCTAGTTTGGTTTTCCAGCAGAGCATTTATGCCCAAGTGCCGATCGCAATTTCCCTCCTATTAAATTTTGTGAATCGCCAGAAGTTGCAGCAACAACTCAAGATGAGTACGGACTCAACGTTCGATCGCCTAAATCAACAGACCACAACGACCACAAGTGCGATCGATCAATTACAAATTGCCGTCAAAGCTTTAAACCAAGCTCTCCCCCAAACAGCTCATGAAAATCTCAATACTCAGCCAGGAGAAAACGTACATTCTCTAATTTCAGCCGTTGAAAATATGCGTCAGCGGCTGATAATTCTAGAAAAAACTCTGAAAATGATTCAAAGCGAAATCGAGTTGACCAGTCGCCAATTCAAACAGCGCCCAGAGTTACAGCAAGTCGAAACTTTGACAACCATAATTCTCGATTTGCAACAGTTTATCAACGAACTGCCGCAGTGGGGAAATTTGCAGCAACGTCAGCTAACAGAACTTCAGCAAAAAGTAGAAACTGCTTTAGGGCGGGTATCTGAAGAAATTGCTGCTATTCCTCACCGGGTGCAAGAGGCTATGGGCGATCGCAATTCTCAACCAGAGAGTTTTGTGGATCAAAAGAATGGCGATCGACCTAAAACCTATGATGTTGAGATAATTCGTCAGAAGTATCCCAGAGCTTATGTCAAGTGGACTCCAGGGGAAGATGAGAAGTTGAAGAATGAATATGCTAGCGGTCAACAAATTGGCGAATTAGCCAAGAAATTTCAGAGACAATCAAGTGCCATTCGTTCGCGATTACAAAAATTAGGATTAATTGAATAATGGAATTGGGAATTGGGAATTGGGAATTGGGAATTGGGCATGGGGCATGGGG
>NZ_NXIB02000043.1 GCF_002412335.2 Tychonema bourrellyi FEM_GT703
CTAATAACCAATAACCAATAACCAATAACCAACAACCAATGACTACTGAAGATTAGCCATTAACAGTCATCAAACTGAAATAGAATAAACTAAAAGTGCAGGAAGAACCGATCGCAAACATGAGCGATCGCCCCAGTGGTACATTCAGGATATAGAAAACCGAAAACAACAACCGGGATATCGGAAATGCGATCGCAGCCCAACCCGCCGCCTCCGAATCTACCCCCGTCACAAAAGCCATCAAAGCCGCCGCTAAAAACAGCAGAAACGTCTCAAAGGAATTTTGGTGAGCCCAAGTAGCTCGTTGAGCATAACCCGGCAATTTATCAAACATAGCGCGGGGCGCAGCTTGATCGTAGCCTAGCTGCAAGCGGGCGAAGGCAACTACCAAAAACGGTGCGTACACCAACGCCGCAGCAGCAGCAATACAATCAAGCAGAATAACCGAAACAGGCAATCCCAACACCATTATTCCCCTCGCATTTCAATCAAAATAGAATAGAGTAACCACCTTGCGTTGCTCTTCGGCATCTTGACAAGTTTTCAGCAAAGTGTGGCTTTCATGAAAAGCAAAACAGAGCATTTGCTGACACCGAGAAATAATCTCCTGATTGCACAGGGCGCTTGCTTCCGGGAGAGACAAACTGTCATTTTTGGGATTTTCTACCAAATGTATCACTTGTTCGAGCTGCTCGCGAGACTCTCGCGGTTGGCGGCTCAGGCTTTGTGGCAAAATCACTGTCAGCAGATTAGGATCTGCTCGCATCGCCCCCCGAATCGCGGCTGAATTGGTGCCTGTAGCGCCAGAAGTTATAAGCTGATTGCCAGACAAAACTAGGGCGTAGCTCAGCATCTCAATTAGCTGCTGGTGGGTAATGGGAACATGGCGAGAACCCAAAAGGGCAAGCCGCTTGGAGCTTGTTTGTTGGATCGCCGCAAGTTCTTGTAAAAAATCATCAACTCTGGGTAGCTCAATTGATTGACTCAAAGAATTTATTAAATTAAATAAAACTACGTTGTGGATTCTAGCAGACTGTATAGCTGTTGTAGCCAAAAAGAAGTTAAGAATTGCAGATTTGTGAGAAGGGGAGAGGGGGAGAAGGGGAGAAGGGGAGTCGGAGGGATGACTCAAGAGCTTCGGAAATTCATCACCCCATCACCCCCTCTCCTCTTCTCCCCATCATTTGAGAATGAAACCGCCCTGCCCTGCCAAGCCCAGGGATGCTGTCACTGTGTCAATGTCAAAATGCTCTGCCATTAGCTGAGTAACGCATTCCACTTTAATTTTTTCGTGCAGGCGCACGTTGCCAAAGGTGCTGTCGATAATTTCTACCGTGGTTAAGGTATCCAAATCCACAGACAAAACTGGAATTTCCATTTCTTCTGCCCTACCGATGACTAGGGGGGAAGGAGGCAAGTGTCCTGTCAAAATTAAGCACTGAGTGGAGCTTTCGAGGGCTGCTAGTTGAATGTCGGTGCGATCGCCCCCAGTCACCACTGCCATATTTCTAGCTTTGCGGAAATACTTCATAGCGGAACTAACATTCATTGCGCCAATTGTCAAGGTTTCTACCATCAAGTCCAAACGGTCTGGACGGCAGAGCACTTCTGCTTTCAATTGGTGAACCAGTTCTTTGACGCTGACACTGCGTAACAAAGCACTTCTGGGCAATATTCCCAGCACTGGAATGCCTTTTGCTTCGAGAAAAGGTCGCACAGTGGAGGTGATGGATTCGAGTTTGTCGGAGGGAACGTCGTTGAGGACGACACCCAGCAAACGGGAACCCAAACGCTGCTTAGCCGAGAGTAAATCGTCTACATAAAGGTCGATCGGGCGTGTCACCAGCAGCACAGAGGCATCAACAGCTTCGGCTACTTGAGTCAAGGACAAGTCAAACAGACTGCCTTCCTCTAAATTAGCGGGGCCTTCTAGCAGCACTACATCTGTGCTTTGCTTTTGCAAATATTGCGCTAGAGACTGGCGGTAGTCAGTCTGATCTTCCCCTCGCAGTCGCTTGTGAACTGTCTCTTCGTCCAGAGAAAGCAGAGTAGACGGCATTTGGCTTTCTGAGAGCTTCAGAGTCTCGATCGCGAATCGTACATCTTCTTCTTCGGCACCAGCCACATCGGAGCTGAAACAAGTTCCCAGAGGTTTGCCATAGGCGACGGCAAATCCTTTGTCCCGGAGTCCGAGTGCCATCCCCAGGGCGATCGCGGACTTGCCGCTGTAAGCTTTTGTGGAACCAATCAGTAAATATTTAGTCAATTTCGGTACGCCTTTACTCCTCAATTTACACCTGTCTGTTCTATTGACACTCCCTAGCGTGAACGCGCGGGAATTCTTAATTCATCGACTGACCTATAAAATTAGTTTATTCAACATTATCACACAGCGATTCGATTTCGCCATGCGATCATACTCGATTTTGTCACCATCAGCTAGACCAAACTTTTGGTTGACTTTTTTGGTTTATTTTAAATCATCTGTACCGCATTGTTTTCGCTACCTTTTTAGACTATTTTTAGTAGATAAACCAGCCAATTATTGTTTTTTATTCTACATTTTAATCTTAATTTTTACATGGTTAACACTATGAGTATAGCCTTTCTCAGAAAGATGAGGTACGATCGAGAATTGGTAATAGGTAATTAGTAATTGGTAATGCCCGATGCCCGATGCCCGATGCCCCATTACCCTGTACCTCACCTAACTGAGAAAGGCTATAGATCAACTACCAGGATGGTGGAATGCCAAGACTTGAATGAGGGGTGCAATTCTCGGTGGAGTAAGATTCATAGATTGGAGTTATATCAAATCCGGTAGCATCAGAATTGTAAAATTAAGTCAACGGTCAACCGTCAACAGTCAACCGTCAACCGATGCCCTAAAGTTACTCATCCATCCGCATCAGCTTCCGGTAAAAAACCTTAGAAAAATCGACGGTGCGACTGCGCCGAAAAATCATCAGTACCTCAATTAAGCAATTCACAAAATCAGAACTTTGCATAGTTACTTCGTAGCTGAGTTCCGCATTACCATCAAACAAGACCCGACAGCGGGTTAAATCGATCGGCAGTGATGAGATATTCCAACTAGCTACAAACGGAATCTCGTCCCCACCTTCAATTTTTCTGGCACCTTCCAAGCTTTTGAGCTTGTAGAGAGCGATCGCGTAAGGTAAAGACTTGCGCCTCTGTTCGGGAAAAAAAGGTGCATAGACCTTTGATTCTTTCTCATCGGCTGGCTTCAGTTGAGGAATAGTCATATTTCCACTGCCTGATAATTACTAGCAAATTATAGTTCCTAATTTTACGGAAAATTACGAAAAGCCGACTGTGCAAGCAGGGTGGTGCTTAGTTGCCGTCGGAGTCCGCTTTCGACAAAATCCCAGAAACTGATACAGTGGGTACTTATCCGTTAAATCCAAAACTATTGGTGAATCAAGTAACCTATGCAGGAGAGTTCTTGGCAAGAAAACGACGATCGCAGGGATCTCAACTTGGACATCCCTGACGTAGCTCCCGAACAACACAAGAGTTTGACCTCAAGCTCTCAGGTTGGCAGAATATTTGCTACACCCTCCGACGACAGGGAATTTAACCTTGACACAAAAGGGGATGAAACGGTAGCGGTGAAGTTACCCAGTTCTGCCTCTTTTCCTCAAAAATTATACCAGGGACGTCGGGGAAAAGCCGCTGTAGTGCTGACGGCGATTTGGGGCGGGACAATTACTTTACACTTAGTTTCTTGGGGCCCTTGGGTCGTCTGGGGGTTGACGGGATTGCTGTGGATGCAAGCGTTTCGATTTTTGTTTGCTTCACCAAAACCCGCAATGCTACCTCTTTCAGAGTCCAATCAAGCAGATTGGCCCTACGTGTCACTGCTGGTGGCGGCGAAAAATGAGGAAGCGGTGATTGCCAGACTGGTAGAATCAATCTGCAATTTGGATTACCCGATCGACTGTTACGAACTTTGGGCGATCGACGACAATAGCACAGACGGTACTGCACTGGTATTGGAACAGCTAACCAAACAATATCCCCAACTCAAAGTATGGAGCCGAGGAGCAAATGCCAGTGGTGGCAAATCGGGAGCTCTGAATCAAGTTTTACCCCAGACTCGCGGGGAATTTGTGGGCATATTTGATGCCGATGCGACGGTGACACCAGACTTACTGCGCTCAGTGGTACCAGTGTTCTCTAGCAATCAAGTCGGAGCAGTACAAGTCAGAAAATCGATCGCCAATGCTCCGGTAAATTTTTGGACTCGCAGTCAAGAAGCAGAAATGGCGCTCGATAGTTTTTTCCAACAGCAGCGAATTGCGATCGGCGGCGTTGGAGAATTGCGCGGTAACGGCCAGTTTATGCGTCGCACAGCCTTAGAAAGCTGCGGAGGCTGGAACGAGGAGACGATTACCGACGATCTAGATTTGACACTGAGGCTGCACTTAGATCGGTGGGATATTGAATTCCTGGCTTTTCCTGCCGTATCTGAAGAAGGAGTGACTAACGCCAAGGCTCTGTGGCACCAGCGCAATCGCTGGGCGGAAGGTGGCTATCAGCGCTATCTCGATTATTGGCAGCTAATTGTTCGTAACCGCATGGGAATTGGGAAAACTTGGGATTTATTTGGATTTTGGGTATCTCAGTATTTCTTGCCCACAGTAGCACTGCCCGATTGTTTGATGTCCATTGTCCTGCGCCGAATGCCTCTAGCCAGTCCCCTGACTTTCCTGACTATTACCCTGTCTCTGGTGGGAATGTTTGTCGGTTTGCGTCGCACTCGCAAAGAAACCAAATTTGACGTTAAAAGAGTGTTTAGCACTTTGATGCAAAGCCTGTCATCTACTGTGTATATGCTTCACTGGCTGCTAGTAGGTGCTGTGACGGCTCGGATTTCAGTGCGCCCCAAGCAGTTGAAATGGGTCAAAACTGTGCATCAAGGCACTGCTAACATCAAGTGAAACTCTCAAAAAACAATCCTAAACTGCCAGGATTAAAGAAAATATCAACAATTAGAATTCTACCAAGTAATGATGGTAGAATTTTAAAAGAAAATGTCTTTTATCAAAAAATACAAAATAGGCGATCGGTAATCGGAAATAAGTAATCGGTAATACCACTTAACTGTTAACTCCTAAGAAACTCGCAGGGGAGAGGGGGAGAAGGGGAGAAAGAGTTTCTTTCATTCATAACGGGTGCTGGGCCTCCGTGGAACGCTCTTAACCGTTAACCGTCAATAGGAAATAAGTAATCGGTAATACCAATTAACTGTTAACCGTCAACAGTCAACAGTCAACCGTCAACAGTCAACCGTCAACAATCAACAGTCAACCGTCAACAATCATTCCGGTGAAACCGGAATTTATATCACCAATTATTGATAATGGATTTGTTAGAGTACCAAGCTAAAGCTTTATTTCGCCAGATGGAAATTCCGGTTTTGCCATCGCAGCGGATTGACAATCCCGCAGACCTCAAAGGGCTGAAAATTCCCTACCCTGTCGTACTAAAATCCCAAGTGCGGGCGGGGGGACGGGGTAGGGCCGGTGGCATTAAGTTTGTGGAAAATACGATCGATGCGGTGGCTGCGGCTCAGACAATTTTTAATTTGCCGATCGAATCTGAGTATCCCCAAGTCCTGCTAGCAGAGGCTAAGTACAACGCTGACCAAGAATTGTACTTGGCGGTACTCCTAGACCCAGTAGCGCGACGCCCCGTACTTCTGGGTTCGCAACAAGGAGGGATGGATGTGGAAGGGTCGATCGACAAAATGCAGCAAGTAGTTGTAGACCAAGAGTTTTCCCCTTTCTACGCTAGACGACTGATGCTGAAAATGGGATTGCAGGGAAATCTGATTCAATCAGTCAGCACAATTGTGGAAAAAATGTATCGGCTGTTTGTCGAGAAAGATTTAGATTTAGTAGAAATCAATCCTCTTGGCATCAATCCCAAGGGAGAGGTAATGGCTTTAGACGGTAAAGTCAGTGCCAATAATGATGCCTTGGGGCGTCATCCAGATTTGGTGGCACTGGGCGCAAAGAAGCAAGATACCAAACTGCCAGGGGAGAGGAGAAGTCAGACGGAGCGCCTCCGTGCCAACTCGAACTTGCTACACTCATCTTTGGAATTAGCCCCCACGTCTCCATCCCAAATCTCGAATTCTGAACCCCTGAATTTAGTGGAACTAGACGGGAATATCGGGATTTTGTGCAACGGAGTTGGTTTGACAATGGCGACTCTGGATGCTGTGGTCCAGGAAGGAGGAAAACCAGCTAATTTTGTGAACCTGGGTTCCCTAGACCGCTACGATAGTGTAGATGCCCTGCGCGATCGCGCAGAGTTGGCTCTGGAGTTAGTCTCTCAGGATAAAAGCGTTAAGGTGGTGCTGGTGAATATTTTGGCTAGCACCACAACTAGCGAGGCAATAATTGCAGCGGTAGTGGGCTATCTGGAACGAAAAACCCGTGCTAACCGCCAACTCCAGATTGTGCTGCTTCTGGTTGGGATCGATCGAGATGCGGTGAAAAAGCGTTTGGGGCAGTTGCACGTGCAGCTAGCGAGCACTTTGGATCAGGCTGTCGCACAAGCTGTTTCACAAGCTAAATAGCGGGAAGCCCTGACACTATAGCAACCCTCAAGGGTGGCTTCCTTCTTCCTTCTTCCTTCTTCCTTCTTCCTTATGCTATAGAAAAAATGAATTTAACTCCTGAGAGCAAAGTCCTCATACAAGGCATTACAGAATCTCCCGCGTCAACCCTTGTGGGCTTGATGATGAAAGCATACGGCACAAATGTAGTCGCTGGTGTCAGTCCTGGTCGTGGCCAGCAGGAGTTGGAGGGAATTCCGGTTTTTGATTTGGTGGAACAAGCCGTGGCGACGGTGGGCCACATTGATACTACGGTAATTTTGGTGGAACCATACTGGGTGCTGGATGCGGCCTTGGAAGCGATCGCTGCTGGCATTAGGCAAATCGCGATCGTCACGGAGGGAGTGCCCCCTCTGGATATGGTGCGCTTAGTCAGAAAGGCTGAAGCAACGGAAACTTTGGTGATTGGACCCAACAGTCCGGGAATTATTGTACCCAACAAGTTATTGCTGGGAACTCACCCCAAGGAATTTTACACTCCCGGCCCAGTGGGAATCATCAGCCGCAGCAGCACTTTGACTTACGAGGTTGCTCTGGAACTGACTAATGCGGGGTTGGGACAGTCGATGGCTGTTTGTATTGGCTGTGACGCGATTGTCGGTTCTTCTTTTATGCAGTGGCTGCAAATTTTGGACGAAGATGAGACTACGGAGGCGATCGTTTTGGTGGGGGAAGTGGGCGGGTGGAGTGAACAAGCTGCTGCTTCTTACATCGCTGAGGCGATCGACAAACCGGTGGTTGCTTACCTAGCTGGCCTCTACGCTCCCAAAGGCCCGTCTTTGGGCCACGCCGGCATCCTGATTAGTTCTAGGACTGCGGCGCGGACAGCCTTTGGGGTGACAGCAGAAAATAAAATGGCGGCCTTTGAAGAAGCAAACATACCAGTAGCTTCTCGACCTTCGGAAGTACCTAAGTTGATCAACAAATTACTCAAGAAAAATTAAGTATAAGTCCGAATTGAAATATTTTTTGAGTGGTTGCGAACCTAATCTTTGCGTAGCTATGGTTACAAAACCTTGACAAAAGCTCTGTTAGTCTGGTAGCAATTAATGATATTGGAAGCTCGCTGCTGTGGGATTTGTTAATATTTCAATTGTTGAAGGGAATCCGCACCTGCGATCGCTCTTAGGCTGGCATTTACAGCAAGTCGGTCACTGGGTGCATCAATCTGCGGATATCAATCATGCTAGGGAAATATTTTTCAGCCACCAGCCCTCCCTAGTAATTCTGGATGCAGAATTGCCAGATGGGGATGGTTTAGTATTTTGCCGATGGCTACAACAGCAGCAGTCGCTGATTTTGATGCTGTCGGCGCGGAATTCCGAAGCGGATATTGTTAAAGGTTTGAAGTCGGGGGCTGACGATTACCTGACTAAACCTTTTGGGATGCAAGAATTTATGGCGCGGGTAGAAGCTTTGATGCGTCGCAACCGCACGATTCTACCGCCAGCGACACTGGAGTGCGGGCTGCTAAAAATTGATTTGGTACAGCGTCGAGTGCGTTTGCATGAGGCACACATCGAGCTGACTCCCCAGGAATTCAGCCTATTGTACGTGCTGGCTCAAGCTGGTGGAGTTCCCCTTTCGCGATCGGATTTACTACGGAGAGCTTGGCCTGATGCTATTGATAACCCGCGCACCATTGATACTCACGTACTGTCTTTGCGGAAAAAAATCGAAGTCGATCCGCGACAACCGAGTCTGATTCAAACTGTGCGGAATGTTGGCTATCGGCTGAATCTAGAGTTGTTTAATGGGAATGAATGGCATTCACCGCTACCGAGGGCTGTGGGTTCTTAATCTATAGCATTTCTCAGTTGACTAAGAAGTCCGGTAGGGACACTCCAAAAGCCCATTAGTGTCAACTTAAGCTCAAACCTAGTCACAGATTGCTGTTTGACTATTAAATCTAGATCCCCCCTAGCCCCCCTTAAGAAGGGGGGGATAAGAGTCCGATCAAAGTCCCCCTTCTTAAGGGGGATTTAGGGGGATCTGGACTCGGATAAAAGCGATATTTATCAAGGCTTTCAGGCTTAAGTTGACACTAATGGGCATTGCCGTCTCCTCATTTCGGCTAATAATAATTCCGATGCTACCGGATTTGATATGAATTATTTGGGACAGGACAATTGTCCATTAGGAGTTAGATACACATTATGGTTGAAGTCATTGATAAAACAGATTAGTAATCCTTGTCGGTGATTTTTTTTGCCATCATTCCATCGTAATAATTCGGTATTTGCCGTTGTCCGACGTGGTGCATCGGAAGTTGTTTCCAATCTACTTTCGCCTGGATTTAGCGACGATTCTACTCGAATGCTCATGTCTTCATCTTCTCCAATTCGCTTGCCAAATTCGTTGACTTTGTGGTTGCGAAGGACAAAGTTTTTCACATAAATCCGCTGATTGGAAGTATTAGTCAGGCGCAGCGTTCCCTGTTTGACAGTTTCTAGTCGCAGCACGTAGCTGGGTGGAATGAAAGCAGCAATGGAGATAGATGCGATCGCAATTCCAGTCAAAAGTGGTAAGACTTGTTTCATATTATAAATACTCAGATCCGATTTTGAGTATTTATTTTACTACAGTATTAACCCTTCAAAAAGCGATCGGGATCGATGCCAGATTCCCGCAGTCTTTGCATCAAAAACTCTAACCGAGCTTCGGCAAGTTCTGCACGCTGTTGTTCTTGTTGTGCACGCTCCTCTGGAGTAGGAATCCAATTGCCTTCAACATCATACCAGCGCAGCCACAGTCGATCGACTCCCAGATACTCACCTTGCCATAAACCTAAGCCTAAATCAATCTCAGGCATCCACACCCGCGAGTCAGACAACTGTAGTTCTTGATAGCGAGCTCCCTCCAATTTAAAAGCTCTCATGATATTCGTATAGCGGCTAAAAACGACATAGTAAGGAACCCGCAAAATCTGCTCGTAAACCTCCCATTTTCGCGCAGGTTTTCCGCCTCTTGGTTCTGGATTTATATGACCGTTACCCGCTAAATACTGAGACGTAGACGGCAGTTCCAGATCGTTTTCTCTCAAATCTTCTTTCTCTGTTCCCGGCGAAAGCAATTCTACAACTACAAAAGGATTGATCCCTTCTTGCCAAACAACATAACTCAGCCGCATATCGACTTCATCATAAAGTCGAGAAACTCCCACAACTCCAAACCAATCCGGGCGTTTGTACCACAGTGGGTGACGCGCGTCATAGTAAAGATTCATGTCAGCCCCGCTAAATATTTGAGCAGCGGAATAGTTGGAAGGGCGAAAGGTATAGCTCAGCAACTGCGGTTGCAAGCCATGAAATTCATCGGGCAAACCAGGTTCCTCCGCATTTTCGCTAGGTAGATCATACATTGTGGGGAGCGTCTCTCTGGGCGAGCTGGGCGGCTCTGTTTGAGGGACGGGATATTTAAATGGAAGCATAAGCAGTGGTGGCAATAATTGATATTATTTTAACTCAATTGTCAAGATGAAAGTAGGCTTTAAAATTAGATGCTTTGATGCTGGGGTTGGTATTACTTACATCTTGCACTTCTGTTAGAAACAGGCAAGATGCCTGTTCCACAAATAATCAATTTTCTGCTTGTGGGGTGGGCATCCTGCCCGCCCGAACAGGCTTTCCGGCCTATTCCACATTAGATGTACCACAGTTTACTCACCTTCTTCTTCAACTTTTTCTACATCAACCGCCCCTTTCTTGAAAGGACAATCCTTACAAGAAGCGAGTTTGACAACTTCTTCGCTGTTTAAAACTCTCTCCAGAGGGCAGCGGGAGTCTTCCTCTGGATGTTTGTCGAAACAGATGTGGAAACACACCAAACCAAAAGTTAGCACTAGCCCCGCCGAAGAATTGATGGCACCGACTACAGTACCGATAATCGCTTCTCCAATCACCCATCCATGCTGTTTCGACAATCTCATAAACCATTCCTAAACTCAACTAAATTGAGTATGGAATTTCGGGATACCCGAAGTCAAAGAATGGCTGCAACTGTGCTACAATGGGGATTCGGGATATTCGGGACGGTCATTCGGTATCGGGAATCCCGAAACTTTCCCGAAACTTTTTTTAGCAACTTATTTTGAAAAGCTATGACCAACGACGGAAAAGGCGAGAAGTCTTGGCAGCGAGTCAAGCATTTGGTGGAGGCGCTGCTAGATTATGCGTTGAATGATGATGATGATGATACTAAAACAAGTCGCATCTCTCATCTCCACGCCGAATGGAAAGGTGACACTGAGTTGCACGTTACGGGGAAGATGGAAGGCCTGCGCCACTTGCTGAAAGATAGGGACAGCTTTAAACCAAATAAGACAACATCTGACACGCAAGTTAAAAAGTATATCGGTGAGGTGCTGACTAATTATCTCGAAAAAGAGCTGAAAATTATGACGGATCACCGCCCGCCGTCTAAAAGGAAGGGCAATCCCAATTGGAATTTTACTCTGAAGTTGTGGAAGAAAGATAACAAAGCAGCGAATTTGCAAAAGTTGGCAGAAGTGTGGGGCGGTACACCTGATATCAGCATTCAGATTAACAGCAGGGAAAATAGTGAGGGCAAAACTGAGAAGAATGCTGCGCCCGCAGATTGCCCTCCCGACAAAGTAATTAGGGTGGCTGTTTCTGAGATACCTCAATCGGTGCCCGTGTGGAAAGGGCGGGATGAATTGGTGGCAAATTTAACGGCAAAATTAGTCCAAATTCTGCCGGATGGAACTTCGCCGCCGAAGGTATTGGCGATTGTCGGGCAAGGCGGTATGGGCAAAACGAGTTTGGCGATCAAACTTGTAGAAGGATTGGGGATGAATTGGCAGCATTCTGTTTCTCAAGCCGGGAAAAGTTTGCTGGCGGGCGGTTATGAGTGCGTGATGTATTTCAAGGCATACAAAGGAACCAGTTTTGATGATGTGGCTGGGTTTCTGTTAAGTGAAGGTTTGGGGATTCAGGGCGCGGCAGAGTTGAAAAAGCCAGAGGAAAAGATTGCAAAAATTATCCTTGGTTTGCAACAAACTCGCTGTCTTTTGGTACTGGATAACCTGGAACCTATTTTGCATCCGGCTGTTGAGGGGGAAAATCCAGATTCTTTGGATTCGCCGCAGGTACATCGAGCAATTTCACCGGATTGGGGTAAGTTGCTGAATGCTTTGGTTTATCAGCAGCACCAATCGCAAATGATTTTAACCAGCCGGGAAGTGCCTAGAGATTTGACAGATACCCGCTATCCGGGGTTAGCGCCGAATGCGGAATTGGTGCATATTGAAGTGTTGCAAGGGGTGGATGAGAGGGCGACTGTGGAGATTTTGCAGCGACAGTTGACTGATAAATTAGCTGATTTGCAATGGATATCTCGGCGGGTTGAAGGTCATGTTGTTTTATTAACTCAATTGGTAGCTCTTGGCAAGGGAAGACCGGGATATTTGCGGAAGCATCCTGAATTGGTAACAAAAAATGTGGAACCGATGTTGCAAGAACAAATGGCAAGGCAAAGTGCAGCGGCAAGAGATTTAGTCTCCCGGATGTGTGTGTTGCGAGTGCCTATAGATGTTAGGGGTTTAACTTTTTTAAGACTGTATGCGGATGATGATTGGCGATTTGAATATGCCGCAGCAATGGAAGAACCTGCTGAGTTGACAGATGCAGAAATTGAGGAGACAGCAGCAATTTTAGAGCAATTAGTCGGTGCGAATTTGGTGCAGAGTCGCTATGACGAGGATAAATGTGAGGATTTTTACGATTTGCACCGGGTGATTGAGGAGTTTTTGCAAGGGGAATATCGACAGGAATTGCCACAACTGCTGGAAAGTGTTTATAAGTTTTACTGCACTGGTAAAACTCTGGATAATCCTCAAACTTTAGCAGATTTGCAAGCTGTTCTAGAAGCTCAACATTTTGCCTTTAGGTTGGGTAATTATACGGAAGCTTACTATTTAATCCCAAATGAATATTTAAGACGGTGGGGATACTGGAATTTATCAAAAGAACTGTACGAACAAATTTTACCTTATGTTGAAGGCGATCGACGTTCCTATTGTTTAAGAGAGTTAGGTGCAATTCAGCGGGATTTTGGGAATTGGGATTTAGCCGAGAAATATTTTAAAGATGCGTTGTCAATGGAAGAAGAAAATGGTAATAAGATCGGCATTGCTACTTCATTAGGGATGTTGGGAGGTATCGAGCGAAATCGCGGTAATTGGGATGAAGCTGAGCGACTTTACCGACAAGCTTTGGAAATGATGACAGAATTGGGCGATCGCGCGCGGATGGCATCTTCTTGGGCATCGTTGGGATATATCGAGCAATGTCGCGGCAATTGGGATGAAGCTGAGCGACTTTACCGGCAACATTTGGAAGTGATGACAGAATTGGGCGATCGCGCGGGGATGGCATATTGTTGGGGATCGTTGGGAGATATCGAGCGAAATCGTGGCAATTGGGATGAAGCTGAGCGACTTTACCGGCAATCTTTGGCATTGAGGACAGAATTGGGCGATCGCGCGGGGATGGCAACTTCTTGGGGTTTGTTGGGAGATATCGAGCGATTGCGTGGCAATTGGGATGAAGCTGAACAGTTCAAGCGACAGTCTTTTCAGTTGCGACAAGAATTAGGCGATCGTGAAGGTATGGCAAGTTCTTGGGGAGCATGGGGAGATATCGAGCGAGAACGTGGCAATTGGGATGAAGCTGAGCGACTTTACCGGCAATCTTTGGCATTGAGGACAGAATTGGGCGATCGCGCGGGGATGGCAACTTCTTGGGGTTTGTTGGGAGATATCGAGCGATTGCGTGGCAATTGGGATGAAGCTGAACAGTTCAAGCGACAGTCTTTTCAGTTGCGACAAGAATTAGGCGATCGTGAAGGTATGGCAAGTTCTTGGGGAGCATGGGGAGATATCGAGCGAGAACGTGGCAATTGGGATGAAGCTGAGCGACTTTACCGGCAATCTTTGGCATTGAGGACAGAATTGGGCGATCGCGCGGGCATGGCATCTTCTTGGGGATTGTTGGGAGATATCGAGCGAAATCGCGGCAATTGGGATGAAGCTGAGCGACTTTTCCGGCAATCTTTGGCATTGAGGACAGAATTGGGCGATCGCGAAGGCATGGCAACTTCGATCGGTTGTCTGGGAGAAATTGAGATGCTTAGGGGTAACTTAGATGTAGCAGAACCACTTTTAAAAGAGTGTTTAGCAAAGTTAACAGAACTGAAACAACCTAGCAAAATTGCCGAGGCTAACTACGATTTAGCACGACTCCATCGCCAGCGCGGCAACACAGTAGTTGCTCAACAACATTACGATACAGCACATGGAATTTTTCAACAATTGGGAGCGGCGAAGGATTTGGAGAGAATAGAGAAAGAATGGCACAATTCTGATTAGTCACCCGGCGGTTGAAACCGCGTCTATACAAACAAAGTCCGCCTACGCGGACTAAGAAAATCTAGTTAGCTATCTTCTTTGGGAAGGAGGCGATTGAAATCGCTATCAAGAATCTGGCTGATTTCCCAGCAGGCGTTCTGCTAAGTCTAAAAATTGTTCTGCTTGGGCGATTAATTGATTAGCCTCATCTTCGGGAATGGCTGGATCGATATCATAATCGCCTTGGTTTCGTTGATTTTGAGCAGAAATTAAGTAACGGTGAAACTCCACCGGAACTCTGCCTGTACGAGCAAATTCTCTACCAAATGCCGAAATCACAGCAGCATGACTGGAGAAACTTAAACCCTCACCCAGCAAGAAAGCTTCGGCAACATAAAACATGGTGTAATAAGCTCGTGACGCTGCAAAGTCAGGAAGTGCATTAGCTACTAATAACCTAGCTGCCCGCAAGCTTTCACCTGCTTTTGTTAAAAGAGCAATTTGTTCTGGTATCAAATCGGTACTCCTTCTTTGCGAACATTTAGAAAGAAAGGACTTTTCTCTTGCTGAAAACGTGCTGCGGATGCAAAAGCACTAGAAATTACTACAGTCCTATCTAAGCACAAAGCAGCAATAAATTCACTGGTGCAAGCGATTTCTTTGCCAGCATGAACTGGGCCATTCAGCACAACTAAAATATCAATATCAGAGTCTGGTTTGGCATCTCCTCTTGCTTGGGAACCGTAGAGAATTAACTGCACGAGTCTTTCGCCGTAAACTTTGTGAAAGTAGTGGCGGAGTTCTGCTAAAATTTCGGGTAAATTATCGTTCATTTTGATTCGCGATGTTATATATACAGCGTATTCCTGGTTTGTGAATTGTAGGGACACGGCACTGCCCATAGGTGTCAACTTAAGCCTGAAACCCTTGGTATCTCTTGCTTTTACCTAAGTCTAGATCCCCCTAAATCCCCCTTAAGAAGGGGGACTTTGAGAAGACTCCTGTCCCCCCCTTCTTAAGGGGGGCTAGGGGGGATCTAGATTTAATAGTCAAACAACAGTCTCTGACTGGGTTTGACCTTAAGTTGACACCAATGGGCTCTTGGAGTGTCCCTACGGGGAAGACTTTCAACCGATCGCCTTTTTAATCAAATCCAACTTACCCTTATAGGGAGCATACCGCCATTGCAACTCCAGCCAGAATGACTTTTGCAGCACACTTTTGTAATGCGAAAAAGTATCAAAACTCGCTTTCCCGTGATAACTCCCGATGCCACTTTCGCCAACTCCTCCAAAGGGCAAAGTTGTCACTCCGACTTGCATTACAGTATCGTTGATACAAACTCCCCCAGAAGAAGTTTCCCGCAAAACTCGTTCTTGTTTCTGTTTATCCTTCGAGAACAAATACAAAGCTAAAGGTTTGGGACGAGCGTTGATTTGGGCGATGGCATCTCCTAAATCATCATATTCCAAAACTGGCAAAATCGGCCCGAAAATCTCATCCTGCATCACCGGTGAATCCCAGGAAACATTATCTAAAACTGTCGGTGAAATATATCTATCTTCCGGCTGAACTTGCCCGCCGATCGCAATTTCTCCATCTTTGATAAACGCACTCAAACGCTCTAATTGTCTTTGATTGATAATTCTGCAATAGTCGGGACTTGTTTGCGGATCGTCGCCGTAAAGTTCTTGAATTGATGATTTAATTGCCTGCATTAATTGCGGCTTGACTTTCTTGTCTACTAACAGGTAATCTGGAGCAATGCAGGTTTGTCCTGCATTGATGAATTTGCCCCAAGCAATCCGTTTTGCGGTGTATTCAATCTGAATGTCTGAATCGACAATGCAAGGACTTTTGCCGCCTAATTCTAATGTTACTGGTGTGAGGTGTTTGGCAGCCGCTTCCATGACAATGCGACCGATTTTTGTGCCGCCTGTAAAGAAGATGTGGTCGAATTTTTCGGCTAGCAATTGTTGACTGATTTCTACGCCTCCCTCGACGGCTGCTACATAGGCGGGATCGAAGGTTTTCGATATCATGTCGGCGACGACTGTTGAGGTGTGTGAGGCGATTTCTGAGGGTTTGAGGAGGGCACAGTTCCCGGCGGCGATCGCACCTACTAACGGTGATATCATTAACTGAAACGGATAATTCCAAGGCCCGATGATTAAAACTACGCCTAAAGGTTCTGGGAAAATGCGGGCTGATGCGGGGAATTGGTCGATCGAAGTAGGAACTTTTTTCGGTTTTACCCAGGATTTGAGGTTTTTGATGGCATACTTGACTTCTGCGATCGATGCGATTTCAAAGTATGCCTCAAACTCTGGCCGATTCAAGTCTGCCTTGACAGCAGCGACAATTTGTGATTGATTAAGTTCGATCGCACTTTTCAGCAATTGCAGTTGTTCAATCCGAAAATCCACATCCTTAGTTTTCCCAGTCGCAAAAAATTGTCGCTGCTGCTGGATAATATCGCTGACGCTGATGACCATCTTTTGTCCTCCATGTCTATAAATAAATGTTACAGCATTTCGGAAAATAGGCTATAACACTTAGCTTAAAAAGGGGGAGTAGGGGGCAAGCTAGGGGGTTCTCCGGGGCAAGAAAACACGCCCTAGTCCCTGCTTTTTACAACCTTGAACCCAGATCGATCGCCCGTTTGAAACTATCAGAAAAATCCTGCGGAGGCACACCCACCATCAAAGCCGAATCATCTCGCAAATGGATTTCTACATCACGTTTCCGCTCTACAAACAAACTCGCTTCCGACAAATGGCGGGGACTCAAAAAATGCACAACTTGATTAGCAGAACCCCGCCAACCTTGATTATCATTCAATTCTGCCACATACTGCCCATCAATCAGAACATCAATCAAAGCCAAAACTCGATCGATATCAGCATCACATTTCCCCTGCAACTGTGCCAGAGTAAAACCCGTAAAGCACATAATAGATATGTCCCGGTGTTCGCGGAGATAGGCAAATAAAACACCAAGCGCCGCCGCTTGCAACATCGGTTCCCCGCCGGAAACAGTCAGCCCTTCCGTACCGGAAACAGATAAAATATAGTCAGCCAATTGTAGCGGTTCAACTAAAGTCGCTTGCTGTTGGGGAATCCATTCCGGGGAAACGCAATGGCGGCAATTAAAACAACATCCTTGCACCCAAATCACAAACCGCTTACCAGGGCCAAGAGTGCGAGTAGCAGGACAAATTTCAGCAATATTGAGTAAAGTCATAGCTAAAAAACCAACGTATTTTTGGGTTGAGCTTCTTCGTGTTTTCTGCGAGCAGTCCCTAACTCTCCGTCAATTTCTGCTAATATTTGCTGTACATTTCTCAGCAGAACATCTACTTTTTGGCTATCTATTGGCAGCAGATTTCCTAATCCCAGATTTGATAGATAGTGAGTCTTCAAAGCTGTCAGAATTTCCGCCGTTGCTGTTTGATATTTCTGGAAGTCTTCCCCAGCTTTTTGTAATTGCTGCTGGGCTTCACCGTAAGATTTCTGCTGCTGTGCGAGCTCCGTGCGCTGTTGTTCCAGAGTGGCTAATTCCTGCGTTAAAGCTGCGGATAAACGCTCTCGCTGTGACTGGGTTAAAATTATCAGTTCAGCAACAGTATCTTCTGTGCTGGTTTCTAGACGATTCTGCCTGGATTGCCAATAATTGATTTCTTCTTTGAGAATAGATTGCTGTCGTTGCAGGGCGCTAATTTGGTCATCTAAATCGGCTTTTTGTTGTTGGAGCGATCGCAGTTTTTGCTTTTCCGGTTCTAACGTCGCCTTGTGTGTCGTAATCTCTGCCCGCAAATTGTCTAAATTGGTGCCTTCGAGTTCAGTTTGAATCTCTTGCAGTTGTCTAGCTTTCTCTTTTAAACTTTGCAATTCAGAGTTAGATTGCTGCAATTTTTCTTCCTGTTGCAGCCAGTTAGCTGCTGACTGAAGTAGTTTAGATTTATCGTTGGCTATTTGGTTGATGGCTGAAGTGCGATCGCCTATCTTTTCTTTTAGTGTAGTCGGTATCGGTAAAGTTGTCAAGTGGGGGAGCCAAGAATTGAGTATTTCTAACTGGGTGTTGAGAGTTTTGGAAAGTGCGATCGCCCACGCTTCCAAAGTTTCTGGATCTGCACCAGCCAACTGTCTCAAAACTTCTGGATAAAAAGTTGACTCCCAGAGACTCATTCCTGCTTGTACTAATTCCAAAGGCAGTTTAATAGTTTCAAATTCTCTGAAGTTTTGACTTTCCTGTATTTGCTGCAATACAATAGTTATTGCTTCTATATCATGTTGCTGATTTGGCTGCATAAACACCTCAAATTATGGTATCATCAAATTCGTCTTCATCAAAGAAAACATAACCGGGAAACATTTTAGCAAGAATATTTCCTAGCTCATACTCGACGCACTTTTTAGTGCTTACTTCCTCGATCGCCAAATAAGCAATTTGCGATCGATCCACTTTCATCCCAGCTCGATATTTTGCCCCAGATTGGTGATTTGGTACTTCAATATTTTGCGGCATCAATTCTTGGTGTCTTTTGCCTTTAGAATTAATTTGTACCCACAGACTAACAAACATTTGTGACTCAGCAGTTTGATATGATTCCGTACAAAAATTAGGCTTTGCTAAAGCATCTAAATTAGAACCACCTTCGATTAAGGTAATTTCCTTTTGCACCTTTTGATCGGCAATGATACTTCTTAAACCAATGCCAAGGGTATGAATATATTTCTCCGTTGGATCGACCAAACCGTTAGCAATCAGACAAGCCCCGTAGGAAATAGCATAGGCACTATTAGTAATATTAAATGTTTGGTCAATGCGGGGGTCATTTCTCACAATTCCTAAAGCATCGGTAATTGCTTTTTGAACTAGGAGAAACTGACAGAAACCACCTACCAGAAAAATGCGGTCTATTGCCAATCCTTGTTCCTGAGTGTGGGCAATAATTTTGTTAATTACCTTTTTGATGCCTTGGGAAATAGGGGCAAAAGCTTCGTTAACTTCTCCCAGTGTTACCGCGTAGCCACTGAATTTATAAGCTTCTTTTTGGGCTGTGTCATCGGGATCATCTAGATAGTTGGTTAGTTTTTTAGTGGCGTTGACATGACTGCCTATTTTTACACTTTCAAAGTCTTTGAGCAAGCTAGTAAAATCAGCAGTATTTTCATCTAAAGATTTACCATGTTTTTTAGTATAAGCTTGTTGGACAACGCGCCGATCGAAAGCGACTCCTGCTGATTCTAAACCTTTGTCACCTTGTCCGTGAAAGTAGAGAACTTCCACTTTCTTGTCCCCATAAATCCGACACAGGCTAACATCAAATGTACCGCCTCCCATGTCGCAAACAAGTATGTTACCGCTGAAAGGTTCGGTTCCCTTTGCCTTAGCACGCCGTTGAGTTTCCCAGGTATAATAAGCAGCAGCGGCCACAGGTTCGCTAACGAGTTGAATTAGCTGTTTTTCTAGTCCTAAATCTTTTTTAATTAATTCTTGCAGGCGCTCTCTACCTAAATTACGGATATCCCGTTGCCAAATTTCGGGAACTGACACAACAATGCTGGCAATTTCCCCTTTTTCCCTGCTAAAACTGTAGTCATTCTCATTAGAAATTAGCAGTTCCCGCAGGTAATCAATGGTAACACTAATCGGAGTGCGATCGCCTGAAAAATATTGACCAAATTCAGACTCCTTTAGCGGTAATCGCATTTTGAAATTGCCGTAGGTTTCCACAGAGGAATCGTGGGCGGCGGCGGTACGGGCGGGAGTGCCAATTTCGGTGTCACCATCTGAATGATAGGCGATGAAAGAAGGGACGTATTTCTCTCCGTTTGGTGGCGGATACGGAAATGCTTCGAGGTCTCCGCTGGGAGTGAGATAGGAAACAATCGAATTTGTTGTACCGAAGTCCAGACCGATTTTGTAACTTGACATAGTTAGTAGTTTAATTAGCTGAAAACTCGCTTTTATAGTACCGTCGGCAGAAACCGAGTTTTTTTACGAAAACATTGCACCATAAAGCTTGCTATATAAGCACTCTTCCTTCTTCCTTCTTCCTTCTTCCTTCTTCCTTCTACTTAGGGCTGTAAACACGATCGCTTAATCCTCCCAATCTGGTATATCTGCTAACGCAAACCTCCTCATCGCCTCCCCAATCAAATTATCCCGCACCATCCGACTTTTGAGGCGATTCACCATTTTTTCATAAAAATTCCGCACACTACGTCCATTCCCAAAATTCCGCCCTCTATTTTGGTACGCAGCCATCAAAACTGCTTGTAAGCGCGCCGAGACATCGGGAGGACAAATCCACCCATCCCCCTGACACATACTGAGGAAAATTTGGTGCAATTCTTCACCATTATAATCGGGAAACTCGATTTTGTACGCAATCCGCGAAGCCATCCCGGAATTTGCATCCATAAACTGTTCCATCTCGCGGGAATATCCAGCTAGAATTACTATTAAGCGATCGCGCTGATTCTCCATCATCGGTACTATAGTATCAATGGCTTCCTTCCCAAAATCAATCCCCGACTCGCTGCGACTGAGGGCATAAGCTTCATCAATAAACAATACACCATCCAAAGCAGACTCGATCGCCTCAGCAGTCTTTTGTGCAGTTTCTCCCACAACACGCCCTACCAAACTGCGTCTGTCTGCTTCCACAAATTGCCCTTTCCGCAACAAACCCAAAGCCTTAAAAATCCGCCCCACCAGCCGCGCAATCGTAGTTTTCCCAGTACCAGGATTCCCCGTAAACAGCATATGCCGCGTTTCGGTACTATTTTTAGTTAACATCCCAGCTTCCCGCAGCCGTTGATTAGCAATTTGGCTATTGACAATTTCTCCAATCGCTGCTTTCACAGAATGCAAACCAATTGTCCTGTCTAATTCCTGCAACAATTCCTGTAAAATCGCCTCATCTTTTCTCGATTCTTGTCGGTATTCAGCAGGTAAATCAGCAACTTGAAAAGGTTCCAAAAGCCGATCGCACTTTTGTTCAATCACCCGCTGACTACGCAACTCATCCATCAGATTAAACAAATTTTCGACTAATCCCGCATTCCCAAAAGTGCGATCGCGCCTTTGATACAATTCACCAAACAAATTCATCAAAGCCACCTCCAAATCCGGCGTAATCGAACACCGCACCCGCGCCACCCGCTGTTGAAAAATCGCCAACAACTCAGCCGGATTATAATCCTCAAACACAATTTCAGTCAAGCGGCGCTGCAAACCCGGATTTGCCGCCACAAATTCCGCCATTTCATCAGGATATCCTGCCACAATTACCGCCAGTCGGTGTCTGTCATCCTCCATCCTTTTTAACAGCACATCCACCGCTTCTTTCCCAAACTGATCTCCCCCTTGAGTTAAGGTATAAGCTTCATCAATAAATAACACTCCATCCAGCGCTGCATCAATAGCTTCATTAGTCTTAATCGCAGTTTGTCCCACATATCCTGCCACTAAATCTTGCCTTCCCACCTCCTTCAAATGTCCCCGCTTCAACAATCCCAAATCGCGATAAATTTCCCCGATCAATCTAGCAACAGTAGTTTTCCCAGTACCAGGATTCCCCTTAAAAATTACGTGCAGCCGAATCGGTTCACTGCTAATACCTTGTTGCAGCCTTTCTCGCTCAATTTCCAACACTTGCATCCGCCGCCGAATCGTATTTTTAACAGCAGCAAGCCCAGTCATTTCTTCCAATCTTTCTAAAGCAGGTTTAGTATTCATATCCGCAGATAACCATCCCAATCTTCGTGCTTCTGTCAAGGAAATTTGGCGAGCAGTTTCAAAGCGATCGCACCAATGTTTCAGCGGCTTATTTTCCGCAGCTATCCAACTGCATAATTTATCCGCCCCATTCCAGTCTACCACCTTGCGGTGTTCCAGTCGAAAATAATCCCGCAAGGCTCTAATTTCTCCCGCATCGGGCGCACTCAAATGCACGAAATTAACCGCGCGACTGTTAGAATCATCGCCATTGTTTGCCAGATTTGCTAGAAATGTGAATCCAATGCGTTGACAAAACTCCTGTAAAGTAGTACGATTTTCATGGTGAAAAATGAAGATACAAAGATTGCGATTGTTGGGCGGGAAACGCGACCAATCTACAATCCGTCCAAACAGTTCGCGGCGGTTGTCAAAATTAGCCAAATCTTCAGCATTAGAAAAGACGATCGCCGATTGTTGCGAACTCTCCCGCATCGCGGTTTCAAAAATCGGCAAGATTTGAGTATCTTGGAGCCTGGGGCTTGAATTTGGTGCTGCGGGGGTAGGTGTAGCGGGGGTATTTGTCTGGGCTGATTGCTTCCCTAACAATCCGCCCTTGTTCCCTAAAGCACCTCTGAATCGCATCGGCTGTGAAGATGCGGAATTAGCGGCAGATTTCGGTTGTAAACGCGATCGCGCGCGCGATTTCTCATCCAGAAAATACAGTTTTTTAGTACCAGAATAAAATAGAATTCGCTGATAGCCTTCGCAGCGCAAATATTCATGTAAAACCTGTTCAATATTTCGCAACAATAAATCCTGACTGCAAAACGTGTCGCTCGTATTCGCCCCGTAGAGGACTAAAAAGCGATCGCCCGACTGCAAATTCAATCCCGATGTCACCCTTTCAACAGTCATTGATTTTGAATTTTAGATTGGAAAGCCCGTCATTATTTTTGCTTTTTACATCTTACACCAAAATCAAAATCTCGTGCGGATTCAAGAAACCGGGTTTTTTCCTGAATTTTCGCACCCCATCCTAAACCTTGATAAAAACCCGGTTTCTCGCCCCTCGCGTAGACTCAAGAAACCTAGACTCAAGAAACCGGGTTTTTTCCTGAATTTTCGGACTCCATCCTAGACTTGGATAAAAACCCGGTTTCTGAGCTCTCGTGCGGATTCAAGAAACCGGGTTTTTTCCTGAATTTTTCGGACACCATCCTAAACCTTGATAAAAACCCGGTTTCTCGCCTCTCGCGTAGACTCAAGAAACCTAGACTCAAGAAACCGGGTTTTTTCCTGATTTTTCGCCCCCCATCCTAAACCTTGATAAAAACCCGGTTTCTCGCCTCTCGTGTAGACTCAAGAAACCTAGACTCAAGAAACCGGGTTTTTGCCTGAATTTTTTGCACCCCATCCTAAACCTTGATAAAAACCCGGTTTCTCGCCTCGCGTAGATTCAAGAAACCGGGTTTTTTCCGAAATTTTTGCACCCCATCCTAAACCTTGATAAAAACCCGGTTTCTCGCCCCTCGCGTCAACTATTTAAATAATAAATTAAAAATTAAAAAGTCGCGCTAGGGCGCGACAGAAAAAAGAGAAGAGAGAATAAAGAGCAAAAACTCAAGAGAGCAAAGGGCTAGGGAAACCTCGCGGCAACACAAGCAACCCGAAAACCGAAGCTGTCGTCGCGGTACGCCGAAAGATACCAGCTGCGAAGGGCCGAACGGCAATGCCACGGATTGCGGCACCATGAACCACCGCGCAAGAGCCGGGAATGATTATCATTATCATTCAGCTTCTGCCTAAGATTTATTAAATGATTTTTATCCAAATCATCCCAAGCACTTCCATCTACGGGAGCGCCATTGTAATTTTCATGCCAAATATCGCTACACCACTCCCAAACATTGCCGTGCATATCGGATAACCCGAAAGCATTAGCAATTTTTAAACTGCCAACAGGAATAGTTTTCTGGCGGTACTCGCCCTTTTTCCCCTCACCGTAAGTATAATTACCGTCGTAATTTACAAACTTAGGAGAAATAGTTTCTCCAAAGTGAAAAGGAGTAGTTGTCCCAGCGCGGCAGGCATATTCCCACTCAGCCTCGCTGGGGAGACGGTAGGGAAGTTTTGTATACTCTGTCAGTCGTGCACAAAACTCTACTGCATCATACCATGAAATACTTTCAACTGGCAAGTCTTTTCCCTTAAAATTGGCAGGATTGGCTTTGATGTCTCGCACCACCTTCGGCAAACCAGCCACCGCGGCCCACTGAGCCTGCGTTACCGGAAATCTCCCCAAATAAAAAGGCGAAACCGTAACCTGGTGCACCGGACTTTCCGCAGCGGTTCTTTCCAGTTCAGTATCGGGAGAACCCATCCAAAACTTGCCACCAGGAATCGCCACCATTTCCAACATTATACCACCGGGCAATGCTTGAATCAAGGCCTGGGCAGTTCCATTTTGGCGACTATTTTCCCTTCCTTGTCTATCAAGAATCACCACCGGAAACGAAAACTCCCGGTGATTTCCTACTACTAACTCCCACTGCACCAGTTGTTGCTCCAATCCCACTTGCAATCGAGAATTTTCTGTATGAGCTTTTGCCAATTGCGCGGCTAATTCATCCCGTTCCCGTGCTATGCTTTGCCTGCGAGCATTTTCCGTCTGAGACTGTGACAATTGAGTAGCCAAGTCTGATTGCAAGCGAGCAATTTCTGTATGAGCTGCTGCAAGTTGGGTTCCTAATTCCGATTGCAATCGAGAATTTTCCGTCTTAGCTGCTGCAAGTTGTGCGACTAATACCAAATGTTCTTGTTTCAGCTTGTGCAATTCTGCATCAGATTGTGCCAATTGCACAAATAATTCAGCCCGTTCTCGTGTCACCTGTTCCAAGCGAGAAATCCCTAGATTAGCCTGTGCAAGTTGCGCGACTAATTCAGCGCGTTCTCCTGCGAGCTTAGCTATTTCTGCTTGCAGTGCCGGTGTTTCTTGTTCCTTTTGAGTTAGTTGAGCAGTAACTTGTTCTAATTTAGCTTTAATTTGCCGGCGCAGATTTCGGCTTTTAGCTAATTGTTCCTGGAGTTTAGTCAACTGTTCCGTTAACTGGGAACTAAGATCAGCTTTTTCTTGGTTGAGTCGCTCTTGATTAGCGAGAAAACTCGACCAAATTCGCCTCGCACCAGCTAATTGGGATTGTTGATTTTGGACAAAAACATCGGGCAATTCTCCCAACACATACACATTATCCTGGCTTAAATCCCAGCCGCAGGTAGAGCAGAAATTCACTGTTGCTTCGACATATTCTGTTTGACAAATCAGGCAATTCGACACGTATTTCCTCCTCAATTATGAGATGATTTATTAATAATTTGTAGGGGCGGGTTCGCCTAAATCTTTCCCACTCACCAACCAATCATCAAAACCCGCCCCCACCACTAAATCTTTCCCACTCACCAACCAATCATCAAAACCCGCCCCCACCACTAAATC
>NZ_NXIB02000044.1 GCF_002412335.2 Tychonema bourrellyi FEM_GT703
TTCACTTTTGCCCCCTCACTCCGTGTATGTGCCAGTTGGGGGTGCGGAATGTGGGTTCTTAAGGGGGGCTAGGGGGGATCTAGATTTAATAGTCAAACAGCCATCTCTGACTGGGCTTGAGCTTAAGTTGACACTAATGGGCAATGCCGTTTCCCTACCCACGCGCCGCTATATTGGCAAAAAGTTTAATCCATGAAACACGAATCAATGTCCCGTAGTGTGCCAGTTAAAATGGTGGAATGCACAGACCCTCGATCGCCCAAACACACTTCAAAACATAAATAAAGAGCCCACTCTTAGTCAAAGGTAGGCTCAGTTCATGCCAGCTTACAAACAGCTAGGCAATTAGGTCTCTGCACAGCTAGACGTGAAAGTTGACAAAAAGATCCGGATCGTCGGGAAAAACTTATCGTCAGCAGTGCCGTTTGACGAGCTTAACTCACAACCACCCCAGAGGATCTATCTCCAAAAGCTTACAAGGACGGGGTTTTCAACCCAATTTCCCGATAACTAACCAATTTTGCAGCGGCTGCTTGCACGAAAGCTCGAAAAATTTGAGAATTTACTGCACATTTTGGTGACATTTCTGGATGCCATTGCACTGCGATCATCCAAGGGTGATTTTGATGTTCCATTGCTTCTACCAAAGTATCAGGTGCATCGGCTACAATTTTCCAATTAGATGTTACCTTTCGCACTGCTTGATGATGCCAGGAAACAACTGTTGTTGACGTTGTTCCCATGATTTTTCCTAGCCGACTGTTTGGCTCAATTTCAATGGTATGCTCGATCGCACGAGGAGGAATTCCCGCCCCATGACTAACCTCATCTCCGTAAGCATCCGGTACGTGAGTCACCAAACTGCCTCCGCTGGCTACGTTCAGGATTTGCATTCCGCGACAAATCCCCAACACAGGTATGTTAGCTTTCAAAGCTAGCTTGGCTAAGCCTAGTTCAAAACTATCACGTTCTGCATCGATCGCGTAGACTGTGCGATCGATCAAACCGCCATAAAGTTCTGGATTAATATCTCCACCACCGGAAAAAATCAAACCGTCTACTGCATCAAAAATACTAGCTGGATTTAATTGATTGGGCGGCAGTAAAATCGGGATGCCGCCAGCCGCTTGTACTGCATCAATATAAGATCCATTTAAGCGATATTCGCCTGCTGGACAGCGGTTGTATGTTGTGATCCCAATGATCGGAAACTTTTTCATTTTGTGGAACAGCCCGGAAAGCCTGTTTCTAAATATTGTGGAACAGGCCGGAAAGCCTGTTTCTTGTATGATTACTTTGGATTGAGTCCTAGATTAAACTGATGATTGTCAGCAATACTGTCTAATTTGTAACAGTTTCCGCACCATTTTGGGGCAATTGTTGGCGCGTACACAGATAAGCCAGTGGACCAAATAGAGGCACTAATGTTACAGCCCAAAATGCTGTGGTATTCTGCATTCCTCGGCGCGCCATATCATCTGCCAACAATGCGGGAAACAACAGAGAAAGCATACAGAAATCTAAACTCATGACGTGGATAAAACGGCTGGTTTGCCACTGCTGAACAAAATCAGACCAATCGCCTTTTGTCAAGCCTAATGCAACTAAAGCCACAGCACCTAATGTTAATAAAATTCCAGTAAAACGAGAATCTAATATCTTTAAAAAGACATTTTTTTTGCCTAAAAATTCTGGATTAGGTTCGCGCAGGGCTAAATAAGGCAATAAGGCAAACGCGCCGACACCAAAGGATAAAGTAGCAAATAGCCATGCAGGTATTTTTTGTCCTCTACCGTCAGTAAATAAGACGCAACTGTAGATTAGTGGCCAAATTCCCATGATGTTGAATAAGGCGACAATTAAAGGGTTGATGTCTGCTACTTTGCCAGTGGAAAGATTGGTAATTAGTGTGATAGTTTCTGGGCTGTCTGGAGGTGCAAATACAAAAGCATAGGTGCTGAAGGCAATCCAAAGTAGCCAAAATCCAATTTTTCTGAACATCATTACTCGTTACTCATTCCTGGTTGTACTATTATGATATAGCCCATTGGTGTCAACTTCAGCAGTTGCCCCCAGATTTCCTGATAGTAAGGGCTGTAGACTGTAGAACACATAAATGTCATCAGTAAATTATGCCAGGGTGCGTTTAAATAGGTAACTCATCATTCAATATTATGACATTACGAATCATTCCTCGCGGTTGGCTGCGATCGATAAAACCTCTTCTCCCGCTTCTATTTGCAATTTCATTCATTGCAGTATTGTTCGCAAACAACTTCTTGATGTCTGCGCTATCTCAGCAACCCAGTCAAGAAATTCGAGGTGTTTGGATGACTACCAATGACAAAGACATCCTCAGAGATAGACGAAAAGTAGCAGATGCTGTGAGTCAACTCAAACAGTTAAATTTTAACACTATTTATCCCGTAGTTTGGAATTCTGGCTATGCAATGTATCCTAGCCCTGTAGCCCAACAAAGAGACATTCAACCTTTTGTTTACCGAGGCTTAGACGGACAAGATATGCTCGCGGATTTAATATCTCAATCTCACCGCCAAGGATTGCTAGTAATTCCTTGGTTTGAGTTTGGTTTCATGGCTCCTCCCACATCCGAATTAGCATTAAATAATCCCGATTGGCTAACCCAAAAACAGGACGGTAGTCAAACATCAAATGGAGCTGGTGGCGAGGTTGTTTGGCTTAATCCTTTTCATCCAGAAGTGCAGAAATTTATTACCGAAATTGTACTAGAAGTCACTACTCAATATAATGCTGATGGCATTCAATTTGACGATCACATGAGTTTGCCAGCGGCATTTGGCTATGATGCCTACACAGTTGCACTGTATACCAAAGAAACCCAAAAAGCTCCTCCAACCAATTTTGAAGACCCAGCTTGGACACGGTGGCGAGCCGATAAAATTACGGCATTTATGTCGCAACTAAATCAAGCCGTAAAAGCAGTTAAACCTAATGCAATTTTCTCGATTTCTCCCAATTACTACGAATTTGCTTACAAGCATCACCTGCAAGATTGGCTAGCTTGGGTGCGTTTGGATATTGCTGATGAACTAATTGTGCAAGTTTACCGTCCCGATTTAGAATCGTTTATTAGCAAAATCAACCGTCCAGAAATGCAGGAAACCCAGAAAAAGATTCCTACAGGAGTTGGGATTATGACTGGTTTGAGAAATCGTCCAGTATCGATGCAGCAAATTCAATCCCAGGTGCGCGCAGTCCAAGAATACGGCTTGGGTATTGCTTTCTTTTACTATGAAAGTTTGTGGGAAGATGCGCCGGAATCTCTTAATGATAGGCTGTCTAGATTTAGAACTTTTTTCCCGATTTCTGCATTCCGAACAGCGCTACAAATACCCAGACGCGCGGCTACTTTTCCTCCTCCACCGCCAAAAAAAGCTCCTAAAAATCAGCCCAAGAAACCTAAAAATAACAGTCAGCCTTTAGCATCGCCAACTACTAAAAGGAATTAATATTAGTATTGTAGGGTGCGTCAGCTCGATCGCTTCCACCTGCAAGGAAAACACTGCGGGCTGACGCACCCTACAGCCAGGAGTTTAAATGCCGAACAGCTTAACAGCGATCGCATTTTCGCATTTTATGTTCAATTCGGTTAACCTACTGATCAGCCTTTTTTCATCCAAAACTTCAACAGGTTTTCTTTGACCATGTTTTGCCGCATAACCTCTAGGAGATATTCCTGGGCTTCGTTTTGACTTAAGGTTTTGACTTGTTCTCGCAACACTTGCAGTTTGAACTGCTGTTCCACGCTCAGACTTATAGGCATATCCATAAATCGCTCCTCCACTTTGTTACATGAGATAAATCGAGATGAGATATATCGGATGACGTTTTGCAGGATATTTTGTATCCCCTTCATTGTAAACTATCATAACATTGGCTTGACAATATGTCCAAAGTACACATTTTGCCACTAATTTATGCCACAAAAGTACATCTAACTGGGGAGAGCTCTATTATAAAAAAACGTATAAACCGGGAAGTCTCAGCCAAAGGAGCTATTTGTCATGGATGCAATGGAGTTTTTTCGCAGCAGTGCAGGGGAGTGGCGATCGCACCGCACAACTCACCACCTCGCTTTCCGCCAAGCGGAGATGGGGGATTCAAACATTCAGGTGACGGCCCTTGGCGCTGATGATGCGCGAGTGGCAGAGATTTGTCATATGCACGAAGTTGATCCGATTCGGGCTGCTGGGGGGGCTTTTGTGACTTGGCACGGCTCGATGGCCTGGGATAAGGATGATGAGAATCATAAAGGGTCTACGGTGTTTGCGATCGTCCCCGATCCTGAAAATCCCCGCCAGGGTTTGATGTTGCGGGAACGCGGCTATGCCGAAATTGTGCCAGTGGCAGGCCGTTTTGAGATGGATGACGAGGATGGGCTGCTGTTGATTACAGAATATGAGACCATGAGTTCGATCGAGCGTTTCTGGTTTGCCAACCCCAATGTGCGGATGCGGACAAGTTCAGTAAAGCGCTTTGGTGGTTTCAGTACATCCACTTTTTGCACCGAAATTCGCGTCGAACCAGATGCGGATGCAGCTAAGACCGCAGCAGAGGCTCAGCCAGTCACCACCGAGTTTTACTCAGCCTTGGGCTGGTAATTTAGTTGTTGGTAGCCAACAGCCAACAGCCAACTGTCAACCGTCAACCGTCAACCGTCAACAATATTACAGATTGTTGCAAAAAATCAGGAGAATCAGATTTAGACTGCGAGAATCCCCTAATCTATTTAATTAGGTGTACCGTGGGGCACACGGGAACAAGAGAAGTGATTCTCGCTTAGCTTGGGGAGATAAGCCCTCTGGGGCTGTTTAAATTAGGCTCAAAACTTGGTTCAATTGAACGGGTTTTAGGTTTAAGTATTGCCGAAAGGATGGACAGTTTAAAGGTATATCAGTGAACCAAGAATCTCAGTGGCTTCAACCCTGAGAGTGTCAAGCTGGCCGATCGCAGTATCAGCTATTTCTGAAAATTTGAGATAACGGAGATTATAACGTGGCGCTTCCTTTGTTGAACTACGCTCCTAAGAGCCAAAACCAGCGCGTAGCTGGTTATGAAGTCGGAGGCGACGAGCAGCCTAGAATTTTCACAAGTGAAAATGTGCTTTCGTCCGGGGACATGGAAAATTTGATTTGGGCTGGATATCGCCAGATTTACAGCGAACACCAAATCCTCAAGAGCAACCGCCAAAAGTCTTTGGAGTCGCAACTCAAGTTCGGCCAAATTACGGTGCGGGATTTTATTCGCGGTTTGGCTACTTCGTCTCCTTTCTTGGAACGGAACTATCAAACTAACAGCAACTACCGCTTTGTGGAAATGTGCGTACAGCGCATTTTGGGCCGGGATGTTTACAGCGAACGCGAAAAGATTGCTTGGTCGATTGTTGTAGCAAACAAAGGGCCTCAAGGCTTTATTGACGATTTGCTCAATAGCGATGAGTACCTGAATAAGTTTGGCTACGATACAGTGCCTTATCAGCAGCGCCGCATCTTGCCTCAACGAGTTGGAGGTGAAGTACCTTTTAACTTGAAGACTCCTCGCTACGGTGAGTACCACCGTTCGCAGCTTGGCTTCCCACAAATTATTTGGCAGTCAACTGTTCGCCGTTTTGTTCCTCAAGAACTACAGCGGAAAGCTGGCGATCCGTCGAACTATTTGGATATGGCTCGCAATATGCCAAGACCTGCTACTGCGCCACAGCGCGTTCCTCTGGCTAATATCAATATCGAGACGATGGTTCCTCGCCGGGGTCGGTAATTGATAGCGGTTGGATACATTTAATTGTGTTTGGCGATCGACTGAATCTGTCAGTTGTTAGTTTGAGATAATTTTGAGTTTTGAGTTTTGAGGTTTGAGTTTTTTACTAAACTTAGAATCCGAAACTCAGAACTCATTATTTTTGGGAAATAAGCTGTTACGCATTTAAAATGGTATTGTAGGGTGCGTAGGGGCGAATGGCCATTCGCCCGTACAAGGCGTTTCCCATGTATAGTAGGGGCGAATGGCCATTCGCCCGTACTGACGCACCCTACGTGGATAGTTAGTGGTTTAAATGCTCCACAGCTTAAGGAAGAAAGTAGTAAATCAAACAATTTATGAGCGTTATATTTCACATTTCTAAAAGCCAAGAGTGGGAAGCAGCAAAACAGCTTCAATCCTATCGCGGCGATACGCTAGATTCTGAAGGATTCATCCACTGTTCGACAATCCCGCAAATTACGAGAAGTGCTAACAAGTTTTTTGTCGGACAAACAGGATTGCTTTTGCTGTGGATTGAGTCTGAAAAAGTGCAAGCAGAGGTCAAGTACGAACCTGCGGCGGGAGATTATTATCCGCACATTTACGGGCCGCTGAATGTTGATGCTGTGTTGAAAGTTATTGAGTTTGAAGCGGGGGCGGATGGCAAGTTTGAATTGCCGGAAGAATTAAGAGATGTTGTTTAATATTTAGTGGGTGGTGTGGGTTTTTGAGATGGTGGGTAAACATCAGGGATTGTTATTTAAGGGCGATCGCACTCTGAATAAGGAAAGGGCGATCGCACTTTCAGCAGCTAAGTCAATTTTCACTCGTCTTTGAGTAGGTGATAAGCACCTAAACCAATTGCTATACCTAATACTGCGGGAGCCGCAACAGCAGCAGCAACAGCAGCGCTACCACCAACAGTAACAGCAGCAATACCTCCACCAACACCTCCAATTGTTGATGCAACTTGTCCTGCTATTCTTCCATTTTTTCGTGCTTCACGTTCGCTTTCAGTCAAAGCTTCATCATCTTCAAGTATCTTGCCAACTATGAAATCAGCAACTAATCCACTGGCTATACCACCCACGTTTACAATACCAGCAGCCGCTGTACCCGCTACAGCAGGCGCTTGTTTCAGCCCTACATTGATGAGAAATTTAGATATAGGGTTGGCAGATTGAATCGCAGCTTCAGTGGCGATTTTAGTTGCAACCTTGGTTCCTGTGCCAATAGCTACTCCTCCAACTAAACCAGCAACTCCACCTTGAGCTTGTGCGACTTGTTCACTCTTATCTTTTCCTGTTTTGCACCAATAAGCAAAATGTTCACAATTATTGCTGAAAAGGTCATATCCTTTTTCGTCTAACCTGCTCTCTGCTCGTCTGACTACTTCATCATCTGAATAACATTTTCCATACTCCTTTACATGAATTTTGTTTCCTGATGCAAAATCATTCTTAGAAATACGACAAATTTTTTCACCTTGACGCTTTCCATAATGAATAACACTATCGTCGCCACAGTCGATACCGTGATGAGTGTGTGGAAGGTGTTGAGTATAGATATGATCGCCTTTTGCCATAGTTTTTAACCAGGTGAGGTTCAATAAGTATTAAACATCACAGATAACCTAGTTTTTGTCAATACGGGAAAACACTTAGATGCTCTGCAGGTGACACTGCGGGGAACATCTCAAAAATGCCAGAGAATCTGCAATTATCCCGATCGCAATTTTTGAAAGTTATGCAATCCTTGGGACGGCGTTCATTAATTGAAAAAATCCAGGATGGCGATCGCACATTTTTCACCATTTGCCCGGTACTAAAAGAGTATGTCAAAACTAACTATTCCCCAACATAGAAAAAGAGGCCATATCGCCCTTATAATATTCTTAGTTTTGGGAATCCCAAAACTAATTTTATCTGTTGTGGAACGGGCATCTTGCCCGTTCATAACATTAGTATAATATCTAAATTTAAACTGACTTGTCAACTAACTCTTTTGCCAATACTAGCGCCTCTTCCCGACTAGAAATTCTCCCCTCCACCCGCGCTAATTGAATTTCCATTAACAATTGACCGATGCGCGGACTTCTCGGTAAATTTAAATGTTCCATTAAATCATTGCCGCTAACTAGCTGTGTCGGATGTGCAACTATATCATTAGCATCAAGATAACGATTAATTAACACTGAAATTTCATCCACGGAAACTTCCACGGCTACAGCCAAAACTGCTAAAACTGGAAATACTATTCCCACATCCCGAAACAAGAAATACTGTTCTCGCAAAGACATTTCAGAAATTGGTTGTGCTTGCAATTTGGGCAAATATTTCACAAGCTCGATCGCACTTTTAATCTCAGCATTGCTATACTTTAACCGTAGCAACTGGGTTTCAGCAATTGTCGGGTCAGAATCTACCAACATAGCCAACTTTGCGACAGCCAACAACGGCGTTTTAATCGTATCTCGAATCTGACGCCCGAATTCCTTTCCTAATTCCGGGTAAATTGCCGCTAAATTCGCAGCAGATGCGTCAATTTTTGTTAAAGTGTCAAAACGGTCGATCGCACTTTCAAACCAAATCGAAAACAAACCATCTTCCCAACCGCGACAAATCCAAGGAACACCGTTAGGATTGCTTAACAAATAACCCAATTCACTCCGCACTCTTTCCACCGCTATCTGACTCAACAGCGGTGCTAATTCGCGAATCGCACATAGAGTTTCCGGTTCGATCGCAAAACCTAACTGCGCCGCTTGACGGTATGCTCTTAATAACCTCAGCGGATCATCTTCCAAATTGGCGCGGGAAATCATCCGCACCAAACCCAGCCGCAAATCAGTTTGACCATCCACCGGATCGATGATTTCTCCAGTAAAAGGATTGCAGGCGATCGCATTCATCCGAAAATCCCGACGCCACAAATCCCCCTCCAGACTCCCCCCTTCCGCCTGCGCCAAATCCACCGTACCGCCCGCAAACACCACCCGCGCAATCTGGCGTTCCGCATCCAGTAATACAAATCCAGCATTGGTGCGATCGGCAATTTTCCGAGCCGTCTTCACCGCCCGTGTTAGCATAACGAAGTCTAGATCAAAATAGTGCGATCGTCTCCCCAGTAGCGCATCCCGCACCGCACCGCCCACCAAATAAGCAGGCGGCATCAGCAATTCCAAATCGAACGGCCAAGAATCAGGAGATAATGTAGGTAGCAAATTAATCGACATTGCAACAAAAATAAATAAACTTACAAACAATAAAGCTCTTGTTACGCTAGATTAACAGAAGCGATCGAATTTAACCAATTTTTTTGAAATGCACAGAGGATATCAAGGATGTGTATTTGTATTAACTGCCACTATGTAGACCGCTGCTTCACCTACCACGCCGTAGAAGGACAGCACGAACAGATTCATCTCACCGAAACACCCGATTTCGACCCCGTAGAACCGACAATCAACGTCAACATTCGTCCCCGTCAAGATGAAATTGAAATGGAATGGGATGTAGTCGGTTGTCAAAGTTTCAAGCAAGAGAGTGGTAAATGGGCTAAGTTGCGGCCGGGCGAACTTATACCGACTTAAGTTATTGGTTATTAGTTATTGGTTATTGGTTATTAGTTATTGGTTATTGGTTATTGAGATCAGCCAATGCCCAATGCCCAATTCCCAATGCCCAATGCCCAATGCCCAATTCCCAATGCCCNCCCAATGCCCAATGCCCAATGCCCAATTCCCAATTCCCAATGCCCAATGCCCAATGCCCAATGCCCAATTCCCAATTCCCAATGCCCAATTCCCAATTCCCAATGAATAGCAATCCCAAAGACACAACATCAGTTAAAAAATACGGATTAGCCCTGCACACAGCTAGTCGTGAACTCGGTTTAGCCATCAGCAATTTTGATGGTGATTCTCGCTGTGAAACTTGGTATTTGGATCGCGATTTAGCAACTCATTTGCATCAGTATTTAATAGACTTTATCCAGCCACAAACTTGGGCAGATTTAGCTTTTATTGCTGTGGCGAAGGGACCCGGAGGTTTCACGGGGACTCGCATCGGTATGGTGACGGCGCGGACTTTGGCTCAACAGTTGAATATTCCCATTTTTGCTATTTCAACTTTGGCGGCTTTTGCTTGGGCACAACCCGCCCAATCTCCCCTTGCTAAGGTGGATATTTTGGAATTAGAACCCCCCCAACCCCCCCTTACTAAGGGGGGGCTTTTGAGAGATGATATCGCGCTACAAATGCCTGCACAGCGAGATCAATTATTTGGGGCTGTTTATTCAGTTAACAATAATTCTGGTTTGACTAAGTTGTTTCCTGATACGGTGATGACTCCTGAATCTTGGCAGGAAAAGTTAAAAAATTGGCAAAATTCCTATCAGTTGATTGAAGTTGGAAACGAGTTGGGTTCGTCGGTTTCTAGTGTGTTGGAATTGGCTTATTTGGAGTGGCAAATTGGTAGTCGTCCTGATTGGTCGGATGCTTTCCCTTATTATGGTCAACATCCGGTTAAGGGGCACTGAATATAGGGAATCGGGAATAGGGTATTGGGCATTGGGCATTATTTCGTTTCAGTTAAATCAACTTGTAGAGTGCGTTTTGAAAAGGGGAGTGGAAATGATATAATAAGGACTATCTAAAGTATTAAACACAATAGGTCAGTAAAGCCGTGTCTGCTAAAGATGCCTTTCACGAAATCGTTAAAACTGCTCTCCAGAAAGATGGATGGCAGATTACTCACGATCCATACAATTTACAAGCAGGAACTTTAGAACTTTACATCGACTTGGGTGCCGAAAAGGTGGTGGCGGCACAAAAAGATGGACAAAAAATTGCCATTGAAATCAAGAGCTTTCTAGGCCCGTCTAAAATATCTCAATTTTACACGGCTTTAGGGCAATTCATCAGCTATCGAGCAGCTTTACAACAACAAGAAGCTGACCGCATTTTATACCTAGCCGTACCCAGTAATGTCTATGATAGTTTTTTCACAATGGGGTTTATTCAGTCTTTAATTAAACAAAATCAAATTCATTTAATTGTTTATGATATAGAGCAGGAGACGATCGCACAATGGCAAATGTAGACCTTTATCGGCAACACATCCAAAATCTGCTCTCCCAACACGCTAGTCTGGTTTGGGATGAGCGCATTCAGGCTCAAACTATCTTTGATACCGATCGCGATCACTATCAATTAGTATATGTGGGCTGGCGCAATCAGCGGCGAATCTATGGCCCGGTTTTGCACGTCGATATTATCGACAATAAAATCTGGATTCAGCAGGATGGAACTGAGGTGGGTATTGCCAACGAACTCGTAGAATTAGGAGTTCCTAAACAAGATATTATACTGGGTTTTGATCCTCCTATGATTCGACATTTAAGTGAATTTGCAGTAGGATAAATTTTCAGATCTTCTTTTAAAGCCCCAACTTCTTGAAGAAGTCGGGGTTCCATAGCAATCCTAAATCAGTTGTGAATTTCTTACTCCCTCCCCTTAGCAAGGGGAGGGTTGGGGTGGGGTAAAAAACTTACGACTCATTTAGGATTGCTATAGGTATTCTGTAAAGTTTATCGCCCGCTAGCTAAAGCCGATCGCAAATTGCGATCGCGCCGTGACTTATCCCTAAGTTCAGGAGTCGCCATCCGCAACACACAATCCAGCAACCAAGGGGCAATTCGGTGACACCAAACTGCTAAATGACTTTGATATCCTACCAAGATTTCCGGCGCATCTTTGTGCAATCCCGCCACCAGCGCTAGGGCAACTTTTTCGGGAGTTGTCGGCACCACCCACCGAAATTGCTCTAAGTCTCGCACCATGTCGGTATCTGTGAGAGATGGTAGCAATGCTGTGACTCGAACATTGTAGGCTGCTAACTCGCTGCGTAAAGCTTGGGTAAAGCCTAAAATGGCAAATTTAGTGGCAGAATAAGTCGCCATTGTGGGAGCGGCAATTTTGCCCATCAAGCTCGAAACATTGACGATTGTTCCGTCTTTTTGGGCGGCCATTCGCCTCGCTATTAACCGGGTAATTGTGTAGGTTCCCAATAAATTCAAAGCAATTTCTTCCTGAATTAATGGGAGTGGGGAACGTAAGAATGATGCTTGATGCGCGACGCCTGCACAGTTGACTAGGAGGTGAATTGGGCCGTGATCTCGCCAAGCTTGGGCGATCGCAATATTCACCGCCACAGACTGAGTTAAATCTAAAGCTAATGGCACTACTTCTACACCAAGAACTTCGATTTCCGTCGCTAATTCAACTAATTGCTGGCGGTTGCGCGCCACAATCAACAAACGTTTGATTCCTTGTTTCGCTAATTCCAGGGCGATCGATCGCCCAATTCCCCGTGAAGCCCCTGTAACTAGAGCTGTTTTTCCTTGAAGCTGCATAAATGAAACCCTCTGGATTTTAAGCTCACCACGCACGGAGTTATAAGTTGCGAGTTATGAATTTTGTGGAGTTAACTCAAAACTTTTGAATCGCCAACGTGCGCGTGAGTTGAACTAAACTTTGATTTGCCAGAAATTGGTCACGAATCTGGTCAGTAAACATCATTCAAGCAGACAAACCTGAGATGGAAGAATGAGGTGAGAAATCATACCAATGTTGGCGTAATTTCCCTCTTTCTTGAGTCCGCGTAGGCGGACTTTGTTTGTGTAGCAGCGAATTCAATTCGCCGGGGATTAATCGGGAATTCGCCGGGGATTCGCCAGGATTGGCGGTGTTTTCCTGTGTAGCCGAGAATTTTATTCACCGGGAAAAAACACAGGATTTTTAAGCAATGTAGAGCATAAATTTCATGCCTCCTAATATATGAGGATTTGCTCTCTACACACACCTTAACAACTTGAAGCTAAAGCGACAACAATTTTTAATAAATCTTCCGCAACACTTCTTTACAATTTGCTCATACGGTATTTTTCCAAGTACCATGAAAGCCCAAAGGTATGACACTAGGCAATTCTAGCTGACAAATAGGAGCACGATCTAGCCCGTCGCTGTCAAATATCCAGACTTCGCTTTTATCAGAATTGCCGTCATAAACAACTGTTACTATCCAACCTTTGTCTGAGGAAATATCTGAAACGTAGATAGGTTCTGTGGGATAGCGATTTTCGCCACAGTCGGCAATTGTGAGATTGTGGTTTTCTGTATCCAAACGGGCGATCGCGCCATAACGTTCAGCTACAATATCCACATCAGGTCGATACATTGCCAAATAAACATACCGCGACGCTTGCCCGATTTCTGAAGCAGGTACAACCGGAAACTCGCAAGGTTTATCCAACAATTCTTCTATTGCTGTCACTTTCCCCGTCTGCGGATTCAGATGCACTCGACACAGAATCCCCTCTGCATTAGTGCGAGTTTCACCTGTGGCTACTTCCTTCAATCGCTGATTAGTTTTAAAATCAGCCAAGCGTACAAAATCAACCGCCACATCGCCATCTTCCTTGACAAAACCATTAGCAAAATGCCATTGAAACCAAGGATCAGTTTTGCTGCGACTAACTAAAGATAGAGTTTCCGCATCAACAACTAATATCTGCGTTCCTAATTCCGGTTTCCATTCAAAAGAGTCGCCATAACTACTAATTCCAGCTAACACCGGTAAAAATTTGAGTCGCACAGGTGGCACAAAAAATATTAAATACTTGCCAGCTAAAACAAAATCATGGATTAGAGGAATTCCATCCAAAGCAACTGTTGCTTTTTGGACAACTTTGCCTGTAGAATCGCTTTTATAAACATTCAACTTGGTAGTAGCACCAGGGACAACTCCAAAGTTGTAAATATTACCACTAATCGGGTCACGTTTGCAGTGAGCCGAATAGTTAAAGTCTCCTGATAAGGTTCCTAAATTATCTATACCAATAGTTTCTAAGGTTTGCAAATCGAGGCTGTGAGGTGCGCCGCCTTCCCACAATGCTAAAAGGCGATCGGGCAAAGCTAAAACAGAAGTATTTGCAGCATTTTTAATCGGTTTAGTCCACCGCAACCAAATAGGCCCTGGTGCTGTCATCCCGTAATTGGTATAGAGAAATTTATCAGCTTTTTCTTCGGCTTGATATCCCGCTGTTTGCACGTAGCGATAGACAGCAGCAGCACCGACATCGGTAAAATGTACGGCTAAAATTGCACCGTCGCCATCAAACCAATGTCCCGCAGAAACACCATCTCGTTGCAGACGTGCGGGCCCATTGCGATAGAGAGTACCGCGAAATCCTGGGGGGATTTGACCACTTTTCACTGATAGCTGAGTTAGGGGAAACTCCGCAGCGGGAGAGGCAAAAGGTTTGGCCCAAGCTTTTTTAGTTGATGTTTTACTGTCTGTTTTCATGGGATAATCGCAGAATTAAATTAAGCATACATTTTATTATACAATCATAAAGTCAATCATTTAATAGCTATGGTTATACCTCGCCGCTATCTGATCAGAACTTTTGGACTCACTGCTATTGGGACTCAGTTATTGCCGATCGCACAATCCCAAATCTTACCACAATCCCAGACTACAATATTGCCACGTCGTCTACAAATCGGCGATACTATTGCTCTGATCAATCCGGCGGCTTTCACCTACGAGAAAGAAATTCAGCCGTTTTTCAAAGCTGCCGCTCAATTGGGTTTAAAAGTTAAGCTGGGAAAGCATTTTTACGACCGCTATGGCTATTTGGCGGGTAAAGATGCCGATCGCGCTGCCGATGTCAATACTGCCTTTGCCGACTCCTCAGTGCAAGCTATTTTCACAGGCATGGGTGGCTGGGGTTGTGGCCGGATTTTGCCACTTTTGGATTATAACATGATCCGTAATAATCCCAAAATTATTATTGGTTTCAGCGATGTGACAGCACTCTTATTAGCTATTCATACTAAAACCAATCTGGTGACGTTTCACGGGCCATTGGGTGTGTCGAATTGGAGTAGTTTTACGGTAGATTATCTCAAGCAAGTTTTGTTTGATGCAGGTGCTGTAACTTTGCAAAACCCTCCCAAAATGGATATTGAAACTATTAGAGAAGGAAAAGCTAGGGGAAAACTTATCGGTGGTAATCTCTCTGTCATATCAACTATGATTGGCTCAGCTTATCTGCCGGATTGGGAAAATAGTATTTTGTTTATTGAGGAAGTTAGCGAAGAGGTTTATCGTATCGATCGAATGTTGACGCAACTCAAATTAGCTGGTATTTTGGATAAACTATCTGGTTTTATTTTCGGGCAATGTACCAGGTGCGATGCCGAAAAACCGCAGGAATCTCTGACATTAACTCAAGTTTTGTCCGATTATATCCGTCCGTTGATGATTCCTGCTTGGTACGGTTCTGCGATCGGTCATATTCGCGATAAGTTTACTTTGCCGATCGGTCAAGAAGTTGAAATTGATGCTAATTCTGGTACAATTAGATTGTTAGAGTCCGCTGTCAATTAAATTTTCATAGGACTTACCAATTTGAACCTAACTTTGTTGTCAATATTCGGAAGGCAGATCCGGGGAATCAGAAAACAAGTAAAAAAAATTAGAATTATCGTGAAAAATACCAGACAAGTTATTAAACAATTAGCAGCGATTGTCTTAGCAATTATTTGCCTGTTGCCGCTCAATATCTGTGCAGCAAGTGCAGGTGAAATTGCGACCAACAATAATATTTGTCAGCGGCGAATTATCCATAATCCAGACGGAATAGGCAAGTTTTATATGGGTCGAGAAATTGCTCAAGTCATGGGATATCAAGGTGCTGGCTGGTTGGAAAGACCCTCTCGTGGCATAGAAGAAAAATCAACAAGATTAGTGAATAATCTCGACTTGAAACCAACGGATATTGTGGCAGATATTGGCGCGGGAACCGGATATTTTAGCTTTCGGATTGCACCCTTAGTTCCACAAGGAAAAGTTTTGGCTGTTGATGTTCAGCCGGAAATGCTGAAATTTGTAGAGTTGAATAAGATTGAGAAAAACATCAGCAATGTTGAGCCAGTTTTGGGTACTATTACTAACCCGAACTTGCCAGAAAACAGTGTGGATTTAGTTGTTATGGTCGATGCTTATCACGAATTTGAATATCCGAGGGAAATGATGCAAGGAATTGTGAAAGCGCTGAAGCCGGGAGGACGTACAGTATCTATTGAGTACCGAGGAGAAAACCCGATGCTTCCGATTAAAGGTTTGCACAAAATGACCCAAAAGCAGGTGAAAAAAGAAATGGCTGCGGTGGGTTTAGTTTGGAAGGAAACTAAAGAGATGTTACCTCAGCAGCATTTGATGGTGTTTCAGAAAAAAGCTTAAATGCAGAACAGCTTATTACCTACAGTCAGGACACGGCATTGCCCATAGGTGTCAACTTAACGTCAAACCCAGTCAGAGACTGCTGTTTGACTATTAACCCTAGATCCCCCCTAGCCCCCCTTAAGAAGGGGGGGACAAGAGTCTTCTCAAAGTCCCCCTTCTTAAGGGGGATTTAGGGGGATCTAGACTTAGGTAAAAGCAAGAGATACCAAGGGTTTCAAGCTTAAGTTGACACCAATGGGCAATGCCGTATCCCTACAATTAATCCCGGTAGGGAAACGGCATTGCCGTCTCCTCGGTTACTTTTAATTTGGCGACAAACCTTTGGAAGTCAACCATTGTCGATCGAACAAACGTGACTGATACCGAGCCCCACCATCGCAAAGCACCGTAACAATCGTATGTCCAGCCCCCATTTGCTTCGCCAAAGCCACAGCAGCACCGACATTAATCCCCACTGAACCCCCCATAAACAGCCCTTCTTTCCTCAACAACTGATAAACTACTCGGACAGCTTCAGCATCATCAATTTGGATAGCATCATCTACCGGAGCATTTTCCATGTTTGCAGTGACGCGACTGGTGCCAATTCCCTCAGTAATCGAACTACCTTCTGTCTTAATTTCTCCTGTTTTGAAATAACTGTAAAGCCCACTACCCATCGGATCAGCCAAGACAGTTTTAATCTCAGGATTTTTTGATTTTAGAAACATCGCCACTCCAGCAAAAGTCCCACCTGTCCCTGTTGCGGCTACCCAAGCATCAACTTTACCGTCGGTTTGTTCCCAAATTTCTGGTCCAGTTGTCTCGTAGTGCGATCGGCGATTTGCTAAATTGTCAAACTGATTTGCCCACACAGCATTCTCCATTTCTGCGGCCAATCTTCCAGACAGTTTAACATAGTTATTTGGGTCTTTGTATGGTACAGCCGGAACAGTCCGAACTTCCGCACCCAAGGTTTTTAATGCGTCTATTTTTTCTTGAGATTGAGTGTCAGGAATTACGATTAAACACTTGTAACCTTTGGCGTTGCAAATGTGGGCTAAACCGATGCCTGTATTGCCAGCAGTGCCTTCTACTACCGTTCCACCTGGTTTGAGCAAGCCCTTTTCTTCTGCGTCTTTGATGATGTATAAAGCAGCCCGATCTTTGACGGAACCGCCGGGATTTAGAAACTCTGCTTTCCCCAAGATTTCGCAGCCAGTTTCATCGCTAAAGCTGTTTAATCTAATTAGTGGTGTGTTGCCGATAGTGCCTATAAAACCGTTTTTGATGTCCATATTATTTAGGTGTTTTCCTTTTTTAGTAATTCTGAAAGTCCATTGATAAGTATAGCCTTTCTCAGAAAGATGAGGTATGATCGATAATTGGTAATAGGTAATTAGTAATTGGTAATGCCCGATGCCCAATGCCCCATGCCCCATGCCCGATTCCCATTACATCAGCTAACTGAGAAAGGCTATAATTTAACCTATTTATTCGGCTGAGGAGTCATCCGCAAATACGGCTTAATCGGTGTATAACCTTTAGGGAACTTCTCTGCTAACTCTTGCGGATCAGTAATTGAAGGTACAATTACGCAATCGTCGCCGTCTTTCCAATCTACTGGAGTTGCAACGCTGTATTTGTCCGTAAGTTGCAGTGAATCAATTACCCGCAAAATTTCGTTGAAATTCCGTCCCGTGCTCGCCGGGTAAGTAATGCTCAAACGCAATTTCTTTTCGGGATCAATTACAAAAACAGTGCGGATTGTTAAGTTGTTTAACGAGTTGGGATGGATCATATCGTAAATGTCGGAGACTTTGCGATCGCCATCTGCTAAAATTGGATAGTTGAGGGTGACATTTTGAGTTTCCTCAATGTCCTTAATCCAACCCATGTGAGAATCCACATCATCGACGCTGAGGGCGATAGTTTTGACACCACGCTTTTCAAATTCAGACTTGAGACGGGCCACAGCACCTAGTTCTGTAGTGCATACTGGCGTATAATCCTTGGGATGGGAAAACAACACGACCCAGCTATCACCAGCCCAGTCGTAGAAATTGATTTCCCCTTTGGAGGAGGCTTGGGTAAAGTTGGGTACTGTATCGCCTAATCGTAGAGCCATAACTGATTTCCTCTAATTTTATTTAACGGCTGTTCCTAATTATCTCACAATTACCCGGTTTATCGATCGAGCTTTAGATGATTTTATTTTTTTGGGGCGCGCGATCGGCAATTCGACTACTCTAATATTTTATATGCGGTCTGTTCCTACCCCGCTCGTAATGTTTCTATGATTTACTTGCTGATTAAGACAATACAGCCTATTTTAGTTCCCCTGTGTTTGGTTTCCGCCTGGGGCTTAATGTTTCTGCTGTTTTCAAGTATTGGCGCTACTGTCACTGACTCCCTGCGCCGAGCCCAGCGGATGCACCAAATCCCTTGTGCTAATTGTGTATTTTTTAGTGGCGACTATCATCTCAAGTGTCCGGTTCAGCCTACAATAGCTTTGTCTGAAGATGCGATCGACTGTCCTGATTATCGATCGAATTCCCGAACTTGGGGTTAAAAAATCCGGCAGTAGGAGAGAGGAGTAAAAAATGCTAAAATCTCTTTTCACAACAACAGCACCCTAGCCATATGTACCGAGTGATTTCCTCTTTTTTCAACTTCGATGTGGAGTTGCAATAAATTCGCAGATTCATTTGCATTGCTCCCCTCTAATGAGTTGAGGAAATATCAGTTGTGTTGGCGGATGCTGCTGTTGGTTTTTGATGGGACAGATTTGAGATTAAACAGCGTTTTTACTCCTTTATTCAATTTTGAACTTCGCTGTGGCATCTGTCGTCGGAGAAGCTTTTGTTTGGCTTCATATGATTAATGTAGCACCTTCTTTTTGAAGTGCAACTGCCTGCAACTAAACTTTACAAATCAAGCAAGTTCGGCAACGGATTATGTAACGGATGTAACGGATTAATTATCGAAAGCATGGAGCTTTTGGGGATCTCGTTAAAATAGTAGAGTTTGGCTGTGCTAGCTGCTGGGGAAAGAGGCATAATATTTTTATGAAAAAAACCAAACTTATCAAACTGTGCGCCTTATCGCTCAGTATTTTTCTATTGTGTAGCAGTCCAGCTAAAGCCCAACCTACTGCCAACCCTCAGCCAGCACAGACTTACACTAACCAAGAGATTCTGCAACAGTTACTAAAGGCAAGAATCGTTTATCTGGGAGAAACCCATGATAGCATTGAAGACCATCAAGCTCAACTGGCGATTATCCAGGAAATGCAGCGGCAAAATCGGAAAATTGCGATCGCCCTAGAAATGTTTCAGCGCCCTTTTCAAAGCGTACTAGACCAATATTTAGCAGGTAAACTCACAGAAGAGCAATTGATTGAGCAAACAGAATACAATCAGAGATGGCGCTTTCCCTGGGAATATTATGCACCGATTGTGCGATTTGCGAAAGAAAATCAACTGCGAATTATAGCCTTAAATACACCAACGGAAGTTACCAGAAAAGTTGCCATGCAAGGTTTAGAAAGCCTCACAACAGAGGAAAGAAAGCACATTCCACCAGTATCAGAAATCCGCACCGACAATGCCGAATATCGCCAAATGTTACTAGAGGTTTATCAGCAACATCAAAAGGCAGCACAGGGAAATAGTACGGCGTTTCAAAGATTTTTGCAAGCTCAAGTTTTGTGGGATGAAACGATGGCTGAAAAAATAGCCCAATTTGTGAAAGCTAATCCCGATTATCAAGTTGTAGTGTTAGCGGGACAAGGGCATATTGTTTATGGTTATGGGATTCCTAGCCGTGTGGAAAGGCGTTTGGGGGTTGGGAAGGTCAAAATGCGATCGGTCTTATTTAATTTTCCTACAGATAGTCCTTCATCGGCGGACAAACCCATTGCTGATTATGTTTGGCGACATTAAAAGGAAGAACGAAGAAGCAATTCCCCTATATCTTAAGGAAGAAGACAGCGATCGCTTGACTCTGCTATACTCATCCTTTAAAATGTCAATATTACTTTGCTCAACTATCAAGAAATACCGTGAACAATACACCAAAAATTCTCGCCTTTGCCGGAAGTACGCGCACAGCATCATATAACAAAATGCTGGTAAAAATAGCTGCGGCTGGGGCTAGAAATGCCGGGGCTGAAGTCACGTATATAGATCTACGAGATTTCGCAATGCCCCTATTTGATGAAGACTTAGAAGCAGCAGAAGGAATGCCCGAAAATGTTCGGAAGTTCAAAGAATTGATGATCGCCCATCAGGGACTTTTGATCGCTTCCCCAGAATACAACAGTTCAATTACCCCAGTGCTCAAAAATGCGATCGATTGGGCATCTCGCCCGCTACCAGGGGAAGCAGGGCTAGCAGCTTTCAACAATAAAGTAGCAGCAATTATGAGCGCTTCTCCCGGAGGTTTAGGAGGTATGCGGGGATTAGTGCATTTGCGGTCTATTTTGGGAAATATTAACGTGATGGTTATTCCCGATCAAAAAGCAATTTCTCAAGCTTTTCAGGCATTTAATCCTGACGGTACGCTGCAAGATGTCAAGCAACAGGAAGCAGTACAACATCTTGGTGCTAAACTTGCTGGAATATTGGCAAAACTCAGCGCGTAAGGCAACATTTAGTAGCTGTAGCTGTAGGTTGGGTAGAGCGATAGCGAAACCCAACATCGAATTAATGAGAAATTAGGAGACGGCAGTGCCCATTGGTGTCAACTTAACGTCAAACCCTGACAGAGACTGTTGTTTGACGATTAGTAGCTGTAGGTTGGGTAGAGCGATAGCGAAACCCAACATTGATTAATTCGATGTTACATTTCCCTGTAGGTTGGGTTCAGGAACCGTGATGGCGAAACCCAACACTCATTAATTCGATGTTGGGTTTCGTTCCTCAACCCAACCTACACTATCTTCTGCTATCAATCCCCATTAATTACCCAATTTTTTCTGCTTCCAAGCCTCTACAAAAGGCAAAAACACCGACACCAACTCCTGCCGATTCATCACCAAAGTCGGATAAGAAATTCTCGCATAATTTTTCCCCACTTCCAAGGGGAAAATCGCCTGGGAATCCAGCGGTAGCCAAACCGCACCCGCAGCTTTCACAATTACCCAACTTCCGGCAATATCCCAAATTTTCGGAGTCGCTTCCACGCCTCCCATAGACACACCAGAAGCCACAGTCAAAAAGTTATAGCTAGCCATACCCAACATCCGAATTTTACTCGGAAGATGAGGCCCAATGCCCACACTTCGCGAACACAAATTAAAAATATGATTTCCACTCATTTTATCAGCAGTTGGGCGAATCAGCTTTCCATTTAAAAATGCACCTTGTGGAATATCTGTCAATACATTTTTTTCTAAAAAATCTCCCGCAAAAAAGCCATGAAAAGTTTGATTCAACGGTGGCAAATGCACGCAGCCAAAAACCGGAGTTCCGCGATACAATAAACCCAAAGAAATACCCCAAATCGGAATGCCCCTGGCAAAATTAGTGGTAGCATCCAGAGGATCGACAACCCAACACCATTCAGTATCGGGGAAAACGTGTTCTCCTTCCTCGCTCAAAATCCCGTGACTGGGAAAAGTAGATGCGATCGCACTTCTAATTGTAGCATCTGCCCAATTGTCAGATTGCGTAACCAAAGTGCCGTCATCCTTCTCATTCGCTTGTGCAGAACCGAAATCTTTCAAAAACTGCTGTCCAACTGTCTTGACAGTAGTCTGAGAAAAACTTAAAATAGAATCCCAAAAATCTTTCATTACTTATTGGTTATTGGTTGTTAGTTATTGGTTATTAGTTATTGGTTATTAGTTATTGGTTGTTAGTTATTCGTTATTTCAATAACTGACAACTAATAACAGTCAACAGTCAACAGTCAACAGTCAACAGTCAACCGTCAACCGTCAACTGCCAAAATATCAGTCTAGTTCATTTTCCAGGATAGTGGCGATCGCACTTTTAGCATTATCCTGAAACTCCCGAACATCCACCCTACCCAACAGCCAAACAGCCACCACCATACCCACCGCAGGCACCGCAAAAACCAACCCGTAAGCCAACATCGGCACACCAAACAAACTCCTGCCCAAATCCAAAATAGCACCACCGCTAACCGTCGCAATACCTCGCGCCATCGCCTGCGACAAGCCCCAAGCCCCAATAAAAGTCCCCGCAGTTTCCGCCGCAGTCAAATCCAACATCAAACTCAGCGCCCCCGTCGTGGTAATTCCCGAAGCTAGTCCAAACAAAAATAAAGCCGACTTAAACAAAATTGGATTTCCAGTAAATCCCGATGCAATAATTAAACCAAAACAAACCGCCACCGACAAACAGCCCAACCTAATCGTATTTTGCTTACCAATTCGCGGCACAATTAAAAAACCAGTGGCGCTCAAACCAACAAGCACACCAGTACCGTAAATAGCATTCAACCGCGTAGTTTCCGAAATCGGCATCTTAAAAATTTCCCCGCCGTAAGGTTCCAAAACCGCATCCTGCATAAACAAACAAATAGTCATAATCAATAGGAAAGTAAAAAATAAACCTGTTTGGCGGCTAGCAGTCAAAATCCGCAGAGCACTTCCCAGAGTAATTTTATCTTCGCGATTAACTGCGGTCGATCGCACCCCGTAGCGCGAATACTTTTTCTCAACCCCAAAAGTAGAAACCCCCACCAACAGCAAAACCACAGCCGGAACTTTTACAAACAAACCATTAATCGAAACCTGTAAAACTTCCAGTGGTACATCCCCATCAATTTGTTTAAGTAAACCGCTGCTGACAATTGCGCCTATAATAATGCCAACCATCAACATCGACCACACAACACCAATCAACTTCGATCGGTCTTCCTCATCCGAAACATCCACCAACAAAGCAGCAAAAGGAGTCGAACTCGAACAAATAGCAATACCATAAAGCGCAAAAATTAAACCCAACAAACCCACCCAACCATAGGTAGGAGTCGTCCATCCCACAGCCTCCAAACTGTCGCCCAAGCGCCACATCACCTGCACCGCCAAAAAAGCCGAAATCACAAACAAAACCCCGCCCAGCCACACATAACCCGTGCGGTGATGCCCAAACAAAGGCTTAGCATCGGACATTTGCCCGAACCACACCCTAGCTGGGGCGACAAACTGGTGCATCGCCAGAGTACCCGCCACCACAGTAGCCGGAATCGCCAACTCCTTAATCATCACCCGATTGAGCACCCCCAGGGTCAAAATCGACATCATACCTAATCCCATCTGAAACAAGCCCAGGCGGAACATCGTCAGCAGGTTAACCCTCTTGATAGCAGGAGTGGCGGAATCTGTTAATCTCGAATCTGATAAATCGTCGATCGACATAATTGTTCAAATAAACACAACTTTCCATTTATAGTAACTGAGATACCGCAACCCACCTGCATTCTTTCCCCAGTCAGCACCTCAAAAGCAATTATCTGTAACAATAAAGAAAAGAATTATGGATTTAGCAACCGTGACAACCATTACTTTGGGAAAAAATGGCCCAGCCGTCATACCCCTGTGCGTCGGAACTTGGGCTTGGGGAGATAAGCTATTTTGGAATTACGGCAGCAACTATGGCGCCGCCGAAGTAGAAACAGCATTCAAAACATCCCTAGACAGCGGCGTCAACTTCTTCGACACAGCCGAAGTCTATGGTAACGGCTTATCAGAAGAATTGCTGGGACAGTTTATCAAAAAAACCAGCCAACCTGTCCAAATAGCTACCAAATTCGGCCCCGTACCTTGGCGCATCACCGGAAAATCCGTTACCGAAGCCTTGAATGCCAGCTTAAAACGCTTGCAAGTAGAACAAATAGCCCTGTACCAAGTACATTGGCCATTCAGTTTTTTGCTAAGTCAAGAAACTCTGATGAATGCCTTAGCAGATGCAGTCAAACAAGGCAAAATAGAAGCAGTAGGAGTCAGTAACTATTCAGAAGAACAGATGCGCGAAGCCCACAAAATATTAGCAGCCAGAGGCGTTCCTCTAGCAACAAATCAAGTCCGTTACTCATTGCTATCGCGACAAGTAGAAAAACAAGGGATTGTCAGTGCAGCCCGCGAATTAGGAGTGACAATTTTAGCCTACAGCCCCTTAGCCCAAGGATTGCTGACAGGTAAATATACCGCCCAAGAACAACCAGCCGGAGCTCGTAAATTTGATGCCCGCTTCAGCAAAACAGGCATCGAAAAAATCGAATTAGTCATGTCTACTTTGCGGAAAATGGGCAAAAAGCGCGATCGAACTCCCGCCCAAGTTGCCCTCAACTGGCTAATCGCTCAAAACGGAGTAATCCCAATTCCCGGCGCAAAAACCGCAAAACAAGCCCAAGAAAACGCAGGCGCATTAGGTTGGACTTTGAGTCAAGATGAAGTCAACCAACTAGAACTAATGACTCGTCCTTGGCTAGAATAAATCTCAGTCCTGGACGCACTCCAACGCCTAGAAACCGGGTTTTTTACTGAATTTGCGGACTACAACTAAGTATTTTCGTCCATCAACCCGGTTTCTGAACTCCCATGCGTAATTCCTAATTGACATTTATTCTGATTCATGCTAATTTTGGCTTAATTAATTTATACATCTTACCAGCCATGCTATCTTTAAACATCAAAGTTTTAACAACAACATTTCCCTTGGGAGTTTTATCATTATTTCTCAGCAGTTACGCTGCAAGCACAAACCCTTCTCAACCACCTTATAATTTGTTAAATTTTAACAGTATTGAGACAAATACCTCACCTATAAAACCAAAACAAAATTTACTTGTAGCTGATATTAATAGTGAAAAAATATCAATAAAATCAATTGTATTATTACAAATTAAAGCGTTGAACGAAGAAAATATAGAAGCTTATATGTCTACGATAGACCCAGGATATCGTGGGTTTGAAGTCACAAAAAATATACAACTACAAATTTTTTCGCAATACGATCTAAAATATGTAATAAACCAATTTGATGTGATTAGCTTGTCAAGCAATACAGCCGTAATTAGAGTCGATCAAACCACAACAAAAATTCGAGGTCCGCAGTTCCGAAATAATAGATTGGTGTTAATACACAACTTGAACAAATCTAATGGACAATGGAAAATGTTTAGTTCTGAGGTTCAGAAAATTGAGTATTTAAACTAGACAACTAAAACTTACGCACTATCAGCGTAAACTGCCATTCCGCGATCGGGTATGTCGAATCCACCGAATATTTTTATTCTCAACTCGGAGATGCGATCGATCGACACTTTAACCATTGTGATTTGTTATTTGCTACCAATAACTACTGACTAATGACTACTGACTCACTGAATAGGCAAATATACTCAATATGGATGATTGTCACATTCTTAACAGATCAAATGTAACTTAGAACACAATTTCCTACCTCAAATTTGCCAACCCTCAGTTAAGTCTCTTCCTAGCCCAGCCACCCACCCAAAAAATCTTTCTAAAATTACTCTTAATTTAAGTTGTCAATTCTCTCCAAATCACTCAAAATTAAAATAAGAAATAAAATGTAATATTAAATTTAATTCTCACAGAAGAATTAACTCCTATATGAGAGCAATCCATCCTGTAGATTTACTGCCACCCGGCAAAACCGCAAAAATTCCCCATGCTTCCCTGCTGAGCCCAGTATTCAACCGCTTACACCCCAGCCCAGAAACCCTCCTGCTCATTCTCTCCCTAGTCATCGGGGGAGTCACGGGCGCAGGCGTCGTCACTTTTCACTATCTGATCCATTTGATCCACGCCCTGATGCTGGAAGACTTCATGGGGGTAATTTCCTCTTCGGGCTCGTGGACACTAGCCTGTATTCCCACCCTTGGCGGAGTCGTAATCGGCTTAATGCGCTGGCGGTTTCGGGATTTTGGGCCCAATATGTCTTCGCTGATTGCAGCCACTCGCGGCTTACAAGAACTTTCACCACTCAAACCCATCACTAAAATGGTGGCGGCCTCAGTTTCCCTTGGCACCGGCGCTTCCCTTGGCCCAGAAGCCCCTAGCGTGGAAATTGGCGCTAATTTTGGAATGCTGTTGGCTCAAGTTTTGCAACTTTCCCCAGAACGGCAGCGCTTGCTGCTGGGGGCGGGAGCCGCCGCCGGTTTATCTGCGGGCTTCAATGCTCCCATCGCCGGAGTATTCTTTGCCTTAGAAGTTGTGCTTGGTAGCACTTTTGCCACCTCCTCAGTCAGTGTTGTTTTGCTAGCAGCCGTAGTTTCGGCACTTGTAGCTCAAATTTGTTTAGGATCTCAACCGGCTTTTGCTGTGCCAGTCTACGATGTGCGTAGTCCCTTGGAATTGCCTTTTTACATGGGATTGGGGCTTTTGGCTAGCATAGTTTCCCTAGTTTACACTGAGGCAATTCAATTGGCAGAGCGGTGTTTTCAAGGGAAAGTCCCAGGATTTGGTTGGTTGGGACAATTGCCGCGACCGATTCACCCCATCATCGGTGGTGCTTGCGTCGGTTTAGTCGCTTTGGTACTACCTCAAGTTTTGGGGGTTGGCTATGAAACAGTTCAAGCCATGCTTCAAGATGTTGAGTTTTCTTTGCCTTTGCTGCTGGAGTTGTTATTCGTGAAACTGGCGGTGACAGCAATTAGTCTCGGTAGCGGTTTGGTGGGTGGCATTTTTGCTCCGGCGATGTTTTTGGGTGCTTCCCTGGGTTCGGCTTATGGCATCTTTTTGACTATGGTGCCGGCTTTGGGGGATCATGTTGCTGGCCCTCCAGCCTATGCAATGGTGGGAATGGCTGCTGTGCTTGCCGGTAGTGCTAGGGCACCGCTGACAGCAATTCTGTTGATGTTTGAATTGACTAGAGATTACCGGATTGTTTTGCCTTTGATGGCGGCAGTCGGATTGAGTGTTTGGCTGGTGGAGTGCGTCAATCGTCGATCGCAGGCTCACAGCCTCAACCTTCAGCAAATGGGCGTAGATGTGGCTGTCAATGAGCCGCTCAAAGCCAGGGAACAATTGCAGGATTGGGAAGATGCTCTGGGCGATCGCATTGTCACAGAGTTAATTTCTTGTCAACTTCCTATTGATGAGGAACAGGATGGTGATGAGCCTGTGTTGGCGATGGCTAATGCACATTTGCCGGAAAATGTCAAACCACTATCTGAAACAAAATCAGCAGTTTGACTGAGATAAAATACTAATGTTACCTCTACCACCTAATTCAAACTATGATATTTATCAACCCAAAAACCGATTACGCCTTCAAAAAAATCTTCGGTTCCTCCGAAAGCAAAGACATTCTGATTAGTTTTCTCAACGCCTTGATTTATGAAGGCAGTTCCACTATCAAAGACTTAGAAATTATCAACCCGAATTTACCACCAAAAATTGAAGGATTAAAAGATAGTTATCTGGATGTGAAAGCCCAACTCAAGGATGGTACTTTAGTGATCATTGAAATGCAAGTGATTAACGTCCAGTCTTTTGGTAAGCGGGTTTTTTACAATGCAGCTAAGACTTATGCTTTCCAATTACAAGCAGCCCAAGGTTATCGACTGTTAAAACCAGTGATTGCTTTGACAATTACTGATTTTGAGATGTTTCCTGAGAGTGAAGATTTTAGTTCTAGATTTGTGTTCAAAGAAGTAAATAAAAACTTTACTTATCCTGAAAATGATCTGGATTTAGTGTTTGTAGAGTTGCCGAAATTCACCAAGGAACTGGAGGAACTTGAAACCCTCGCAGATAAATGGATTTATTTCATGAAAAATGCCAGAAGTCTGACATCAGTCCCAGAAACAATGGATAGCGTACCGGAAATACATCAAGCTTTTGATATTGCGAATCAAGTCAAGTTAACCCGCGAGGAAGTGGAAGATTTAGACAGAATAGAACAGTTTATTCATGACCAACAGGGAGCAATTATTAAGGCGGTTCAGGAAGGCATAGAACAAGGCATAGAACGAGGTATAGAACGAGGCATAGAACAAGGTATAGAACGAGGCATAGAACAAGGCATAGAACAAGGCATAGAACAAGGCATAGAACGAGGCATAGAACAAGGCATAGAACGAGGCATAGAACAGGGTATAGAACAGGGCATAGAACAGGGCATAGAACAGGGCATAGAACAGGGCATAGAACAAGGCATAGAACGAGGAAAACGAGAAGAAAAGTTGGCGATCGCCCGACAATTACTTTCACAGCTAGATAATGCCACGATCGCCCAAGTTACCGGGCTTAGCGTTGAGGATGTGCAGAGTTTGCGGGGCGATTCATAGTTTAGCAACCGCCAAGGCGATTAGGCTATTTCGGTAACAGAGCCCTTCGACTACGCTCAGGATAAACTCCGTCGAAGTGGACATTTCGACCCTTCGACTACGCTCAGGGCGACGCTCCGCTCAATGACCAAAGCGGCTTGGCGACTGCTATAACAGTGGCGCTACCCTCAAATTTGGGCTAAAATAATCAAAAACTATTCACAACCAGCCCAGAGGCGCTTAGGTGACTTCTAACGAGGCAACTGCACAAAACCAAAGTCAGAAAATGCCAGGAAAAGCCCCCTTGGGTTCTAGTTATTACGGCTTGTTAGGGCTGCATCCTTCCGCATCGCCGATCGCAATTAGGCGATCGTACCGGGAATTGAGCAAACTCTACCATCCCGATACCACCGACTTGCCCCAGTCAGTCGCTACCGCCAAATTTCAGCAGCTTAACAACGCCTACGCTACCCTCAGCAACCCAGAACGTCGTCTCGCCTACGACCTCAAAATCGGCTATTCTCGCATGAACGTGATTCAGCAGCCCCCTGGCTTCGATACTCCCGTTTCCCAATCGCGGGCAAAAAATTTCAACTCGGCTTACCTCGATCCCACGGATAGGCCGCTTTCTCCCGGAGAAATATTCGCCCTGTTTATCCTGGGCGCTACTTTAATCGGATGTTTGATGCTGGCGATCGCGATCGGCTTGATTCGTGGTAATTGACAACTAAAAGTTCTAAATTAAAAATTAACCACAGTCTTCCCCATTCCCAATTCCCCATTCCCAATTCCCCATTCCCAATTCCCCATTCCCCATTCCCAATTCCCCATTCCTTATGACTCTTCCCTCCGCTGACACCCCTTTATACAACCATCCACTCCCAGAAATCGAGAAGTGGCTAAAAAGCCGTGGCTGCGAGCAAAACCGGCGGGAACTCCACTGCTGGAACATCGATCGACCTGCATGGAAAGCAGAACTCGCCCTCGAAATTGACCAACTCACCATTCGCTACATTAATGCTGGAAACGACGGCCAAGACATTGAGCGCTTCTTCAAATACTCGCTCTCGCGTCAGGATATCGAAGCAGCAGTTTTCTCCGGGCCATGATTTGATTTTAGATTGGCGATTTTAGATTGGGAAATACAGACAAAAAGGTGCATTTATTTTGTACATTCACCTTTCCCATAATGCTTGTGGAACAGGCATCTTGCCTGTTCAAAACTGGATTTTTGGGAGATCAGTAATCAATCAATCTAAAATCCCAAATCTAAAATCTAAAATCGTCAGACTTTACCAAATCGGCGGCTGCGTTTCTGATAAGTAGACAAAGCGCGGTGAAACTCCGATCGGTCAAAATCCGGCCATAGCGTCTCAGTAATATAAATTTCCGAATAAGCCATTTGCCACAACAGAAAATTGCTTAACCTCATTTCCCCACTTGTCCGAATCAACAAATCTGGGTCACAAACATCAGCAGTATACAAATAGCGTTTAAATAAAGTCTCATCAATCTCAGAAGGCTGCAACTTGCCCTCCTGAACCTGAGTGGCGATCGCCCGACAGGCCTGTACAATCTCCTGACGACCCCCATAATTCGTCGCCACCGTCAGCCGAATCCCCCGGTTATGCTGAGTTGCGGACACAGAACGTTCAATTTCCGCCTGCAAAGACTTCGGTAAAGCCTGCAAATTCCCCACAAACTGAATTTGCACATCCTCTGCCACCATCTCCCGCAATTCTTCCCGCAATTTTCCCTCGAATAGACTCATCAAAAAATCCACCTCGCCCTCCGGTCGGCCCCAATTCTCCGTCGAAAAAGCATAAACTGTTAAAGCTGGAATACCCCAATCTTTGCAGCATCTGAGCAGTTCCTTCAGAACGCTTGCCCCTCGGCGGTGGCCCATAATCCTGGGCAACCCCTTATCTCTCGCCCAGCGGCCGTTCCCGTCCATAATCACCGCTACGTGCCGAGGTAGCCGTTCTTGTTCGAGATCAGCAGGCAACTTTTCCAAGCAAATTCCTTGAGTCATGGTTTCTCCCGATTGGCCGACGACGGACGACGCAGTATCCGCTTTAATAGTGTCCATACCTTCAATCCTATCTGCCGTCCGAAATTACCGATAGGAATTGGGGCGACGGCTCTTTCTCCCTCCGACGGAAACAACTTTGCTTCCAGCAACTCTTTCAATTTTGTGCTAGTCAAAGGACGATTTAGAGTTCCCATAAAAGCTAAAGAAATAGAACCCGTTTCCTCTGACACCACCACGCACACGCAAGCTTGCACCCGTTCCGTGATTCCCATCGCCGCCCGGTGGCGGGTTCCCAACTGCCGCGACGCGGTGCGATCGGACAAAGGCAAAATCACCCCCGCCGACACGATCCGCGAAGCTCGAATCAAAACAGCCCCGTCATGGAGCAAAGTTTGTGGTTGAAAAATCGTCTGCAACAATTCCTTAGAAACTTCAGCATTCAACTTCACTCCCGGAACTGAAAAATCCCGATCGTCGATCGGAGAATCTGTTTCTATAATTAGTAAAGCGCCCGTGCGGTTCTGCGAAAGTTCTTTTACTGCGTCCACAATTTCATCTATTACGCTATCCGGTGCGGGAGTTGGTCGGCGATCGCGTCCAAACAATTGAACAATTTCCCCCCGACCCAATTGTTCCAGAAATCGGCGAAATTCCGACTGTAATATTACCGCCATTGCTACAGCCGAACCAGTCACCAAACTATTGAGGGCGACGTGCAATAGTCTCAATCCAGCCCAATTGCTCACCGCCGCCGCCAGCATTAAAATAATAAATCCCCGTACCATCCACAGCGTCCGGCGCTCCCCCACAATGACGAGTACCAAATACGCAAGGGCAAATACCAGTCCAATATCGATCGCCTGAATCAATAAGGACTGAATGAGGCCAAAGTCATAGCCAGATTGTTGATTGTTCATGGTTCATCGAACCCTACCGCCTGTGAACCGCGAACTATGATGCACTCGAACCCGTGAACCATGAACAGTTATTATTCCAATCGCGTGACTAAACCAGCCAAAAGTAAAAATTTGAAAGACAATCATCAAGAATTCCCAATAAATTATCTTTCTTTTTGCTTTTTGCTTTTTGCTTTTTGCTTTTACTTTTGAACACTGAGTCTTTCAGGAAGACGATCGAACCTTAGCAAATCCTCGTCTGTTTCCCGCTGTACGATCGTATTAACTTCACCATTTCTCACCAAAACCGCCGCCGGTCTGGGAACTCGGTTGTAGTTAGAAGCCATGCTATAATTGTATGCCCCTGTAGCCGTAACCACGAGAATATCTCCCGCCTGACACTCTGGCAACTTAGCATCTTTAATCAGAATATCGCCTGATTCGCAATGTTTACCAGCAACTGTGACTGTTTCCGTTAAGGGAGCAGACATTTTGTTGGCTGCGAGAACTCGATAAACTGATTGGTAGGTAATTGGACGGGGATTGTCGGACATACCGCCATCCACTGATAAATACGTCCGAATTCCCGGAATAACTTTTTGAGAGCCAATGGTGTAAGCTGTGACGCAGGCTGTGCCCACGAGCGATCGACCCGGTTCGCAAAGCAATTTCGGTAATGGCAAATTCTGCTTGTTGCAAGCTGCTACCATTGCGTCGCAGACTGTCTTAGCCCAATCATCTATGCTGTAAGGATCATCCGCTTCAGTATAGCGAATACCTAACCCACCACCAATATTAATTTCTGTCGGCGTCAATCCGTGGCGAATTGCTTCTGTGAAAGCCTCAACGATCACATCTGCTAAATCGTGATGGGGTTGCAGTTCAAAAATCTGAGATCCAATATGAGCGTGCACTCCCACGCAAGATAACGACGGCTGCTGGCTCAGGAAACTAAAAACCTGCTTGAGGGAGTTGGGATCGAAACCAAATTTACTGTCGATTTGACCAGTTTTAATGTAGTCGTGAGTGTGACACTCAATTCCAGGTGTAAACCGCACCATCACCCGTGTCGGTGTACCTTTCGGGTTGCTAATACCCAATTTTCCAAACTCTGCTAGAGTCTCCAAATCGAGCCAATTGTCTGCGACGATCGCACAACCACTTTCAACAGCTAGCTGAATTTCCTCGCGGGACTTGTTATTCCCGTGAAAGTAGATTTTGTCTGGATTCACACCAGCTTGTAGTGCTGTCTTAATTTCTCCAGAGGATACCACATCTATGCCTAAGCCTTCGTTCGCTGCGATCGCGCAAACCGCCAAACAACTCCAAGCTTTAGAAGCGTAGAGCACTTGAGAAGAACCCGGATAGTAACGTTTAAAAGCATCTCGATACTGGCTGCAAGCCGCCCGCAGCGTTTCTTCGTCTAAAATGTACAGGGGCGAGCCAAATTGCTCAACCAAAGCTGTCACCTCGCAGCCTCCTATTTCCAGCCGATCGCGACTGTTAACACTGGCTGTCAGTGGTAAAAGCTCTTGATTGGGCGATCGACTTTGCGGGGATTCTTTCGACTCAGACAAATACTGAAGTCCAGATTCCACCCCGATAGATTGAGTTAATACCATCGCGCCATAACTATCCTTACTGTCTTTCCCAGTGTACAATTGACCGCAAGCAATTGGGTCAGTTGCCTCAGATTCATTCCAAAAGCAGTCAAAAGCCTGTCTTGAACAGGCAAGATGCCTGTTCCACAATAATTATGGAAGATGTCTAATTATCAAATCTAAAATCTAAAATCTAACATCTAAAATCATTTGTGTGTTTTCTCAAAATCAAACATCTCGCCCCAGAACACCTGCCTAGTGCCGTAGAACTCGATCGCCTCTGTTTTGGGGGACTTTGGGCGATCGAAGGCTACAGGCGGGAATTAGACAGTCCTAACAGCGATTTATTAGGCTTATGGACATGGGAAACTGAGGACTGTGAATCAGGTCAAAATCGGGCGGGCACGGGGACACCGCCCCTACAGATTCGGGCGGGCACGGGGGCACCGCCCCTACAGATTCGCCCAATGCTGATTGGTGTGGGTTGTTTGTGGGCAATTTTAGAAGAAGCTCATATTATCATGCTGGCAATTCATCCTAGCTTTCAACGTCAGGGTTTGGGACAAACTTTGCTTTGGGCTTTGCTAAAATCGGCTTGTGACAGACAATTAGAGCGGGCAACTTTAGAAGTGCGGGATTCTAATTTAGCGGCAGTTTCCCTGTACAAAAAATTTGGTTTTAAAGAAGCGGGACGGCGCAAACGATACTACGAAGACACTGGAGAAGATGCTCTGGTTATGTGGCGCAGCGGTCTGGAAAAACCGGAATTTCAGGAATATTTGGCGGTTGAGGAACGGCAGATGCGCGATCGGCTGCATGAGAAAAATTGGCATTTGGCGATCGATGATTTTGAGTTGTGAGTGTAATTTGTTAATAATTTAATAAGCAACGGAGGACACGGCAATGCCGTGTCCTAATTTCGGCCGATGCAACTGGAATTGATATCAATCCTCTTTCCAGCTTCTCTATAAACTGCCTTAGCTTGATTTTAGCTCTGACATCAATTCCGTTAGTCAACAGTTAACAGTTAACAGTTAACAGTCAACAGTCAACAGTCAACAGTCAACAGTCAACAGTCAACAGTCAACATAATTCAGGTGCAACCGGAAATGACATGAAAAATGGTTACACAGGTATTTTAGGCTCATCGTCATTCAATAGCCGCTCACGCAGTTGATGGTACGATCGCTCTAGAGATGACAAATCAATATCTGCACTAGATGTTCCGTTGTACTCAAAAGGATTGTCAATGTCGTAGACCAGCAACAACAAATACATGAATGACGTAAAAAGAAAACATGAAACAATCAAATTGGTATTAAAATCGTCGGTACGGGTTATTAACAAAGCACTGCTTGAGGCAATTATCAGAAGATGCAGCAATCCATAGGCGGATGCCAGAAAGTCGGTATCACGAATCCTTTGAATTCGATCGATCATAAGACGAATCTTTGCCTGTTCACCTTGAAGGCGACTTATCGAAGGAATTTCGCAAAACTTGGAGAATTCAGCCAGTAATTGATTGAGGTTTGTAACGGCATTCTCCACTCTGATGAATGGCTGACCCTGTTTCAAACAGAGTAGGACTGATTTTAGGATCTCAGCTAACCCTTCTGTAAGTAGGGTTGGGTCATAGTCGGGCTTACGGGCTGCAATGAACAAATTCGTATCTTGAATCGTTTCAACCGCATTCGCAATCTGCGCGGGCATATCTTCACTGGTACGGTAATCATTCAGCGTCCCGTTCAGCATAAACGCCAAGATGAACGTTACCGCCGCTAACAGAGAACCTACCTGACTATCGAACTTACCAAATTCCCACTGCATCTGATGAGCGATCCATTTTGCCAAGCAAAATAGCGCTGTTAGGGGAAGAACTTTGACTAAGATTCCCCACTTTGACATATCGGTAAAAGTTCTGAAATTCATTACGTTTATCCTTTACTAAGCTGTTCGGCATTTAAACTCCTCCGCGTAGGGTGCGTAGGGGCGAATGGCAAGAGATCCCGTACAAGGTTTTCCGTTTCAGTAGGGGCTAAGAGAGCCATTCGCCCGTACAAGGCTGACGCACCCTACGCCACGAGTTACTGGTTTAAATGGAGAACAGCTTATTCGCCTACCTACTTAGACAAATACGACTGACGTAAATGCCAGACGATTTCACGCCGCATTTCGCTGAGAATCCGCTGTCCCCGTTCACAATGTTCTAGCTTGATGTCATCGACATAGAACCGCACCAGCGTGTCTCGCGTGTAATCTCCATTCAGGTCATTGATCCAGATTTTGGGGTCTTGCCATTCATTGCGTGAACTCTTGAAGTTTTCTCGCAACCATTCGCGAAAGCTTTCTACCAGATCGTCTAATCGCGTTTCTAACCCTTTGGGATTACTGATTGCCCAAAACAGCTTGTTGACTTTGATCTTCAACAAATCAATCTTCTGTTCCCACTCTTGCTTCAACGCTTGCTGGTCTTCTTGAAATAGGTCAGGGTCTTTCAACCAGTATCGATACCAACGGCGCATCAGCCCAATCAAACTACTCTCGGATACTGTTCCGGTAGCTTCAGTGAGCCAGCGTCTGCGACGGTCATGTCGATCGGGCTTTAATTCCAGTCCAATCTTTTGACAAAGTTCCAGATAGTGTGCTTGCACTGTTCGCCGCTCCTCTATATCTAATCCGCCCCTTTCTAATTGGGAGATGATATCGGCTAGGTGCGCCAAACCCATTTCAATCTCAGCTAGTATAGTATTCACCTCACACTCAGCTAACAAGCGTTGCCGTCCCGCCTCTCGCTTCTGTTGCGCTTTTACCCCTGGTATAGAGTAACCATAAAACTGGTCAATCAATTCTAACTTCTTGTGAATTTCGCCCATAGTATCGGGGTGCGCCAGCACGACTTTTTCCATCATGGAGACGGCTAGAGCCGGGGCAACATCTGCTTTGATGGGAATGGCGATCGTGTAGTAGTAATGATTGGTCGGACGGCTGAGGTTAATAATGTTCTGCCCTTCAAACGCGGCATTGGGAATGTAAATTTGTGAGTGCGTGTCAATGAGATATAGTTCGGTTAACCGCAGCCCAATGTGTTTAATCACGCCTCTTCTACCGTTGGCTAGCTCAATCACATCCCCAAAGCGAAACGGTGTATCGATGAGCAAGACTAACCCACTGAAGAAGTTTGCCAGAATATCTTTTAGCGCAAACCCCAAGATAAAACTCAATCCTCCGATTGCAACTAACAAACCTTGGATGTCAACACCGAACGCCTGGAGAAACAGCAGTCCACCCACCAAGTAAACAATTAAAGGGATAACATTTTGTAGGATGGGAGCGAGAACATCATCCCACATTGCCTCGGAGCCTTCGGCATACTGCCTAAAAGCATAGGTCACAACCTCGGTGATCAATTGAACCACCCAAAAGGCGACGACAAGGATCAGAAAAGCGGTCAATCCTCGTTGGAACCAAGTAATGTAACTTGTAGGAGTGACAGATAGCGTCACCAATGCCAGCTTCAAACCGATCGCGACCGCAATCAGTATCAGCGGCGTTTCTGAGACGTTGAGTGCAACTAACGGTAGGTCGGAGGTAAATACACGGAACACCCTCCGCAAAATACCAAACAGTAGGTAGAGAACAATAACGACAATACCAAGAATGCCGAAGTTAAGCAAAAATGCACCCCATCCTGGAGGAGGCAAAATAGCTAACAGAAACGTAGAACTGCTGATCGTCGTCATTTGGAAACCGGCTCCATAGATCCGTATAGTATGTAAAAAATGGTGCTTGACATAGTTTTAGATAAGTGCTAATTAATGAAAGGGATGATCTTTCAAAAATAGAAATATAAAAAAACTAAAACAAGCATTTAGCTGCTGGATTTGCTAGAGAAAACTTCATAGCCCCCACGAAGCAGAGTTGCTTCACAGCCGCCACGAAGCAGAGCTGCTTCACAGCCTATCATAAATTTTTCTGTTTGATATTTGTTTCACCTCTGATGTCTGATGAATCAATCCAATAAAACGACGATGGCGATCGCCTCATTACTTGTCGGTGTAGTCGCCATATCTTTTGGCTCTATCTTCATTAGATGGAGTGAAGCTGAACTCAGCCCCAATGCTACAATATTTGATCGCTTTTGGCTAGGTAGTGTCGTCTTCGGGCTGTGGCAAGGATACAAGGCGATACGTCAGAGACTTTCTGGTGACAAACCCGTTGAACAGCACTCATACACCAGTCAGGAGCTTTTGCTATTGCTGGGTGCTGGGATTTTTTTTGCTGCCACCTTATCCTTTGTAGCTTGGTCGCTGACTCAAACCAGCATCGCTATCTCGACAATCCTACATAATCTCGCCCCGATATTTACCAGCTTAGGAGCGTGGTTGTTATTCGGTCAAGGCTTTAACCGCCAATTTCTGATTGGGATGGTCGTCGCCATTGGGGGAGCGATCACCATTGAAATTGAGCAGATCCAAATCGCCACTGGTGAAGTCACAGGAGGCATAGCAGCCATCCTCTCTGCGGTTTTCTTGGGTGCATACCTGCTGGTGATAGAACAACTCAGAACCAAATTTGACCCCATCACAATTCAGTTGTGGGTCTGTGCGATCGCTACTTTCTCCATCTTGCCCATACTTGTGTTCACTGGCGATCGGCTTTTTCCTTCTTCAGTGAATGGGTGGCTGTTCGTCATTTTTCTTGCCCTCGTCTGCCAAGTTTTAGGTCAGGGACTTTTAACATATAGCGTTGCCCAGTTGTCCTCAGTGGTTGTCTCCTTAGTACATTTGTTAGAGCCAGTATTTAGCAGCATTTTGGCTTGGGCAATATTTGGGGAAAAGTTAAGTTTCTCGAATGGGGTAGGTTTTGTCCTAGTTCTCATCGGTGTATACCTAGCCGTATCTAGCCAAGCTGCTGTCGATATCCAGCAAAATCAGCTAGAGAGCGGGTAGTCACCATTAGTGTTTGTTTCAAAGGCAAGCAACTGAACAAGACTTGGCTCAAAAAAAATCAGCACAACTAGATGTCAACACATTTGTTAAAAAGTATGACAGCCAAACTGGAATTAGCACAGCAACCGTTGTCCAGAACACCAACTTGGATCGCAACTGCTTCATTATTTGCCAGCCTAATCCCCCTATCTTTAGCACCAATCCTCGTCAAATTGTGCGAACGAGAAATAGGTTCAAATGCCGTAGCATTCCATCGCGGCTGGATCGCTACCATCATCTTTGGATTGTTGAGCGGACTTGAAGCTTTGGACCGCCAAAAATCTGATAACCAACCTGTAGAACAGAAGCCTTTTACGAGACGAGAATTGGGGCTATTGGTAGCATTGGGAACTTTCGGAGCGATCTACTTCCTCCTGTGGTCTTTGGCGCTGACTCAAACCAACGTTGCCAACGTTACGTTATTTTGTGGTTTGAACCCACTGTTTGTCGGTTTGGGGGGGTGGTTGTTATTAGGTCGGAGCTATAATAGCAGATTCATTATTGGCATGATTATGGCACTGGGGGGAGCGATCGCTATGGGATTGGATGACGTGCAGTTCGCCACTAACCAAGTACAAGGTAATGCCCTCGCCTTGCTATCGGGGATTTGTTTTGCTGCGTATCTGATACTGCTAGAACTGCTACGAGAACGATTTACCACGGCAACCTTATTGCTGTGGCGCTGCGCCTTCACGACTATGTTGGCGTTTCCCGTCCTCGCACTCGCCCAAGAAACATTGTTTCCCCATTCCTGGCTGGGGTGGTTTTTCGTAATTTTGCAAGCCGTCTTGTGCCAAGTATTGGGTCAAGGACTTTTGGCTTACAGCCTCAGCAAACTGTCGTCAGGGTTCGTCGCCGTCACGCTGCTTTTCGAGCCAGTCCTTGCCTCAATCTTCGCTTGGGTAATTTTCTCTGAACGCTTGGGTTTCCTTGACTTGGTGGCGTTTGTCGTGATTTTATGCGGTATTTATGTAGCTCAATCGAGTCAATCTGCCGTTAAAGAAACCAGCGAGGTAGCGTAATTAATGCGCGATCGCTATGATTTTCACTTCGGGGACAGTATCAAACTAGGCAACAACTATAGCAATCCTAAATCATTTGTGAATTTCTTACTCCCTCCCCCTTACTAAGGGGAGGGTTGGGGTGGGGTAAAAATATTTATGACTCATTTATGATTGCTATATGTATCGCTACACTAGGATAGAGATGATGCTCAACATGATAGTTATTGCCGTTTGTAATGTAACTAACGCATAATCAATTTCTACTTTCTATGCCTTTGGATTTGTAAGAAGTATATAAGCATCCTGAGCTTCTGCTTCGGTAAGCCATCGCCTTGAAATGACTGAAGTTAATGCAGCCAAGATGCGTATCAAGATAAAGATCAGTACCGCCAATATAAGCTGTTGCAGACAGGCTGAGGACGCGCCACTGTTGTCTATGCTCGCGTCTCTACCAGGCCACAAAAGGCAGACCTCGATCGACAAGTTGAACGACTATCAACGCTCTACCCAGGCGCTTTGGACGCATTCAAAGATTGTGTTCTCACCTTGACAAACTAATGGGACGTGTGTCAAAAGCTAGTAGAAAGCAGAAACGCCGGATGCTAGAAGCGGCAAGCAAGCTGAGAATCAGGATTCGTGACTTGGTTGACGAGTGCCACAAGCAGGTAGTTAATTACCTGACAAGTGAATACAAAGTCATATTGCTGCCTACATTTGAAACATCACAAATGGTTGTTAGATCAAAGCGCAAGTTACGCACCAAGACTGCTAGGCAGATGCTCACTTGGGGGCATTATCGTTTTGAATGCCACCTCAAGCAATCAGCTAAAAAACGGGGTGTTGTTGTTATTGACGTTAACGAATCCTACACTAGCAAAACTTGCACCAAATGCGGACACAAACATTCAAAGCTTGGTGGTTCAAAAACATTTAAATGCCCCAACTGCGGTCACGAACATGACCGAGATTGGGGCGGCGCTCGAAACATTATGATTCGAGCTTTGAGGGACGGCTACGAGAGCTCTCTCTATCAATAGTGAGAGTATTGCTATCGCGTATGCCCTGTTTGTTCAGGGTTGTACAGCGTAACACCGTCAGCCCCTTTAACCAATAAGTTTTGTGCAAAACCCGCCCTGTACTTCGGTAAGCACCACTTTTTTACCTGCATAACAGCCCAAAAGATTGTGCTAGAATCCTCAATACATAGTCGTAGGTTGGGCACAGGCCGAGAAGAACAATCTTCTTGCAGTCTAGGGGGAGGTTGTAGGTCAGCCACCATTTGGGTCTTCCCAGTTGAAAGCCACCCTGCAACAGCAGCCTAGAATCTGCAACCGCTTTGACCGTGTGGCAGAGCAGTCGGGAATGTCACGCTAGAATAAGCAGTACGAGTTAACACTCGACTAAAAACGCCCGCTCAAGCGAGCGTGACCTCGAAACGGGCACATAGCAGGTGATGGGAATAAATCATGTTTGAACGCTTCACAGAAAAAGCAATAAAAGTAATCATGCTGGCCCAGGAAGAAGCTCGTCGCCTGGGTCACAACTTCGTAGGGACAGAACAGATCCTCCTGGGTCTGATCGGAGAAGGAACCGGAGTTGCAGCCAAAGTCCTCAAATCAATGGGGGTCAACCTCAAAGATGCTCGGATTGAGGTCGAAAAAATCATCGGGCGCGGTTCCGGCTTCGTAGCAGTCGAAATTCCGTTCACCCCTCGCGCCAAGCGGGTTCTAGAACTGTCCCTCGAAGAAGCTCGCCAACTCGGACACAACTATATCGGTACCGAACACTTGCTGCTGGGTCTGATCCGCGAAGGTGAAGGAGTCGCGGCCAGAGTCTTAGAAAACCTGGGAGTAGACTTGTCGAAAGTCCGCACCCAAGTAATTCGGATGCTGGGAGAAACCGCAGAAGTCGCAGCCACTGGCGGCGGTGCTCGCACCAAAACCCCAACCCTTGATGAGTTTGGATCTAACCTAACTCAAATGGCGGTGGATGGGAAGCTTGACCCCGTAGTCGGACGCCAAAAAGAAATTGAACGAGTAATCCAAATCCTCGGTCGCCGTACCAAGAATAACCCGGTGCTCATCGGTGAACCTGGAGTTGGCAAAACCGCGATCGCCGAAGGACTAGCCCAACGCATCGCTAACAACGACATCCCAGACATCCTAGAAGATAAGCGCGTCGTCACCCTCGACATCGGCTTGCTCGTCGCTGGTACGAAATACCGGGGCGAATTTGAAGAACGTCTCAAAAAAATCATGGACGAAATCCGCACGGCGGGTAATGTGATTTTGGTGATTGACGAAGTGCACACTTTGATCGGTGCTGGTGCGGCTGAAGGTGCGATCGATGCTGCGAACATTCTCAAGCCAGCTTTGGCGAGAGGCGAACTCCAGTGTATCGGTGCTACAACTTTAGACGAGTACCGCAAGCACATTGAGCGCGACGCAGCCCTAGAGCGGCGCTTCCAGCCTGTGATGGTCGGCGAACCGACTGTTGACGAGACGATCGAGATTCTCTTCGGTCTGCGGGAACGCTACGAACAGCACCACAAGCTGAAAATTTTGGATACGGCCCTGGAAGCCGCAGCCAAACTATCTCACCGATATATCTCCGATCGCTTCCTACCAGACAAAGCCATTGACTTGGTAGATGAAGCAGGTTCGAGAGTCCGTCTGATTAACTCTCAACTTCCTCCCGCAGCCAAGGAACTTGACAAAGAACTGCGCCAAGTCCTGAAGGATAAAGACGAAGCGGTGCGTTCTCAAGACTTTGATAAGGCCGGAGAATTGCGCGATCGCGAAATGACGATCAAAGCCGAAATCCGCGCTATTTCCCAAGCCAAAAAAACCGACTCGGCGACCCGTGGCGAAACTGACCCATCGCCAGTAGTTACCGAAGAAGACATCGCTCAAATCGTGGCAAGCTGGACGGGAGTTCCGGTCAACAAATTGACCGAATCTGAGTCCGAAAAGCTGTTGCACATGGAAGACACCCTGCACCAGCGTTTGATCGGTCAAGAAGAAGCTGTCAAAGCTGTTTCTAAGGCCATTCGTCGCGCCCGTGTTGGCTTGAAAAACCCCAATCGCCCGATCGCCAGTTTCATCTTCTCCGGGCCCACAGGCGTTGGTAAAACCGAACTCACCAAAGCCCTAGCCGGTTACTTCTTCGGTTCCGAAGACGCGATGATTCGGTTGGATATGTCCGAGTACATGGAACGTCACACCGTCTCCAAACTCATCGGTTCCCCTCCCGGTTATGTCGGTTACAACGAAGGTGGACAACTCACAGAAGCAGTTCGTCGTCGTCCTTACACAGTCGTGTTGTTCGACGAAATCGAAAAAGCTCACCCCGATGTCTTCAATATGCTTTTGCAAATATTGGAAGACGGCCGTTTAACTGATGCTAAAGGTCGCACCGTAGACTTCAAAAATACGCTGCTGATTATGACATCTAACATCGGTTCTAAGGTGATTGAAAAAGGTGGCGGTGGCCTCGGTTTCGAGTTCAGTGACAACCAAGCGGATGCTACTTACAACCGCATTCGCTCTTTGGTTAATGAAGAACTGAAAAACTATTTCCGCCCAGAATTCCTCAACCGACTTGACGAAATTATCGTCTTCCGTCAGTTGAACAGAGAGGAAGTTAAGGAAATCGCGGTGATCATGCTGAAAGAAGTTTTCGGCCGTTTGACAGAACAGGGAATCACTCTGGAAGTTACCGAAAAGTTCAAGGAACGTCTGGTGGAAGAGGGCTACAATCCTAGTTACGGAGCCAGGCCGCTGCGCCGCGCGATCATGCGGTTGTTGGAAGACAGTTTGGCTGAGGAAATCCTTTCTGGCCGCATCAAAGACGGCGATATCGCTGTTGTGGATGTGGGCGAGGATGGAATTGTCAAGGTGTTGCAAGGCCAGAAGCGGGAATTGCTACCCCAAGGTGTTGAGTAAGTTCGATCGCGAGTACAATTTAGGATCAATTGTGCGATCGTAAATAACTCAAAATCAGCATATAAAAAAGGTGGAGAATCTTCAATTCTCTGCCTTTTTTATGAATCAAGGTCAATAAAATCATAGGAAAACTACATGACATCTGACAAAAGCAATTTAAGTAAAAAAGTAGCAGAAAATCAGCCGGATACTTCGACTTTGGAGTCCCTAAGCGGAGTCGAAGGGCTCAGCACAAGAACCTCGTGGCAAAAAGCGTGGAATTCCCAGCGAGAAAATCTTCAAATAGTGATTATTGCCTTAGCTTTAGCAATATTGATTCGAGCATTAATCGCCGAACCGCGCTTCATACCCTCAGATTCTATGTTACCAACTTTGCATATAGGCGATCGGGTGGTAGTCGAAAAAATATCCTATTATCTTGAACCTCCAAAAACTGGCGACATCGTAGTATTTTCCCCACCAGAACAGTTGCAAGAACAAGGATTTACCCAAGACCAAGCATTTATCAAGCGGATCATTGGCTTACCGGGTCAAACCGTCGCCGTTAAACAAGGTTTAGTCTACCTCAACGACAAACCCCTCGTCGAAAACTACATAGCCGAACCTCCTAAATACCAGTGGGGGCCTTATCGCGTCCCAGAAAATCAATACTTCGTGATGGGAGACAACCGTAACAATAGCAACGACTCTAGTCGGTGGGGATTTTTACCGAAGCAGAATATCATCGGCCGGGCTGTAGTCAGGTTTTGGCCACTAGAACGCATCGGGAACGTTTGAAGTCAGTTGACAGTTGACAGTTGACAGTTGACAGTTGACAGTTGACAGTTGACAGTTGTCAGTTGTCAGTTGACTGTTGGTTATTGGTTAGTGCCAATGCCCGATGCTCTGTTTGGCCGATGCCCTGTTTGGCCAATGCCCGATACCCCATGCTCTGTTTGGCCGATACCCCATGCCCATGCCCATCTCCATCTTGTACGGACATTGCTACTAATCTTTACGCTTTGAAGGGTAGGGGCAGCCTCCGACAACTGATAAAATAGTTGAATAAGCAGCGGGACTGCCACGGATAAAAATTTGTTCGATATGAAAAAATTAGGTAAAGCTATGGGATTTTTTGATTCAGAAATTGTTCAACAAGAAGCCAAGCTGTTGTTTGAGGACTACCAATCCCTGACCAAACTAGGCGGCAGTTACGGCAAATTCGATCGCGAAGGCAAGAAAATGTTCATCGCTCAGATGGAAGCTATGATGGATCGTTATCGTATTTTTATGAAGCGCTTCGAGCTGTCTGAGGACTTCATGGCTCAGATGACCGTCGAGCAGTTAAAAACGCAGCTCAATCAATTTGGGATCACGCCTCAGCAAATGTTTGAGCAAATGAACTCAACGCTGGAGCGCATGAAATCTGAACTGGAAAAACAATCTTAAGTTCAGATGTTGAAGGAAGAAGGAAGAAGGAAGAATTATTCACTCGTAATTAGGAATTAGGAATTCGTAATTCCCTACTCGTAATTAGGAATTCGTAATTCCCTACTCGTAGCCCAATGCCCAATGCCCAATGCCCCATGCCCCATGCCCAATGCCCCATGCCCCATGCCATGCCCAATGCCCAATGCCCAATGCCCCATGCCATGCCCAATGCCCAATGCCCAATGCCCCATGC
>NZ_NXIB02000045.1 GCF_002412335.2 Tychonema bourrellyi FEM_GT703
GGGCATGGGGCATTGGGCATTGGGCATTGGGCATGGGGCATTAGTAGCAATTAACTAATAACTAATGACTAATAACTAATGACTACTGACTAATGACTACTGACTACTGACTTCCCTTAAGTTGCAGCTTTCTCCAAAATTAGCTTGGCTCGTTTTACCAATTCCGGTACCTCGATCGGATAATCGCCGGTAAAACACGCAGAACAAAAACTGTTCGGATCTTCATGAGTCGCCTTCAGCATTCCTTTCCAACTCAAGAAAGCCAAAGAATCTACCTCAATTTGAGCGGCGATTTCGGCGACAGATTTGGTAGCCGCAATCAATTGATCTTGATTGTCGGTGTCAATGCCGTAGAAACACGGATGAGTCACCGGCGGCGAGGAAATTCTCATGTGAACTGCGGTTGCGCCCGCATCCCGCAAGGCTTTGACGATTTTGCGGCTAGTAGTCCCACGAACGATCGAATCATCGATAATAATTACCCGTTTCCCTTCCAACACATCTCGCAGAGGGTTGAGTTTCATGCGGATTCCTGACTCCCGCATTGCCTGAGTTGGCTGAATAAAAGTGCGTCCGACGTAGCGATTTTTAATCAATCCTTCGGCGTAGGGAATGCCGGAAGCTTGAGAAAAGCCGATCGCCGCTGGGATGCCAGAATCAGGCACACCAATAACTATATCAGCATCAATCGGAGATTCGGCGGCCAAGTAACGTCCGATTCGGAGTCGATAGCTGTACAAATTTTCACCTTCCATGATGCTATCTGGTCGAGCAAAATAGATCATTTCAAAGATGCAAAGTTTGCGCTTTTGTTTCTGACTCCAGTGGAAGGAAGCCATACCTTCCTCTGTAATCCAAACTAATTCTCCTGGTTCTACATCCCGCAAAAATTCAGCACCGATAATATCCAAGGCGCAAGTTTCCGATGCCAAAACGTAGCGTACCGGATTTGTGGGGAGAGTGCCGATGACCAGCGGGCGGACTCCGTGGGGGTCGCGGACGCCCATGACGCCTGTCGGGGTGGCGATCGTCAAACTAAAGGCTCCTTGGCACATGGCAAAGGCGCTGATGGCTGCTTCGAGCCAGTCTTTGCCCTTGCCTACCTCGTAGCCGATCGCCACTGCGATCGCCTCTGAATCCGTAGTGCTGACAAACTCGCACTTCCGAGCCAACAATTTTTCCCGCAATTCTTTGGTATTGACAAGATTCCCGTTATGTGCTAGAGCCAGACTTCCCAAACGAGTTTCGACAACCACAGGCTGAGCGTTGATTACCCGCGACGAGCCGGTAGTAGAGTAGCGAGTGTGACCTACGGCTAAGTTACCGGGCAAGTGACCTAAAGAGGATTCATTGAAGACTTGGGAAACCAGTCCCATTTCTTTGTGCAGGTGTACTTTGTCACCATCAAAGGTGGCAATCCCTGCGGATTCCTGACCTCGGTGCTGCAAGGCATACAGACCAAAATAGGTCAACTTGGCGACATCTTCACCCGGTGCGTAGATACCGAAAACGCCGCAAGCTTCTTCGGGCTTATCGGGTTTGCTAGAATGCTCGTCAGCCGCGAAGGAATGGTTGGGAATCATAGATGCGTGGGCTCCAAATGGGAACTGTGGGTTAACGGGAAAGTTTCAGCGGGAAGTTTTGTCTGCGATCGCGTCGCATAACTTAACAATTCCTTAAATATTGCCACGGATCGGATGTTAATTTCAAGTTGTTTGGCATTCTGGCAGGGCTGTAGGGCGTTTAGTGGGACGATCGCCCATATTTCTGATAGTAGCGTTTATTCATGGCGGGCGATCGGCGATTGAAATCGCCTCTATACAAACAATGTAGATTTTGTAGTAGATTTTGTAGGTTGGGTTGAGGCTTTGCGAAACCCAACTCTTTTAAAATAATGTGTTGGGTTTCGCTGACGCTCTACCCAACCTACAAAATCTATGGGAGAAACTTGCGCGGGCGCTGGATTCAGAAGTGAGGAGTGAGACCCCTCAGAGCAACGCGAGACTGAAGAGATAGAAAGAGTATTAAACCAGGATTTGGTATAATAATATTTTCCGTAGTAAACATACTAAAAATGCCTGCCAAAGATGTTTTCCATAAAGCTGTCCGAAAAGCTCTTGAAACAGAAAATTGGATAATTACCGACGACCCCTTGAAGCTGGATGTGGGTGGAGTTGAAATGTATGTTGATTTGGGAGCAGAAAAGCTTATTGCGGCCGAGAAAAATGGCACAAAGATAGCGGTTGAGGTAAAAAGCTTTATTGGCACTTCAAATATCTATGAGTTTCATACTGCTATGGGACAATTTATCAATTATCGCGTAGCTTTAGAAGAAAAGTACCCTGGACGAGAATTGTATTTAGCGGTTCCTGACGGAACTTATCAAACTTTTTTCAACCTTCAATTAATTCAAAAAATTATTCAACGATTTGAAGTCAAGTTAATTATTTACGATGCGACTAATGAGGTGATTGTACAATGGAAAACAAATTAGAAAATTACAGAGTATACATTCAACAATTATTGGAGGAGTATGCTAATTTGGGTACTCCAGACCCGGATGTGGACAGACAAACAATCTTTGATACAGTTCACGACCATTATCAATTAGTATATGCGGGTTGGAAAAATCGCGATCGCAGGTATGGTTGTCTCTTCCACTTAGACATCAAAGACGGCAAGATTTGGATACAGTACGATGGCACTGAGATTGGAATAGCTGATGAGTTAGTTAAATTAGGAGTGCCAAAAGAAGATATAGTTTTAGCATTTCACGAACCTTTGGTTAGACAATATACAGGATTTGCGATCGGTTAAAGGAAATAACACTAAATTTTGATATTTTTATGCAAACACCACAAGTCAAAAAAACACCAAAAAACTCAATGCAAAGTCTTTATGAAACTGATTTTTATGCTTGGACAGAGGAACAAGTAAAACTCCTCAAACATCAAGAATGGAGTCAAATTGACCTACCTAATTTAATCGAGGAAATTGAGTCATTGGGAAAACAACAACGAGCCGAATTAAGAAATCGCTTGAGTATTTTGATTGGACATTTGCTTAAATGGGAATATCAAGTGTCAAAACGAAGTCGCAGTTGGGTGAATACAATTCGCATCCAACGTATGGATTTATTAGAGTTGCTCAAAGAGAATCCAAGTCTCAAACCTTACCTACAAGAAGCTCTCCAGACAGCTTACATCAAAGGATTGGCATTAGCTTCGGGAGAAACAGACCTGCCGCGCACAACTTTTCCAGAGAATTGTCCGTATGGGTTGGAAGACATTTTTAGCGATCGCTTTTATCCTGGTGAGCCCGAAACGAATGATGTGATGGATTGAGACCGATCGATCCTAAATCATCTGTGAATTTCTTACTCCCGGACCTTCATAAGGGGAGGGTCGGGGTGGGGTAAAAAACTTTACGACTCCTACAAGGACTGCTATATTTACGATGCCACTAATGAGGTGATTGTGCAATGGGAAAAAAATTAGAAAATTTGCGATCGAACTTGCAGATTTTTGATGCAACAAACCCTACAGCTATTCAATAGACATCTCCCATAATTATTGTGGAACAGGCATCCTGCCTGTTGTTGACAAGCTTTTTGGGAGATGTCTAATCTAAAATCTAAAATCTAAAATTTAAAATCTAAAATCCCTTGACTTTTCTATGAAATTGACATACTATATCATCATGGGAATCTGTGCGGTCATATAAAGTCTTTACAACTACAATTACTAGCATAACCTATGGAAAATTTGCTGTTAACAGTCGTAATTATTTTGCAGCTCGTCCTCATCTTTTTAATTCTACAGCGCGAGTACCAGTTGTTGCCAGAAGGTTTGGGTGTTCGAGGACAATCTCAACTTTCAAACGCAACAGCCCAGAAACAAAGTGCAAGTTCAAAAAATTTATGGGATAACCCACTACCAGCATCAGAAGAACTCAAGTTAACTGTTGCTGAATTTAAGGATAACTATAACAGGAGTGAACCGTGGGATGGAGATTTTGCGGCCTGAAAAATTTTCCTACTCTACAAAGAGAAGAGTTTGACTGTGGAGACGAGGAAATTAATAATTATCTGAAGAATCTAGTGGAAACGGCTGATGAAGCTGGTTTTTCTAGAACTTTTTTGATGATTGTGGAACCTGGAGAGGCAAAAATTTGTGGATTTTATACTCTTAGTGCCTCAACAATTCCTGTGAAAGAATTGCCAGATGAATACAAGCAACCCCTCCCTTTCCCGATTCCTGCTATCTTGATAGGACAGTTTGCAATCGATCGGGTGTGGCAAGGACAAGGAATAAGTCGCCAACTTTTGGCAGATGCCTATCGTCGAATTTGCTTGCTATTTGAACAAGAAATTATTGGATTTCAGGCGATTAGAGTTGATACTAGAAACGAGGAGGCAAAAGCATTTTGGTTAAAACAGGGTTTTGTGCCTTTTAGAAAGACTCAGCGTTCTCTATTTCTGCCAGTTCGGACTATTCTGAGAGAATTGGAAATATAGTTACGCAAGGCCCAGAAACCGGGTTTTTGATTAATATCGTGTTGAGCACCCTTGATTCTTCGGTAGGGGCGGGTTTTACAAATAATATGTGAGACGAACCAACAATCTGTATAAACCCGCCCCCACCCAACCAATAACCCCGATTAACTTGATTTGCGACCCAAAAAATGCAGATTTGCGCTCCGGCCAGGGCGGGTTTATGATGTTGTTGGTTTCCCGCATAGATGGTTGGTAAAACCCGCCCCTACAGGCCCTGAACGTAATATTAATCCCCATTTCCCAAAAAAAATTTCGAGCGCGCTGACGCGCGCAAAAGGGTAAAGAGGAAAGAGGGAAAAGGGAAAAAGGGCAAAAGAGTAGAGAAGAGTCCTCGCGGGGAAAACTAGGACAAGGAAGAAACCGACGCAACCGCTACGCGAAAACCCCTGCACCTCCACCTGCTGCCCGCCGAGTCGTAGACACGAAAGGCACTGCGGCAATTGACCGCATTGAGGTCCCAGGAACCACCACGCTGCACACGGTTATTATCCGTTCCAGTTTCCCAAGAACTTCCGTCAGTCGGTGCGCCATTGTAGTTATCATGCCATTTATCGCTGCACCATTCACAAACATTGCCGTGCATATCGTATAAACCAAACGGATTCGGCGGAAAACTCCCCACATCCGTTGTTTGTTGACGATAAAGTCCCTTCGGCGCAGCACCGTAGGGATTATTGCCCTGATAATTAACTAAATCTGGCGTAATCGTATCACCAAAATAGAAAAGTGTTGTAGTTCCGGCGCGACAAGCATATTCCCATTCCGCTTCCGATGGTAAACGATAAGTCTTGCCTGTTTTTTGAGTAAGTTTGCGACAAAATTCCACAGCCTCATCCCAACTTACTTGTTCTACAGGAAGTTGTTTACTTTTGAAAAACCCTTTGAAATGAGAAGGGTTATTCCCCATCAACGCTTGATATTGTGCTTGAGTGACTGGATATTTACCCATAAAAAAAGGGGCCACAGTAACAGTACGCTGCGGCCCTTCATCGCTACTTCGTTCTGCTTCCGTACTGGGGGAACCCATCACGAAACTGCCACCTGGAATTGCTACCATGTCTAAGGTTGCACTGCCACCTAAATTTTCCCTAAAAAATTGTGCTTGATGGCGTTGACGGTTAGTTATATTACCCCGTGCATTAACTGTCGCCACTTCAAAGTCAAACCTTTGTAAAGTCAGCGTGGGAGTTGATATTGGCGCAGGAGTTGGTGTCGGTGTGGGAGTTGGGGTTGACTGACGCTGAAAATCTGTTAAAACTTCCTCTGCTGATTGATAGCGCTGCACGATATCTTTTGCCAACAACTTAGATAAAATCAATTCTAATTTATTGTCTATGGGCTTTTTCAAATGTTGCTGCCAATTCGCAATCCAACTATAACCATGTTCCACCCACAAACCCAAAGGATATACCCCCGTCAGTAGATGAAAAGCCGTCGCCCCCAAGCTAAATAAATCGCTGGCTGGATAAGCTTCACCCTCTTGCAATTGTTCGAGGGGTGTATAACCGTGGGAACCAATTCTCGTTCCCGGTTTTGACATCACTGTTCCCGACAATTGTTTGGAAACTCCGAAATCAATGAGCACTAACAAACCGTCACTGCGACGGCGCATAATATTCTCAGGCTTGATATCTCGGTGAATGATTTTTTGTTCGTGAATAAACTTGAGAACAGGTAGGAGTTCGAGTAATAGTTGCTTAATTTGACTTTCTTGCCAAATTCCCCGCTTTTGCAACAGCTTTAACAAATTATCGCCATCGACAAACTGCTGTACGAGATACAAATAGTTGTTTTCTTCAAAATAGGCATCAAGGGATGGAATTTGGGGGTGTTGTCCTAGCTGTTGTAGTTGTCTGGCTTCTTGCTGAAATAATTCTACTGCTTTGTTAATCGCCCAAGTTCCCTGGACATTTGGTGCTAATTGTTTAACGACACAGCGTTGATTTAGTTTATCAATATCTTCTGCTAAATAGGTTCTGCCGAAGCCGCCTTTACCGAGGAATCCAATCATGCGGAAACGGCTTCGCAGAATTGGTACGAGTTTGACGCCACAAGTGATGCAATATGTTTGCCCGTCGGGATTTTCAGGCTTTTCGCAGTTGGGATTGATACAGCAAATCATTTGTTTTATGAATAATAATGTTTATATTGTATGGTATCTAAGAACCCCGACTTCTGTCATAGATTTTTGTAAAAATCGTAAATTTTGCAAAAAGTTGGGGTTCTGTACGACGCACCCTACGGCGAAGTTCTCTCCGATCGCAAATTGCGGATCTCTTCGATACTCAGTCCCGTTGTTTGACTGATAGTTTCGTTATCGAGGCGATCGAGTAACTGTCGCGCCACCGCCTGCATTGCTTCTTCTCGACCTTCTTCTCGACCTTCTTCTCGACCTTCTTCTCGACCTTCCCGATTGGCTTTGATTATAATTCCTTGTTGGTCGTAAATAAACAGTTCTTGCCGTTCGAGGGCTTCTAGTTCGCCAGGGTTTAAATTAACTTGGTTTGCTATGTCAAAGGCTTGATGAATCTCTGGCACAACATCCATTGTTTGCGGTACTTGTGTCAGCATATTGGCATATTTCATGAAATAAATCCATTTATCGGTCAGGGTTTCTATTTGTGACAATTCTTTGGTAAATTTTGGGAGTTCGACGAATACTAACTCAATGTGATTGTCGAAATATTCAATATTTGTTGTTGTTTCTTTGTAGACAAACCGAGAAATTAGCCGATCGCTATTTTCAAACATCTCGAAATCTGTAATCGTTAGTGCGATTACAGGTTTCAACATTCGGTAGCCTTGTCCTTTCTGTAATTGAGATGCGTAAGTTTTGGCAGCGTTGTACAAAACTCTCTTGCCGAAAGACTCGACGTTTAATACCTGCATTTCAATAATAATCAGTGTTCCGTCGGTGAGTTGGGCTTTGACATCTAAAGAAGAGTCTTTTAAGCCTGCTATCTTGGGCGGTAAATTAGGATCGATAATTTCTAAGTCTGTAATGGTAGGATTTCCATCGTAAATTGTGGCGTTGAGAAAGCTGATGAGAATGCCTTTGCTATCTTGGGAAGCAAAGATTTTTTTGAAGGCGTAATCGGTTTTGGGATTGATGAATGTCATGGTGGGAAATCGAGATAACGACTGCTATCTCGATTTTATCATCAGGGTCTGGAATTTTACTGACTAATTGGTGCGTCGCTGTGAAATTGTCGCTTTTATTTGCAGATTATTGATGCGACGCACCCTACGGCTAATTAGACAGATCCAATTCGACGCTCGATCGCATTATAGAACCGATCGCCCATATCAACCATCCCCACTTCAATCAACCCCAAATTATCGGCACTCAACACCCGCAAAGGCGAATCAGCACCCCCAACTTGACCGATTTTCTGCCACATTTTCGCCAAATGTTCTTCCAGGTAAGCTTCCCAAATCTCTTGATTTTCCGGTGCGACTGAAACTACAATACAATTGCCCATTTCACCAAACAGAATTTCATCCCAGCGGCTGATATTTGCCGAATTGAAACCGAGATGGATGTCTGCACCCAGTTTACCAGAAATACAGGATTCCGCGAGGGCGATCGCAATTCCACCCTCCGCAGAATCATGGGCCGAACAAACCCAACCACTGCGAATTCCATCGCGACAAACCGCTTGCACTTTCCTTTCCAATTCAAAATTGATAGTTGGTGGTTTCCCCGCTACAATCCCGTGAATTGCCGCTAAATATTCCGAACCTCCCAAAGTAGGAGAAGTTTTAAGTTCTGAGTTTTGAGATGATTCCCCAATTCCCAACACATAAATTAGATCGCCTTTCTTCTGCCAACCTTGACCACAAATTTTCGTTAAATCTGGAATTAATCCCACCATTCCGATTACCGGAGTTGGATAAATCGGTTGAGGATTACCATCAGAATCGATGGTTTCATTGTACAGCGAAACATTCCCGCCAGTCACAGGTGTTTTCAACTCCCGACAAGCTTCAGCAATCCCGCGACAAGCTGATGCTAATTGCCAATATCCGATCGGCTTTTCGGGACTGCCAAAATTCAGATTATCAGTAACTGCAATAGGTTCCGCACCCACACAACTTAAGTTTCTAGCTGCTTCGGCTACGACGGCTTTTGCACCTTCGTAAGGATCGAGATAAACGTAGCGGGAATTGCAATCAACGGTGGCCGCAACTCCGGGAATAACCCCCCCCGGCCCCCCCTTGCTAAGGGGGGGAGAAAGTTCGGGAGTTTCTCTTCCTTGTGTCTTCTTAAATAAGGGAATAGCCTCTGCTTCCTCCTGTAGCCCCGAAGCTTGGGTGCGTTCTTCTCCCTCTTGAAGCCCCTCCTTACCAAGGGGGGGTTCTCCCTCTTGAAGCCCCCCCTTACCAAGGGAGGGTTCTCCCTCTTGAAGCCCCCCCTTACCAAGGGAGGGTTCTCCCTCTTGAAGCCCCCCCTTACCAAGGGAGGGTTCTCCCTCTTGAAGCCCCCCCTTACCAAGGGAGGGTTCTCCCTCTTGAAGCCCCCCCTTACCAAGGGAGGGTTCTCCCTCTTGAAGCCCCCCCTTACCAAGGGAGGGTTCTCCCTCTTGAAGCCCCCCCTTACCAAGGGAGGGTTCTCCCTCTTGAAGCCCCCCCTTACCAAGGGAGGGTTCTCCCTCTTGAAGCCCCCCCTTACCAAGGGGGGGTTGGGGGGGGTTTTCTTGACAAGGTTCCACAGGCCGCAATCGAACAACTGCCGCATCAGCACCACCGGGCAAAACAACAGTATTATTCTGCACTTGATGGTCATATTGACGATAAACCCAGCGTTTAGAAGCGATGGTGGGAGTATCTAAAAGTTTGAGCAAAATCTGGTTCCAACTTTGCAGATTGCCATCAATCTCGATGCCTGCAACTGTACATTCTGGTAGCGAATCTGCCGTCCATTCCCAAGCTTTTATAGCATATTCTGGCGGTTCTGTCAACAGTTCTCGGTGATAAATTGGCGTATTATCTGCCAACGCAGTCGCGGTAATTTCGGCGGCGATTTCGCCTTTAAAGAGAATTCGGACGATCGGCTCTTCAATCACTGTACCCGCGACTACGGCTTGCAATCCCCAGCGATGAAAAATATCAATTAATTCCTGTTCCCGTCCTTTCTCTGCCACAAATAACATCCGTTCCTGGGATTCTGAAAGCAGGTATTCGTAGGGAATCATGCCGCTTTCTCGCACGGGAACTTTGTCTAAATCAAACTCAATTCCGACTCCACCTTTGGCGGCCATTTCTGATGTCGAACAGGTGATGCCGGCTGCACCCATATCTTGCGCGGCGACGACAGCACCAGTTTTGAATGCTTCTAAACAAGCTTCAATTAAGGACTTTTCTAGAAATGGATCTCCTACTTGTACAGCAGGGCGATCGTCCATTGATTTGTCGGTCAATTCTGCACTGGCAAAACTGGCACCGCCCATGCCATCTCTGCCAGTGGTAGAACCGACGTAAAGCACGGGATTTCCGATGCCGGAAGCGCCGGATTTAACTATTTCTTGAGTTTCCATTAAACCCAAGGCCATGACATTAACTAATGGGTTCTCGGAATAAGCCGCATCGAAGTAAACTTCGCCGCCGACTGTGGGGACTCCAATGCAATTTCCGTAATGGGAAATTCCCGATACTACTCCTTTGAATAACCTCTGAGTTTTGGCATCGTCTAGGTTTCCGAAGCGCAGGGAATTCAAAAGTGCGATCGGGCGTGCTCCCATTGTGAAGATATCGCGGAGAATTCCGCCGACTCCTGTTGCGGCACCTTGAAAAGGTTCGACGGCTGAAGGGTGATTGTGGGATTCGATTTTGAAGGCTAATTGCAATCCGTTTCCCAAGTCTATAACGCCGGCATTTTCTCCGGGGCCGACGAGGATGCGATCGCCTTCTGTGGGAAACTGTTTTAATAGCGGCCGCGAATTTTTGTAACAGCAGTGTTCGCTCCACATGACTCCGAACATTCCCAATTCTGCTTTGTTGGGATGGCGGTTGAGACGGCGTACAATGTCTTCGTATTCTTCGGGTTTAATGCCTTCGGAGGCTATTTCTGCGGGGGAAAAGGGGGATTCGGAGATGACTGACATGGAAATTCGGTATAAACCACAGGCTTTATTTTAAATGGCTTTGGTTTTTTAATCTCAAATCTGGCACTATTGTCAATTTTGGGAGATTTTTTGTGGGGTGGGGGCGGGTTGATCTGAGATATTGTACTATTATCAGCAACAGGCAAGATGCCTGTTCCACAAATATCAGTTTTCTTGTGGTACTATTGTCGGCAACAGGCAAGATGCCTGTTCCACAAATATCAGTTTTCTTGTGGTACTATTGTCGGCAACAGGCAAGATGCCTGTTCCACAAAATATCAGTTTTCTTGTGGAACAGGCATCTTGCCTGTTCATAGAATGCTTGTTGAGAATGGTATTATTCTGTGAGTCAATATAAAATATAAAATCTAAAATATAAAATCGAATGACTGAATCTCGAAATCTCAATTTTTCTAACCAAAACTTGCGAAATCGCTCTTTTAAAGGCCGGGATTTGTCAGGGGCTAATTTCAGCGGTTCCGACATTCGAGGCTGCAATTTCACTGGGGCGATTTTGAGGGGGGCAAATTTTCAGGGTGCCCGCATGGGACAAAGCCGCAGACGGGTGAGAACTTTGATTGCTAGGGCTGGGGTGACTGCGGTGAGTGTCACTCTGGCTGGGGCTTTGATGGGATTGATTGGGGGTGCGGATGCGGGGGCTGCGGCGGTGGTGGCGGTGGCTGCGACGGCGATTGCGGCGACTAGGGCTGAGGCTGGGATTGTGGCTGGGGCTGTGGCTGGGGCTGCTGCTGCGATCGGCGCTAGTGGTATTGTGACATTTTTTGGGGGTGATGCGATTAGGGGAATTGTCTTATTTTTGGTTTCTGGGGTGATGCTTGGCTTGACTGCGATCGGCTTTTTTATAGCTGTTGAAGAGATAGAAAAGTTGTCGGTAACTTCGTTTAGAAAAGCGGATGTGACTGATGCTATATTTGAGGAGTCTGCCATGTTGAATGCTGATTTTTCTGATGCGCGAGGTTGCGATTGGTAAGGAAGAAGAAAGTTCGGCAACGGATTTAACGGATGTTTGGAATAAAATTAATCGTTTTGGGCGTTGAGAACTTTTCAAGTATCTTGGCGATTGCTATACTTTTAAAATCCAAAATCTAAAATCCAAAATCTAAAATCCAAAATCGAATGACTAAGTTTCCCCACGATCAATTTGCCAAAGAATACCTGCAAGAGTTATTATCGCCTCTCGGAGATGTAGAAACTAGCAAAGATGTCACTGCTGAAGTTAGAGAAATTGATGTTTGGTTTCAACCAACTTCTTTTGAGGGCGAATATGTCCAAAGTTTGGGTTTGTTGGGTAAAATGGCTGCGACGGCGGCGATAATTGAACCGTTTCGCAATCCTGTGACTGCTGAAGGAATTTTTAGTTGTGTGGTAAAATTATTAAATAGTAGGGCAGAATTGGGACGGCGGGCTAATCGAGAAGACAGACGTTTGCAGGAAAGAGAATTACCGATGTTGTGGATTCTCACTCCTACTGCTTCGGAACTTTTATTAAACAGTTTGGGTTTTCGGATTCCTGAAGCGTCTGAGGGCTGGGGGAGGGGAGTTTATTTTTTATCGGAGGCTTGGAGAGTTGGCTTAATCGCTATTCACCAGCTACCGAAGACTCCAGAGACTATGTGGTTGCGGATGCTGGGTAGGGGCCGGGTGCAACAAGGGGCGATCGCAGAATTAACTGAATTTCCCATTGATCCTTCAATCCGAGCTAATGCGCTACAATTACTTTATAACTTGCAGGCAAATTTGCAAGCGAACACACCAACTAATCCCGCAGGGGATGATGAGGATCAGGAGTTAGTTATGGCGATCTCACCCCTTTTTCAACAACATTTACAAGAAGCACAACAACAAGGTATTGAACAAGGCATTGAACAAGGCATTGAACAAGGACAGCGGTTGATTTTGGAGAGTTTTTTACAGGTCAGGTTTGGGGAGTTAGACCCCATAAGTCTCACGTTTGTAGACCCGATATCGGCTCTACCTACTGCTGAGTTTACCATGCTGTTAGTTCAATTATCTATGCTGCCGATCGCACAAATCGATCGCCAACCAGTCCAAAATCTGCTAGCGGCAAGTGTTTTGAACAACCGTTTCAGTGAATCAGGACAAGCAGAACGTTCGGTTACTCTCATCCCCAATTTGCTCGGCTTATCCCCAGAAAACTTATCATTACTGCTGTCGGAATTGCCTCAATTATCCCTGGAAAATCTGATAGCTAGATTACCAAATGGAGCGACTTAAAATTTAATAATGTGGCTAAATACCCGACTTCTTTAATAAGTCGGGTATCTCGGTGTATAATGAGAGACTGTGGTAATTTGTCATTTGCCGATGAAGTTGCGATCGCTCTTTTCTTTCCTAATTGCGGGTGTCTTAGCACTGTTGGCGCTGAGTTCAGGTGGCTTTTACTGGCTGACAACTCACACTCCCCTCAACTTACTCAACGGCGGGCCCACAACTACTCCGGCGGCGGCTGTGTTTGTCTCGAAACAAGCACCTTTGTTAGTATCAATGTTGGTAAATCCCGATCGCATCGAATCCCTACGACAAGTTTTTGCGACTCCCGCAGAAAGAAGTCGATCGCACGCCGAATTCGAGCAAATCAAAAAAAGCCTCCTCGCCAATACTGACCTGGATTATAGTAGAGATATCCAACCTTGGATCGGTGACGAAATTACCTTTGGTATCACTACACCAGATATCGATCGCGATCGCAAAAACGGACAACAAACCGGGTTTCTGCTAGCGCTTTCTTCGCAAAATGCCGATCGCAGCCAGCAATTTATCGACTCCTACTGGCAAAAACAATCTATTGCTACTAAATCAGTACAGTTTGAACAATATAAAGGTGTTAAACTAACTTACAAACAATTATCCAAAATCCATCAAAAATCTCAACCTATCTCAGCACTAAATCGGCTGAATCTGCCAAGTTCAAATTTACCATCAAGCTTCGCCACTGCATTAATTAGTGACAGTTCCAATTCCGAAAATAACCACAATTTCGTTTTATTTGCCAACAGTCCGAAGGTGCTGCGAGATGCAATTGATAACGTCCAAGTCGCCAACCTCAATCTCCAGAATACTCCCGAATATCAAAAAGCCTTGCAGCAGTTAAATCAAGGCAGAATCGCTTTAGCATTTGTGAATATCCCACAGCCAGAAACAGATAAAAAGCCACAACTTTCCTTGAATTCCCTAGCAGTTGCTGTCGGAGTAAATCGACGGGGATTAGTCGCTCAAACTGCTTTAGTGACATCGCGAGAAAACACAGTAATTCCCACACTGTCCGAACCTGTACAAGCCTTACAATACATTCCCTCAGCTAGCCCTTTCGCCGTCGCCAGTACCGATTTAAGCAATTTTTGGACTGATTTTTCATCTGCGATGTCCACCAATCCAGAAGTGTCAAAATTAGCCGATCGCACCCTGGCAGATATTCAGACAGCTTGGGGCATCAACTTACCACAAGATATATTCAACTGGGTAAAAGGAGAATATGCTTTAGCCGTTCTGCCCGGTTCATCAAATAGCAGCGATTGGATTTTTGCCGCCGAAACATCTGCTGATTCCCAAAAGGCGATCGCCCGCTTGGACGAAATAGCCCGCAGCAAAGAATACAGCATCGGCAGTTTCACCCTCAGAAACCAAAAAATTACCGCTTGGACGCAGTTGACAACTAGCCCGAATTATGATAATGAAAATAAGCGCAAAAGTGCGATCCAAACTGAGGCAAAAGGAGTCCGGGCTACAGTTGGTAAATACGAAATTTTCACAACCTCAGTAGAAGCAATGGACGAAGCACTAAAAGCAGCCGAAACAGGTTCTCTGATGGCAAATCAAGACTTTCAAACTAGCATCGAACCCTTACCAACATCTAACGATGGCTACTTTTATTTAGATTGGCCATCAAGCAGAAGAATTTGGGAAAAACAAATCCCGCTGTTGAGGTTAATTGAACTTTCCGCAAGGCCATTTTTTGACCATTTGCGATCGCTCACAATTACTAGCACCGGAGAAACAGCAGGAATTCGCAAAGCCACTATATTTATGCGGTTAATGGGATAGTAGCAACAATGCGAATTCTGCGGTCATCTGCAATCCAATTACCCTCATGATACTGAGTCGATCGCAAACGCTCTTCAACTGCCTTAATTACCTGCGATCGCACTTTCCTCTTCACTTCGTGTCCTTTGCGCCTTCGCGGTTCGTTTAATCACTCTATCAAATGCCATGCTGATACTGGCTTTGCCACAGACGCATCGAATGCCGATCGCGCACAGGTAAAGTTGAGCCAACTCTTAACGGAACCCTTCATCCTGTTTTCCTCCCCGCTAAGCAGGCTTTAGCCCGGCGGTACAGCGGTTTTTGCAGACAGCCAAAAACTTGTCAACGCATTTGATGGCGTAGACCAAATTTGAGCAAGTTCTGAAAACTCAAAACTTTACACAAATTTCTGTGCAACAACACCCGTAGAATGATTAAATTGAGTCTCAGATTGCGATCGATCGCCACCGTCAGAAATCGGCGCGATCGACCAAAACAACTCAAGTATCCCAAGTCACATTCAGTACAAGAGAGCAAGGGTTGACGCACAGTAGTCATTTTCCTGCCAATCGTTAACACAAGCTACCAGATGCGATATCGTTAGTGAATGGCATATATACCGCTTAGAAAACCAGTCGAATTTCTAGGCTTGCATCCAAACAACTTAAGGAAGTACGCAGATGAAGGGCAGATTAAATCAATCAAAAATGGAGCAGGGCAACGCCTTTACGACGTTGACTCCTACCAAAAAGATGGAAGCATCGGCTCTGGACTTAACTTCAAAAGAAAAGGACTGCAAGCCTTACTGGTCAGATTTATGCGCCCAGATCAGCTCACGATTGTTGTTGCCTGTAGAGACAGATTATGTAGATTTGGATTTGAACTTTTCGAGTTTATGGCTCATCAAAACGGTGCAGAAATCGTGGTTCTCTCAAATCCTGTTCACTGCCCAGAATCCGAACTCACAGCAGATCTTCTTGCCATCTTTCATGTCTTATCTTGCCGAATGCACTCCCTGGGGAGCTACCGCCAGAAAATCAAAGAAGATCCGACTATTCCTAAACCCTGAGCAAAAGGCAATACTCAAACAATGGTTTGGAGTTAGTCGTTACGTCTACAACACAACTATCAAATACTTGCAGCAACCAGGCACTAAAGCCAATTGGATGTCAATTAAAACGGAAATACTCAATGGGCTGCCTGATTGGGCAAAACCTGTACCGTTTCAAATTAAATCTATTGCCATTAAAGATGCTTGTGGTGCCGTCAAAAAAGCCAAAGCAGATTTCAAGAAAACTGGCAAGATTTGTAGCTGCAAGTTTCGCAGTCGAAAAGATACAAAACAGTCTCTTTATATTCCCAAGTCTGCTATTGGGACGAAAGGAATTTATCCGACAAAATTGGGTCAGTCAAAGCTGAAAGAGGCATTACCCAAAGGCTTCAGTGATGGACGATTGACCCTTGCCTATGGCGAGTATTACATTGTTGTATCTGAAGAATTGCAACCACGTCAGACCGATAACCAAGGTCGCGTGGTTGCCTTAGACCCCGGTGTTAGAACGTTCATGACTTTCTTTTCTGAGTCATCCTATGGATGGCTTGGGAATGATTCTAATCTTTTGATCCAAAAGTTGTGTTTCAGGTTAGACAAGTTGATCTCAAGGATGAGTAAAACGAATAGCCCGCAACGCAAAAGACTCAAGAAAGCAGCGGACAGATTAAAGTCTAAGATTCAACATCTTGTCAAAGAGTTGCATCACAAAACGGCTAAGTTTTTAGTTGATAATTTTGACGTGATATTAATTCCATCCTTTGAGTCTTCTCAGATGGTGAGCAAGTCACGTCGCAAGATTCGCTCTAAAACTGTTCGTCAAATGCTGACTCTGAGTCATTACCAGTTTAAAAAACATCTAGAGTGGAAGGCTTGGGAGCAAGGCAAAGTTGCTTTAACTTCTATCAACGAAGCTTACACTTCAAAGACTGTTTCATGGACTGGAGAAGTCAAAAAGATTGGTGGTAGCAGAACGATCAAAGATTCTGATGGAAATCAGATGAACCGAGATCTAAATGGTGCTCGTGGGATCTTCCTTCGGGCATTGGTTGATACGCCTTGGTTGAAAAGCTGTTTAGCGATTTAACTTATGTGTTTGTTAGTAAACGTTAGCAAAAAAGTATCGGATGGTATTTGCAACAACAGAAATGGATTCATCCCAACCAGAATCCACTTTCGACTTATCTACTTACCTGGTTGAGCAAAAAAAGGCGATCGAAATAGCTCTCGACAGTGCGCTACCGGTCATCTACCCAGAGAAAATTTACGAAGCCATGCGCTACTCGCTCCTAGCAGGTGGCAAACGGCTACGTCCGATCCTGTGTCTAGCAGGGTGCGAAATCGTGGGTGGCACTACCCAAATGGCAATGCCCACAGCTTGCGCTTTGGAAATGATCCACACCATGTCGCTCATCCACGACGACTTGCCCGCAATGGACAATGATGACTATCGGCGCGGCAAACTGACTAACCACAAAGTCTACGGCGAAGACATCGCAATTTTGGCCGGCGATGGTTTATTGACCTATGCCTTTGAATTTATCGCCACTCAAACTCAGAACGTACCCCCCCATCAAGTGTTGCAAACGATCGCCCATTTAGCGCGGGCATCGGGAGCTGCTGGACTTGTAGGCGGTCAAGTGGTTGACCTGGAATCGGAAGGATTGAAAGATGTTTCTCTCGAAACCTTGAATTACATTCATGCTCACAAAACTGGTGCACTGTTAGAAGCCTGCGTAGTTTGTGGGGCAATTTTAGCTGGAGCATCTGAGGCGGATTTGCAGCGGCTTTCTCGTTTCGCTCAAAATATTGGGTTGGCTTTCCAGATTATTGATGACATTCTGGATATTACTGCTACCGCCGAAGAACTCGGTAAAACCGCTGGCAAAGATGTTCAAGCCGGAAAAGTGACCTATCCTAGTTTATGGGGAATCGAGGAGTCAAAGCGTCAAGCTAAACAACTTGTTGCTGATGCTCAGGCTCAATTAGCAGTGTTTGGGAATAAAGCCCAACCACTGTTGGCGATCGCAGACTATATTACCAGTCGCAGTTATTAATAAAAATGCCAAACACTATGCAGGAAATTTGTAGCGGCATCTTAAACAATCATGTACTGGTGATTTCTCTAATCGCTTGTCTGGCTGCTCAAGTATTGAAATTGCCGATCGAACTAATCAAAAATCGGAAGTTTAATCTTCAGTATTTAGTAACAACCGGAGGAATGCCTAGCTCTCATTCATCTTTTGTAGGTGCTTTGGCTGCTGGGGTGGGACAAACCTTGGGCTGGGAAAGTCCAGAGTTTGCGATCGCCACAATTTTTGCGATTATTGTCATGTACGATGCTGCTGGCGTCCGCCAAGCTGCCGGCAAACAAGCTCGCATCCTCAACCAAATTGTGGATGAGTTTTTTGAGGAAGACCACAACTTGAATGAGGCTCGTTTGAAGGAGTTGCTCGGACATACTCCTTTTCAAGTGCTTGTCGGTTTGGGGCTGGGAGTAACTATTTCTTGGCTGGCCGGGCCTGCTTATTAAGTTGAGATTTGGGAGTAGATTTGGGGCACTGGTGTTTTTTGACCCCGCCCAAACACAGATGCCCCAGAATTTTTGGGAAGTTTATGGCAGTGTCTATTCCCTAATTAAGCAGATCAAAAAGTTCAAAAAGTTTTTTCATATCAAATCCGTTAGCATCGGAATAGTAAATCCCAGTGAACTGTCAACAGTGAACCGTCAACAGTGAACATCACCTGACGGTGCAACCGGAATTGATATCACTTCTCACTCCTTGGAATTGTTTTGCTATGCTCCAAAGACTATATGTAAACAACTTCAGATGCCTAGAAAACTTTGAACTACTCATAAAAGGGATGCCATCTGCTCTTTTGATTGGAAAAAACGGTGCAGGTAAATCAACTATTGCCTCTGCATTAGAAGTCCTTCAGAAAATTTGTCGAGGTACCAATAGAATGCGTGACCTTGAAAAACTCAACCTGATTAGCCCGAAAGATTTCGCTCGTGGAAAGTCTGATGTTCCGATTCGGTTTGAAATAGAAGTATTACTCGAAGATAAATTATATAAATATGTCCTTGCCTTGGAGTTGCCAGAAAAATTTAGAGAGCTTCGAGTTTTTGAAGAGCAACTGCTAGTTGCAGGAGAACCAATTTACTATCGAAAAGAAGCCCAAGTCACTCTTCACACCAGCTCCCAAAATCGTGAAGCTCAGTTTATGGTAGATTGGCACCTTGTTGCCCTGCCAGTAATTCAGAAGCAATCTGAAACTGATCCGCTTCATATTTTCAAGACTTGGCTGGCTCGCATGATCATTTTAGCCCCGATTCCCAGCTTGATGACTGGAGACTCAAACGGTGAAACTTTGGAGCCAAAGCGAGATGGTTCAAACTTTGGGGAGTGGATTTCTGGGTTACTCAGTCGCTATCCTGCCGCCTACACACAGGTTGATAAATATCTCCGAGAAGTGATGCCTGACATTCAGGATTTTTTAAATGAACTAATTGGCAAAGACTCAAAAAGCATGATGGTTCGGTTTGAAGAAAATAATGCGAATCTGAGTATTGAATTTAATGACTTATCAGACGGGGAAAAATGCTTTTTTCTTTGTGCTGTCGTCTTGGCTGCTAACAAATTTTATGGCCCACTTTTTTGCTTCTGGGATGAGCCTGATAACTATCTATCTTTGTCGGAGGTGGGACATTTTGTCATGTCTCTGCGACGCTCATTTAAGAATAGTGGTCAAATTTTAGTGACTTCGCATAATGAAGAAGCAATCCGCAAGTTTTCAAATGAAAATACCTTTATATTAGATCGAAAAAGCCACTTAGAGCCAACTTTGGTCAGATTGCTCAGTGATATACCTGTCAGAGGCGACCTGATAAATGCCTTGATTAGTGGCGACATAGAGCTATGAGTAACAAGTATCAACCGCACATTCATGTGTTGGCAGAAGATGATGCTAATCGCCAGATTGCCAACGGATTTCTTCTTGAGTCAAACCTTGATAACCGTGCTGTTAAAGTCCTGCCACTTCGTGGTGGTTGGAAAAAAACTTTGGAGGAATTCAATAAGAAATATGCGTCTGAAATGCGACAATTACCAGAAAGAATGATGGTTTTGCTCATTGATTTTGATAATGATGAAAATCGGTTGAGTTATGTAGAAAGTCATATTCCAGATGACCTAAAAGCAAGAGTGTTCGTGCTGGGAGTGCTATCTGAACCAGAGAATCTAAAAAGAGAGAGCAACAAGACCTTTGAGGAGATTGGTGAAGCTCTTGCCAAAGATTGTTCTAACAACAAAAATGAGTTATGGGGACATAATCTTCTCAAACACAACAAGCCAGAACTAGATCGTATGGCGACTCTTGTTAAACCATTTTTGTTTAAATAAATATAGCATATTCCATGTATATGTGGTACATATAATCTGGCACTCCAAGTAGGGTGCGTCGCTTCCTATATCTGGGATAAAGCTTGCAGATATAGGAAGCGACGCACCCTACTGACCTAAAGTCCAAATTCAGCTTGCAACAAATCATCATGATCATCGGCGATAGTCGCGACAATCGTAATAGCGCGAGAAATTTCCCCAGCCGAGATTTCTGCGATCGTCCGAGTCGATAGTACCGCAACTTGACTGTCAACGATCGCAAAATGAGACTCCAAAGTAGACAGCCAATTCATTTCCAGAAGTTTCCGCATTAATTGAGCTTCATTCTTCGCCGGCAACTGAAGCACAAAAGCCCAAACAGTCAAAGTGTCATCTTCCATTTCGCCCGTCAGTTGCACCAACACTTCGACACTACCATACTTAAATTTCCAAAGATGTCCGCCAGCCTCATTTTGACCAACCATCACCTTTTGATCTACAGCCATGCTGGCGATGACAGTTTCAATTTCTTCTGCATAGGTGACGGCTGTGGCTGTTTCGACCTGGGCATCGGCGATCGCGCTTTCACTCAAAAGGTTTTCAGTAGAAACTGTTTCTTGATTGGGTTCGCTGGTAGTCATGGTTATATTTAGACGGAAAACTATTCCACTAATTATTTTACCTCAACTGGTTAACTGGTAATAGCAATTGCGATTGTTCGCGATCGCTAGCAACAGAGGAGACGGCAATGCCGTCTCCTAATTTCTTAGTCTGCGGAGGCAGACTTCGTTTGTATAGCAGCGGTTTCAACCGCCCGGTCATCTAGGCTTCTTCTGGGAATTATTCATCCCATTCAGGAACATCGGCACAAACTTCTCCACAAATGCCTGGGGGTCACGGTTCCAGGCCCGTTGAGCCACATCAACCCTCGTCATTTGCAAATCCGGGGCCAGCAAAGTTCCAGCCAACCGTTCCATCAGGTATTGAGGCCGTTCCCACATCGGCATCGTGTTCGCAATATCCACCAAGCGAGTGAAACGCCGCAGTTCCGCCCCCAGCATGATATCCATTCCCGACGCAAATGCAGCTTGTTCGATCGCCACATACTTCCGCTTAGCCTGTTCCACCTTCTGCGCGTGTGCAGGGCTTTTAGCAGCGATTTTGCCCAACCAGCGATTCCCCCAGCGGACGTGTCCTGCTTCTTCGGGAAAAATCTTTTCGATAGTTTCGCGGATTTTGACGTTTTCGTCAGTTTGTGGAGCCATTTTCAGGGCGTGGATGTGGGCTGAGAAGTATTCGCAGCCCCGCTTTTCGGTGACATTAATCGCCGCTAGAGAAGAAATCACAAAATCTTCGCGGTCTTTAGTAGGGTCTTGTTGTTCGCTGTCATACAACCTTTCAAACTCGTCAATGTAGGAGACTCCCGGCGGCTTACCAATTCCACAGCCGATGTCTACCAGCAAGTCTGTCAGCCACATAGCGTGTCGCGCTTCATCGGAAATGTGCCGCGAGAGGTCGCGCACCAGTTCTGCCGGGTTCCCGTCTAGCTGTTCGATTAAGTCCGTGAGGTCTTTGCAACTGCGCTGTTCGCTAAATCGGTAGCGGTTGAGGGTGATCAGATGAATTTCGCGATCGCGCACGACTTGAGCTAAAATTTCACGGGCTCCCATGCCATTGCGAAGCTTGCGGGGATAGGCAACTGTCATAATTTTATGTTGTTTTGTAAATATACTTATACAATTGTAACGCACTTTTTCGGGTTGCTGATTCACAAAGCAAGGTAGAAGTTTGTTGTCAATGCCCTATTCCCAATGCCCTATTCCCAATGCCCTATTCCCAATGCCCTATTCCCAAACTTAATATCAAGTCTCAGTCTCATCTGAAACCAAATCCGAAGGCGACTCTTGTTGAAATTTTCGTGCCTCCTCCACTTCCAGTCTAGCCAGCGTACTCGCCGCATCCGCCAACTGCAAAGCCAGATTCATTCGACCAACTGGGTTTTTCTCCTTCCAAAGGTCTTTTGCCAAGAAATGCACTCGATAGCGGAACATTTTAATTGACTGTGATGGAATAACTTTAGCCGTCATGGTCATAACCTCTCTTCAATAGTAGCTAGAATACGAAGCAGTACCCGTTCCGGTTCTAGATAAATAAATGTTAGTATGATTACTTGATCTTGATTGCCGATCGTCACATCCCACGTAGCCGATCGAGGTTCCACCAGTTCGTGCCTGACTATTACAGTATATTGTCCTGCTGCCAAGTCATCAAATCCCGCATCTGCCTCCATCAAGGCAACTGTCTCCTCGGCCAGTACCCGTCCGTCCCGATTCAGTAAAGTAATAAAGGCAATGCCATCAACTGAAGTCATGGCAATGTTATTTTGATTGCGTACCATCACAAAAATATCGGACATTATTTAGTTATTGGTTATTGGTTATTTGTTATTTGTTATTTGTAGGTTGGGTTGAGGTACGAAACCCAACTCTTCATTTTAATTAAGATGTTGGGTTACTGGTTACTTGTTATTTGTAGGTTGGGTTGAGGTACGAAACCCAACTCTTGATTTTAATTAAGATGTTGGGTTTCGCTATCGCTCAACCCAACCTACTTCATCTCCTTAAAAAACGCGATAACTTATCTAACAATCCTAGTTATTGGTTATTTGTAGGTTGGGTTGAGGTACGAAACCCAACTCTTGATTTTAAATAAGATGTTGGGTTTCGCTATCGCTCAACCCAACCTACTTCATTTCCTTAAAAAACGCGACAACTATTTAACAGTCGTAGTACAAAGCAAACTCGTAAGGGTGAGGACGTAACCGCATCGGGTTGACTTCATTATCGAGTTTATAAGAAATCCAAGTTTTGATGAAGTCTTCGGTAAATACGCCAGTTTCAGTCAAGAAACCGTGGTCTTTTTCCAAAGCTTCCAAAGCACCTTCCAATGAACCGGGAGTCGAAGGAATCTTGCTCAATTCTTCAGGAGACAAATCGTAGATATCCACATCCAAAGGTTCACCCGGATCGATTTGATTCTTGATTCCATCTATACCCGCGCACAGCATGGCTGCAAAGGCTAAATATGGGTTAGAACTGGCATCAGGACAGCGGAATTCTAAGCGCTTAGCTTTCGGGTTAGTTCCCGACAACGGAATTCGCACTGATGCCGATCGATTTCCTTGAGAATAAGCTAAGTTTACAGGCGCTTCAAAGCCCGGAACCAAACGTTTGTAGGAATTAGTTGTGGGATTGGTTAGCGCCAAAAGTGCTGGTGCGTGCTTGAGAATGCCACCGATGTAATGCAGTCCCATTTGACTGAAACCAGCATATTGATCGCCAGCAAATAACGGTTGACCATCTTTCCAAATCGACTGGTGAACGTGCATCCCAGAACCGTTGTCGTTAAACAGCGGTTTAGGCATGAAAGTGATGGTTTTGCCGTATTTTTTGCCGACGTTTTTGATCACATATTTATAAGTCAGCAAGTAGTCAGCGGCTTTGACTAAAGTGTCAAAGCGGAAGCCGAGTTCGCACTGGCCACCGGTGGCGACTTCGTGGTGGTGCTTTTCAATGGGCACGCCACATTTTGCCATTGTCAGCAACATTTCCGTTCTCATGTCTTGAGAGGTATCGGTTGGTGCTACTGGGAAATAACCTTCTTTGTAACGCGGTTTGTAGCCGAGGTTGCCGCCTGGTTCTTCTTTGCCGGAATTCCAGCGACCTTCTACTGAGTCTACATAGTAATAGCCACTGTTTTGGGTTTGATCAAAGCGAACGTCATCAAAAATGAAGAATTCTGCTTCCGGGCCAAAGAATGCGGTATCGCCGAGTCCGGTGGAGACTAAATATTCTACGGCTTTTTGGGCAATTGTTCGGGGACAGCGGCTGTAGGGTTCGCCTGTGCGGGGTTCCTTGATGCTGCAAATGAAACTGAGGGTGGGTTCTGCCATGAAGGGGTCGATCCAAGCGGTGGTAGGATCGATGACCATTGTCATGTCTGATTCGTTGATGGCTTTCCAGCCCCGAATGCTGGAACCGTCGAAGGGTACGCCGTCTGTGAAGGCGGTTTCGTCGATTTGGTCGTGGAACAGGGATAGGTGTTGCCAGATCCCCGGCATATCGATGAATTTGAGGTCGATGATCTGGATTTTATTTTCTGTTATGTAGTTTAAGGCTTCTTGGGGTGTCTGGAACATGACTTACTCCTGATATTGGTTTTGTCTGGGCCGCGCACAAGGCATTCGTCAGAATTGGGGCTTTTCTGCCTGGGTTTAACCTGTATTGTAAAATCCTATCTCAAATCTTAACCAAATGCCGATTTGTAGTAGTCTACAATAGGCGGTCTATCTCAGATAGCAAAGTATTGATAAAGATTTTTTGGAGAGAAACTTATGCGCGATGCAGTGACGAGTCTGATTGAAAATTATGATGTTGCTGGTAGGTATTTAGACCGAGATGGTATCGATCGGTTGAAATCTTATTTTGCAACAGGCACGGCACGGGTACAAGCCGCAGCAGCGATTAATAGCAATGCTGCGACAATTGTCAAGCAAGCTGGTATTCAGCTATTTGCCGATCAGCCGGAACTGATCCGCCCTGGTGGAAATGCCTACACGACTCGTCGTTACGCGGCTTGTCTGCGGGATATGGACTACTACTTGCGCTATGCTACTTACGCTATTGTGGCTGGAAGTACCGATGTGCTTGATGAGCGGGTGCTGCAAGGTTTGCGGGAAACTTACAATTCTCTCGGTGTACCCATTGGCCCGACTGTTTTGGGGATTAGCATTATGAAGGAGATGGTGAAGGCTCAAGTGGAAGCTGCTGGCTTGTCTGTCGGGGCTTTTCTGGAACAGCCTTTTGATTACATGATTCGTGAATTGAGCGAAACAGATATCTAACTCTGTTTGGTTAATCTAAGTAGAAGTTGGATCGATCGCTTTTTATTACATCACAATATAAAAGCGATCTTTTTTCATGGGCTAAAAATCGCCGATACGTCTCCAGACGAGACATTTGTCAAGGGGAATTTTAGTTTGGCCGCGATCGATTTGTTCGACGGTTGTGGCTTCTACTTCCCCATTGGGGTGGACAATGTGAACAATCTTGCCACTTACGAATGCCAGGGGATTTTCTTGACAATTATCCGTGTTTCTGATAGGAAAATTAAAATTTTTCATGGTTGAGCGTTATACCTCGAATCGGTAATCCAAAATTAAAAAAAATCCAAAATCCAAAATTGTTTGAACTCTAGCTACTATCATGTGTTCGTCTCAGAATTTTTAGTGTGATGATACGAATATCTTTTTGTGATCAAACTGAAAAATTCAAGTGACAAAAGTCACATAAATGCTAATCTGGTACTTTCGTTAACCTTATTTATAAAAATTAATAGTTTTGGCTAAACAACGACTAGACACTTTATTGGTCAACCTAGATTTGTGCACTTCCAGACAACAAGCTCAAGCTTTGATTCGGACTGGAAAAGTTACAGTCAACCAACAGGTAGTTGACAAACCGGGTACTGAAATTGATATGGCGGCAAACATTCACATTAAAGAGCGATCGCGCTATGTTTCTAGAGGTGGCGAAAAATTGGCCAAAGCACTACAAGTTTTTGCCATTCCCGTTACAGATAGAATTTGTCTCGACGGTGGCATTTCCACAGGCGGTTTTACAGACTGTCTCTTGCAAGCCGGAGCAGCCAAAGTCTATGGCATAGATGTTGGCTACGGTCAAGCTGATTGGGGCTTGAGGAATGATCCGAGGGTAATTTTGAAAGAACGCACCAATTTGCGGTATATGACGGCTGCTGAGCTTTATGGCGACTCACCCCCCCCAACCCCCCCTTGTCAAGGGGGGGAGCCAGATTCAGCAGCCCCAACCCCCCCTTGTCAAGGGGAGGAGCCAGATTCAGCAGCCCCAACCCCCCCTTGTCAAGGGGAGGAGCCAGATTCAGCAGCCCCAACCCCCCCTTGTCAAGGGGAGGAGCCAGATTCAGCAGCCCCAACCCCCCCTTGTCAAGGGGAGGAGCCAGATTCAGCAGCCCCAACCCCCCCTTGTCAAGGGGAGGAGCCAGATTCAGCAGCCCCAGCTCCCAAAGGGGGGGAGCCAGATTCAGCCCAGTCCCCTGCTTTGTCAATAGGAGTTTATGCAGATTTGGCGGTGGTAGATGTGTCATTTATTTCCCTGGATAAGATTTTACCGGCGCTGTGGGAGTTGTTGGCACCACCGCGAGAAGCTGTGTTGCTGGTAAAGCCACAGTTTGAGGTTGGGCGCGAGAGAGTCGGCAAAAAAGGCGTGGTGCGAGACTCAGCCACCCAAGCTGATGCGATTTTCCAGGTGTGGAAAGCTGCGAGAGCTTTGGGATGGGAGGAACGGGGTTTAACGTGGTCGCCTTTACTTGGCCCGGCTGGTAATATCGAGTATCTTTTATGGTTGGGAGGCGATCGCCAACAGCAGTCAGAACAAAATACTGTGGAAGAGAGTGTGATGAAAGAACGGATCGCAGAAGTCACACAGGCGGCTAAGCGGGAACTGATCGATCGATTTTAGATTTTAGATTTGAGATTTTAGATTTTAGATTGGAGAATTTAAAAATTGACTTCACTGATAAATTCATTTTCTCACCTTTCACTTAATTAATAGTTTCATGCACTCAGCAAAACAAATTGGCTCTATTTTACTTTACTTTCTAGGTGCGATCGGCTATCTAGCTATTGCAGTTGTGATTGTGGGCACTTCAGTTTTGATCAAGTTCGTAGCCCTAATGTTGGCAGACAAAATATTATATACAATTTTAATTCTGGGCGATTTGTTGAGAGGCATCGAAATTATTGAATTATTAAATTTATTAGTATTTGCTTTTATCGGCATGGGATTTGGTCTAGCTACCAGACTTTTAAAGCCTGAATACGGTCGCAAAGTTAGTGCTATTTTGTTGACAGCAATCGTTCCCTTGGTGTTTATGAGTACGCCGATTATTAGATATAATTCTTGGCTGGACAAAGTAGAAGAATCGGACAATTTATCTCGTGCTGAAACAACCACATTAACTAACTCATTTTTGAAAAAACAGGTAGGAATTCAGGGTTTTCTGGGTTATTACTTCTATACAGGTCAGTTTCCAGTGATTCCCACGAAGCAATCTGAGATGAAAGACCTTGATAGCTTTGAAAAAAAAATTAATTCCAAATTTGTACAGTTAACAGGTGCGGCTCCAACTATTGTTTCTTGGTCGATGCTAATTTGTTTTTGGGTGATTAGAATATTTTATTTTTCTATAGCAGTAATTGCGACAATTGCTCATTTTAGGCAAGGTGTTGTTATTGCTAGACGTTAGAAGGTTCGGCAACGGATTCTGTAACGGATTTAACGGATGTAAGGAAGTTCGGCAACGGATTCTGTAACGGATTTAACGGATGTAAGGAAGTTCGGCAACGGATTCTGTAACGGATTTAACGGATGTAAGGAAGTTCGGCAACGGATTCTGTAACGGATTTAACGGATGTAAGGAAGTTCGGCAACGGATTCTGTAACGGATTTAACGGATGTAAGGAAGGCAATTTTTACTTGGTAAGTTTCAACTCTTGCTTTAAGCGATTAGCTATTGTATCACGTTCTATAGTGCTGACAATTTCTTGAATTACCGTATCTTGTCCCAGCGGGCCCCAAGTGCAGCCTTTTTCTAAATAAACTTGGGCGGCGCGACCGACAGCATAAGTTCCATAAGCTGCTAAACTAGCTTGTGTTACCGCAACTCCTGCAAAAGTAGAAAAGCCGATTTGGGGAGCAGCAATCGCCGCGCTTTTGCCGAATCCCAAGAGAAAACTACTGCCCAATTCTCCCAAAAGTACGCCGCCAGCACTAGAGAAAATAGTTTGCCACAGTTTCCCTGCTTCGTAACCAGTCATGGGTAAACCGTAAAGTCTGGATAAAGAGCGAATTAAGGCTAAATCTGCGACAGTTGCTCCCATGACATCGAGGAAAGCAATGGGATTTAAGCCAACGGCTAAAGCTTTATATTTGGCAAATTGCCAGATTAAGTCTTCGGCTTCTGTTTGTCGCAATTTGAGAATTTGATGGGCGATATTTGCTTCCGCATCTCTAGCTTCTATTAAAGCATTGAGTGCTAGGAGCGATCGACCTTCTCGGTTAAGAATTGTCAAAATTTTCTGTTTGAGCTCGTCTATCTGGGGTGGCGGCGACTCCCACTCGTGGGTAATTCTGCCATCGGGCCATTCAACTCTCACCTGCATCGGTGCAGGTTCCGCAGCTACCATAACTATTTCTAAAGATTTGGTATTTTTAGGAGCAGATTTTGCAGTAGATTTAGGCGCAGAATTGTCTGGAGATAAATTTTCGCTATCAGATTTATCTGTCGCCGCATCGGCTGCTAATTGTTCGGCATTTCCCAGGGCTTGCAAACTTTTATAAATAGCTTTTCTGTCTAATTCTGGATAGAGGTCAATTTTATTAAAAACTAAGATTAGTGGTTTTTGAGCTGTTTGCAATTCGCATAGTGCTTGATATTCGGTGCGGGTGATATCGCCGGCGACGACAAACAAAATTAAGTCTGCTTGGCGAGTGACTTGTTTTGCCATTTCTCCGCGTACTTCGCCACCAATTTCATCAATTCCGGGTGTATCAATTAATTCGATTTGTATCCCTCCTGACTCGTCGTTATTCAGGGATAAAGGGACTGCCCAGCGCACGGAACGCGGCCACTGAGTCACGCCGTTGAGAGGGCCTGTTTGCAGGATTTTTTGACCTAAAAGGGCGTTTAATACGGCTGATTTGCCACGGCTGACTAAACCAAAGGTGGCGATGCGAATGATGTTTTGGTTGAGTTTTTCTGAGGTGAAAGTTAGGATGTCTAACTGATTTTGTAGGGTTGCTTCTAGTTTTGGATTGGAGTTTTTTTTGCTTTGGCGCAAATGGGCATGGCGCGCCAGGGATTGACGCAAGCTGGCGCGGGCAAGGGATAGGCGATTTTCTTGGGTGGATTTGTCAGCCATTGGAGAAGTTCGGCAGCGGATTGTGTAACGGATTTAACGGATGGATGTTTGAGGTGAGAGGCTACTCGCAATTTGGTTGATGAAAGTTTGCAAGAAGGAGATTTGTTGGTTTTGCTTAAATACTGCTTGCAAAGTTTTGGTTAATTGGTCAATATTTAAACCGCCATTGACCGTGTTTTCCAGTTCTCGACTTTGGAAATATTCAATTAAACTCTGTCCAGCTATTCTGGTAAAATAAGCTGCACTAATTCCTTGCACTGCGCCTCCGGCGACAAAGGTGACTGCATTGGTTTTGAGCAATCCAGTAATAGTTTGAGTTGAGATTTCTACTAATCCTAATTTGAACATTTGGCTTGCCAAAGTTGCTGCTACTGTCTTAGCTTGGTCTAAGGAGAATTTTTGTTGATAAATAACTCCGAGGTCGATGACGAGTTGGGTGCTGATGGCGGTTGTTGCTAATAAGTCTAGGGCGGGAACGGGATTGGCAAAAACTGCGGCTGCTGCGATATATTGATATTGTTCGATGATGGGCATTGCCCGATCGCGCCGAACCGCATTCAACAAAATTTTCGCCTCAGATTTGACAGTCTGGGCCGATCGCACTGTATTCGCCCACACCAATTGTGGTCTTTCTGCTGTTAAGATTTGAGTCAATTTTGCTGTCAACGGTTGGAGTTGCGAAACTTGAGTCTCCATCCGTTCTGTTAAAGTGCCGTCTGCTTGGTGCTGTCGGACTTTAATTGAATTGGGCGAAGCTGCGATCGCAATTATATCTTCTGTCCCCAGTATTCCGTCCATTCTTGTCTGCAAAGAGTCCAAAATTTGCGACTGCTGTGCTGGCAAATATTGGTCTTGTTTGTTCCAAACTAGCAGAAAACGTTGACCTGTCGAGGCTAGCTGAGATAATGTTTGAAATTCGGAATCTGTGATATCGCCCGCTGTCACAAACAGCACTAAGTCATCGCTGATTTTGACATCGCTATTCGTGGTAGTAAATAGCGGGGCTGTTTCTTGGAAAGTCAACTTGTGCGACTGTTGAGATATCCAATCAGAATTTAATACTTGAATTAAGGCACTTTTACCTACAGATTTGCCGCCTGTGACGCTAATCCGTAAATCTGGTCGGTCTAATTCAGCAGTTAGTCGATCGAGCTGTGCTTTTAGATGAGCAGGAGCTATAGAGTTTTGAGCTTCTGAGGCTAGCAAATTAATTGCTGCTTCCGAAGAGGCGATCGCCTTTAAAGCTGTTTCTCGACTTGCCAGGGCTTCTGGGAGTGGGATTTCGACTTTGGGTGATTGTCGCTGCCACCACCAATATCCTGCACCCGCAGCCACCAATCCGATGAGTCCTGTTTCGCCCATCTCTGAAGCCGAGTGCTGTAGACTTTCCAACAGCCACAGTGCTGCTGAAAGTCCTATTCCACCAATTAAAATCGGTCGCCGCAAGTTAAGTGTCATTTTTCCTTTCCTGTGGGTATTTTTGCCCACCTTAGTCTTACCGGGATTGGCATCGTTCCCTATATTCCATCGTACCTCTACAGCATCAAAACTGACAGGTGGCGATCGAGCTTTTCGGAAGTTTTCGGCAAAAATCTTACTTGGGATTGAGACGCTTAGAAACTTGGTTAATTATCCCACTCAGGATAGCGCCACCCATGAGAATTCCCAGGGCGGGATTAAATACAGGCTGCCACAGACTGTACCACAAATCGAAACCGAGATTCACGCCAGTCGATCGACCTAATACTGCGATCGCAAACCATGCAAAACTAGCAAAGACGAAAAATACGTCAGCTACTAAAAATATATTGAGCCAGTCAATAAATTTATCTTTCATTATGTTAGTGTTTCTTTTGGGTGTATGTGTGTCAAGTTAAAGATAAAATATCATTCAATTGTCGCACAAAGGCTATCAAAATATGGTTCGCTACACACTTCCTCAAAGCCCCGAAACTATTTTAACTGTTAAAGGGAAAGATTCAGCAAAAGCTCGCGAAGAAGCGATGGATCAGCTTATGCAGCTTATCGACTCTGACAAGCTATCGACAGAGCTCCCAGAAGGATTTGGGCCAAAGCAGTTTGTGGAAGTTAAAGACCTCGAAGATGGTACATCTGAAACCGAGGACGCGATTACTGAAGCAATACAGATTTTGAGCAATTTGGCAAGCCTGAAATTGAAGGTAATGGAATCCCGCGAAGAAGCACTGAAAATCCGCGCTGCGATCGATATTTTGTTTACTGATGAACCTGTGACTGCTGAGGAAATTAGCAGTCTCAAAGATGGTTTCAAGGTGCTGAAAAACTTCGCTCAAGCTAATGTCCGGTATCGGGAAGCTAGGGGTAAAGCTGAGTCAGCCCGTGCTATTCTTGATGAGGCTTTGCAATCTCCTGAATCTGAAAATAAAGCGCAGAAATCGGCGAAATAAGGACTTTTTGCAACAGGCAAGATGCCTGTTCCACAATTACTCAATTCTCTTGTGGGGTGGGCATCTTGCCCGCTCTTTGCAACAGGCAAGATGCCTGTTCCACAATTAATTAATCCTGTGGTGGGGTGGGCATCTTGCCCCTCTTTGCAACAGGCAAGATGCCTGTTCCACAATTAATCAATGCTTTGACATCATTATAAACTTAAAAAAGGCAGATTTACCACTTCTCCAGCAATTTCTCCCACTTGTACTTTCAATCCTTCACCTCCTGCTTTTGTGCGGATATAAGCAAGACCGAAAAATCCTGATTCGGTTTCAGTTGCACTGGTAAGTTTGCCGACTTTTTCCTCTCCGATTGTCACCACAGTACCTGGTGCAACATACCCGCTTAATTGCACGCCCCAAAGTTGCTGTTTGACTCCTTTGTAGGTGTTCAATCGAGCAATTGTTTCTTGACCAATGTAGCAACCTTTATCATAGGTAATTGTGTGTAAAAGTCTTGCTTCTAGGGGATTGTAGTCATCTGTAAGTTCAAAATCTGCTGCGGGGCGACCTTGTTCTATTCGCAATTGTTCCCAAATGCGATCGCCCATTGGTACAGCCCCAGCTTTGACTAATTCATGCCACAAGCTAGCTGCATCGCTGGCTGACGCAATTAAGGTGTATCCAGGAGATGCTAAACCGCTACCAACCGCAACTCGAACCCCCCCTTCATCCCCCCCTTGGTAAGGGGGGGGTTTTATCAATTTGTGAGTAGCATAGGGTTGATTTTCGAGTTCGCTAACTCCGATTTGTGCGAGTAATTTACTGCTTTCTGGGCCGAGGAGACTGAAAGCAACAGTTGTATCGGTTAAGTCTGTTAATTCTACCCGATCCATTGGGAAAATATAGCGATCGAGCAATTCGAGTAATTGTCGGCGGCGGTTGGGGGAAACTAGCAGCAGTACAGCATCTTCTGTAGCATAGGCGGTGGCGAGATCGATCGTGCGCGCGGTGGATGTCACGAAAACGGTGTCGCAACCTTGACCTGGTTGGAGTTTGTTGATATTATTGGTAGTCTGATTGTGCAAAAACCGTAGGCGATCGCTATCAGTGATTTGAATGCGTCCCCAGTGAGTGCGATCGCACAAAGCTACACCCTGTTTAGTCGCAGTAATCGCGGCTGGATCATTCCCAAAACTAACTGCGACAGTTTCTCCGGTTGTCAACTCGGTAAAGATAGCATTGGAGGATGTTTGAATATCGTGCAATTCTTGAATCATCATATTTTGTTCACTGTTGATAGTTGACTGTTGACTGTTCTCTGTTGACGGTGACTGTTATCTGCTACGAATAAGCTGTGGAGCTTTAAACCACTAACGCGGCCTGTAGGGTGCGTCAGCTCGATCGCTTCCACCGACTAGGGAAACGCTGCGGGCTGACGCACCCTACAATACTAATAAGCTGTGGAGCATTTAAACCACTAACGCTGCCTGTAGGGTGCGTCAGCTCGATCGCTTCCACCGACTAGGGAAACGCTGCGGGCTGACGCACCCTACAATACTAATAAGCTGTGGAGCATTTAAACCACTAACGCTGCCTGTAGGGTGCGTCAGCTCGATCGCTTCCACCGACTAGGGAAACGCTGCGGGCTGACGCACCCTACAATACTAATAACGAATAACCAATAACGAATAACCAATAACTAATGACCTAAATTTGCAAAGACTTCCTGTATTAATTGTCTAGTTTTAGCATCCAGACGCATCCAATCTACATCGCCAGTATCCTCCTCAATCAAAAGAGTGTCAATTACAACTTCCTGGCTTTGCATATCAGAGTGGGCTGGCTGGTAGTTAACAAAACAGACTCGATAGCAAAGTTCCCAAATATCGATCGACCTTTGTTCACCTTGTCGGTCTAAAATTAGTTGATAGCCAGGAAAAGGAGTGTGCACTTCTTGGTAAGTCCCTGTCCAAACCGACTCTTCTAGTTGTTTGCGGATGTTGTCGAGCACTCGGATTAAGGCTGGCTGCATCAAAAGTTCAGCTTGCTGCCACGCGATCGGGCTAGTTATTTTCGGCTTCATATATCACGATTCTAAAAAGGAAAATCAATTAATTAATTTTCCAGCATAGAGTGCCAACTTTTTGACATCCGCTACAAAATGTTGAATTGAGAAATTAGGAGACGGCAATGCCCATAGGTGTCAACTTAAGCTTGAAACCCTTGGTATCTCTTGCTTTTACCTAAGTCTAGATCCCCCTAAATCCCCCTTAAGAAGGGGGACTTTGAAAAGACTCCTGTCCCCCCCTTCTTAAGGGGGGCTAGGGGGGATCTAGATTTAATAGTCAAACAGCAGTCTGTGACAGGGTTTGACGTTAAGTTGACACCAATGGGCTCTTGGAGTGTCCCTACCCAAAATAAGATTGTAGGGAGACGGCAATGCCCATTGGTGTCAACTTAAGGTAAAACCGATAGTCCGACAGGGGTTGAAACCCCTGTCTCAAAGCGAAAGTCCTCTTAAGAGGACTGAAGAACTCATTAGTCCTCTTGAGAGGACTTTCGCTATTAGACAGGGAATTCATTCCCTGGCGGGCTTTCAGGCTTAAGTTGACACCAATGGGCAATGCCGTGTCCTCTATCCTTGAGGGCTAAAAACGGCTGAAACTGTTGATATTCAGTTATCTGATGGGTAATGTAGGATTTGAACCTACGGCATCCTGCGTGTAAAGCAGGCGCTCTACCACTGAGCTAATCACCCTTTTGCGCTTACAAGGATTTATCATATCACAGTGTCTCAGAAATATCAACTAAAAAAATCATAAATTTTAAATGCCCTCTGGCCGTACTCACGATCGCATTACCCTGTGGACTTTACCCTTTGTCGCAGCCCTCACTTTTGCTCACACTCAAAGCAGCAATCTGACTTTGCTGGTGTCTGGTAGCTTTTTATTTGGCGGGCTGATGTTTGGCCCTGACTTGGATATCTACTCCTGTCAGTATCAACGCTGGGGATGGTTCAAACTGATTTGGCTTCCGTACCAAAAAAACCTGCGCCACCGTTCTTTGGTGTCCCACGGGCCTCTAATTGGCACTGCTTTGCGAATCTTGTACCTCGCTACCTGGATCGGAGTTTTCGGGATATTGGGATTGGTAATTGCCGAAAAAATTGGCAACTTAGCCGGGAATTGGCAGGATGTGGTTTTGGGTTGTTGGCGATCGATCGTCCAACACCCGATCGAGCTTTTAGCTATTTACATCGGCTTAGAATTGGGTGCGATGAGCCACTATCTCAGCGATTGGGGCGGCTCGGCTTACAAAAGATTCAAGAAGCAAGAAGGAAGAAGGAAGAAGGAAGAAGGCNTTCGCTCAGGATACAAAGAAGGAAGAAGGAAGAAGGCCCTTCGACTTCGCTCAGGATACAAAGAAGGAAGAAGGAAGAAGGCCCTTCGACTTCGCTCAGGGTACAAAGAAAGAAGAAGTAATAAAGCCCTTCGACTTCGCTCAGGGTACAAATGCTATAAAAGGTGAATTATGATGTCTAATTCTCAAACTCGATCGCTCACAGCAATCCAAAGCTTAATCGAAATTGTCGCCAAATTGCGCGATCCAGACGGCGGATGTCCCTGGGATTTAGCTCAAACTCCCCAAACTCTAATTCCGCACATCATCGAAGAAGCTTATGAAACCGCAGATGCGATTCGCCGTGGGGAAAAAGATGCGATTGTTGAAGAATTGGGCGACTTACTTTTACAAGTAGTTCTCCAAGCTCAAATTGCCAGTGAATCTAGTCAATTTACCCTCGCCCAAATCGCCGACGGGATTGCAGAAAAACTAATTCGCCGTCATCCCCATGTCTTCGGCGATGTCGAGATTAACAGCGTTGATGAAGTCAATAAAAACTGGGACAAAATCAAAGCAGCAGAAAAAGGTGAAACTGGTAAAACACCAACTTTAGCTGCTAAAATGAGGCGTTATGCTAGCACTTTGCCTCCGATCGCAGCGGGGATGAAAATCTCACAAAAAGCTGCGGAAGCTAGTTTTGATTGGGACAGTGTGGACTGTGTTTGGGATAAGTTTCATGAAGAAATGGCAGAATTTGAACACGCTCTCAAACACGAGGATCAAGCCGCCCAGCAGTCGGAATTGGGAGATATTATGTTTGTGTTAATTCAATTGTCGCGCTGGTACGGGTTAGATGCGTCGGAAGCTTTGCAGGGAACCAATCAGCGGTTTGTGGAACGGTTTGCGTTAGTGGAGGGAAAGTGCGATCGACCTTTGTCTGATTATACCCCAGAAGAGTTAGACGGGTTGTGGAATCAGGCTAAGGCAATGTTGGCTCAAAAGGGCGATCGGTAATCAACTCCTTTTGTTGTGGGTTCAAACTCCACTCAGTTTTTTCTAACTGATAACTATCCATGTAGGGTGCGCCATTCGTGAACACTGACTATACATGGGAAACGCCCATCCTGACATATCGCCACAGATCCAGCTTGCAGAAAGTACCACAAACGTGATACGGTTATAGCTTGTGTCCAAATAACACCAGTCCATGCCAAAACTCAAAACTCGCAAAGCAGCCGCAAAGCGCTTTAGAGCGACCGGCACCGGTAAAATTGTGCGCCGCAAAGCTTACAAAAGCCACTTGCTCTCCCACAAAAGTTCAGCCCGCAAAAGCCGCTTATCTAAATTGGTCGTCATCGACGAGACCAACGATGCTAACGTGCGGTTAATGCTTCCATACTTGTAAAGTTTAACGGTAATCAACGATGACACGGGTAAAACGCGGTAATGTCGCTAGAGCGCGCCGCAAAAAAATTCTCAAACTAGCCAAGGGATTCCGAGGCGCACAGTCCAAACAGTTCCGCACAGCTAACCAACGGGTGATGCAGGCTCTGCGTAATAGTTATCGCGATCGCAAAAAACGCAAACGCGACTTCCGCCGCCTGTGGATTGCTCGGATCAATGCAGCATCTCGCTCGCACGGCACGAGTTATAGCAAACTGATCGGCAACATGAAGAAAGCCAACATCGAAATCAATCGCAAAATGCTGGCACAGATGGCAATCATTGACCCCGCAACATTCGGTAAAGTCGTGGAAATGGCCAATCGAGCCGCATCGTGAAAGCTTGAATAGTTTTCCGAAGGAAGAAATAAGAAGTAAGATGGATTTAGTTATCTGCCAGAGAAGGAAGACTTCTTAGATAAGTCTAGGAAATTGAGACCAATTTTCCTTCTTTGTTCTTACTTCTGGCTTCTTACTTTTTGAGAGCGCTTTTCTGGGCAACTGCGATCGCCCTTTTCTATTTTTTTGATAATTTCCGAGGCAAATCTCAGCGATTGTCATTGCATTAAAATAAACAAAAGCTTCAAAATACCAACCCAATTTTAAAAGCATGGATAGCAATTTACTCATTATTTACTTGTCAGTCTTGCTACTCATACTAGGCAGTGCTTCCTGGTTTATAGTCCGCCAGATATTCACAACTCGAAATCGGGAAATGTCCCTAGAACGCTTAGAAAACAAGCTAACCACAGAGAAGGGAACTGCACAGGAATACTACGAATTGGGCAGTATTTATCTAGACAAGGGTCTGTATTCACAGGCAATCTTACTATTTCAAAAAGCCCTAAAATCCGAAGATTTAGAAGGCGCAGAAAATTCAGCTATTATCTATAATGCTCTGGGTTTTGCACATTTTAGTCAAGAACAGTACGACATAGCCATCCGTCATTACAAAGAAGCCATCAAGTTGCAGCCAGAGTACATCACATCAATCAACAATTTGGCTCACTCCTATGAGCGCAAAAAATTAGTAAGTCAAGCTTTGGAAATGTACGAAGAAGTTCTCAAATATGAGCCAGCAAATGACACTGCTAAACGACGAGTAGAATCCCTCCGCAAACGGTTTGTCAGCTCTAGTTGAGTCTAGGTGTCATCAGCAATATAGATCCGTAAACCTGGCTTCATCAAGAAACCAGGTTTTTTTGTTCTCTTACAATCTCAGTTGAAAGGAAGCCGCAAGATTTCACCCCGCATTCAACGCTTAACTCGCTGTCGCCACCAAAAAGTCGATAATTACTTGCATCATACAAGTCGCCTAATTGTTGACCATTTGGTAGCCAAACAAATTGGGACGCTAGTAATTGGTAAGAATGCACAGTGGAAAACCGAGATTGATTTAGGAAAGCAAACTAATCAAAACTTTGTCAGTATTCCTCACGCTCGATTAATTGAGATGTTAGAATACAAGACTAGGTTGGTTGGGATTAAGGTAATCGTGCAAGAAGAATCTTACACTTCGCGCGCAAATTTTCTGAATCTGGACCCAATCCCTGTTTACGGAAAAACCGATAAAGACCTTGTGTTCCAGGGTAAGCGAATCAAGAGAGGTTTGTACAAAACATCAGGCGGTCAATTGATTAATTCTGATGTTAATGCTGCGTATAATATCCTTAGAAAAGCAATCCCAAATGCTTTCAGCAATGGGATAGAGAGCTGCTTAGTTCAGCCGAGGCGGGTTAATCCGCTCAAAGTGAAAGTGAAGGGGGAGGGACTTGACGCCTCCCATGTCATGTGCAATAAATGACTATACTTTTGCCAGCTATTCAGTCTCAGTTTTAACTTGCTAATGGCGATCGGCACTACCTGGACATCACTATTGACATTAGGCATAATTTTCTCTTCTATTCAGGGCAAAAATTCTTGAAATTCCCGTTTTTGCGATCGATGTATCCTTAGATGATGTGATATAGCAACCGCCAAGGCGATTAGGATATTTCGGTAACAGAGCGTAGTCGAAGTGGACATTTCGACTCCGCTCAATGACCAAAGCGGCTTGGCGACTGCTATATCAAATCCGGTAGCATCGGAATGATTATTAGCCGAAATTAGTCCAAGGCAGTTCAAAACTTAAAACTCAAAGCTTCTAAGGCGCTGCCGCAGCCCTGCGGTTAGCAATTACCAGATTTGACTTGTACTCTGCTGCTTTTTGCTGAGCTTTTTGATGGTTCGGGCTAGTTGTCGGCACGGCATTCATCAGTACAACTGCTTTCTGCCACTCGCTTGCTACTGCATTCCACTCTGCTTGGGACTGAGCCGTTTGCGCGAGAATTGCTGCACTCTGAGCCTGATTGACAGCTTCTCTCCAAGTGTCAGACTTAGGCGCGGCGGCCTTGGGGGTGGGAGAGGCTGTTGCCGGAGCTGGAGAAGTTGTCTTGGGTACGGGAGATGTGCCTGCTGGAGCTGGGCTGGCTGGCTTCGTAGCAGCGTTGGGAGCGGCTGCGGGGGCGGGAGAGGCGGGAGAGGCTGCTGGTGTCACGCCCTTAGATGCGCTGGGAGAGGGTGAGGCAGGTTTAGACGCGCCAGAGGTGGCTTTCGAGGAGGGCGAAGGAGGGACTGGGGCGGTTGGTTCTGTGGTCGAACTGCTGGAAAATGGTGGACTTCCTGTAAAAAACAGCCCTGCTACGATCGCCACAGGTACTAATAACCCTACAGGTATTGCCCATTTGGGGAGTTGCTTTTTCGGAGGTGGAGTTTCCTCTTCCTCGTCGTCGTCTTCCTCGTCGTCGTCTCGATCGAACTCTTCCTCTTGATAATACTCTTCACTTTCGGGCTGATCGTCTAAACCTACAGAGTCGTTAGGCATTGAACTGTCATTTTCATAGAGGATTGGCTCTTTAGGCATTAGCTCTATTTCCTCTTGCCAGGCTGGGGAGTCTTGACCGGTTTCTATGCCGTAAACTTTTACAGTGTGAATTGATTCTAGTCCCAACTTCGTCATCCCGGTGCGGATGAAATCCACCAATACCATTTGATCCGGTACTTTGCCTGACTCCAGAAATATATGGAGGCAGCCGTTGTCCCGCGTCACTTCGGCGTTGATGCCTTTGGGTTTGAGTGTACGGTTGATGCTCGATGCGATCGCTTGTGGATCGCCCTGCTTGAGAAGTTCCCGCGGGTTCTGTTGTGTCATGGCTAGCGCTCTTTTGGGGGGCTTATAGCTGCATAATAAAAGCTATGCACATCTTTTTTACTTCAAATTGGTGCGATCGGACAATATTTATTTATGAGATTATCTACTATACAAGACTTAGTTAAACTTATTTAAGATTCACCATTAAATTAGCAGGAATTTTTAGAATGTCACCAGTAACCCCAACTTAGCATAAAATGAGAACTTTGTCAACACTACCAGCATCAATAAGAGAGGACTAGGGATCGATCGCACATAATGAAAAATGAATCAGACTAAATCTATCCAAAGGTTACGGTGTATATGATGCAGATCTGGCAGAATTGTTTGCGGTTGATGCAGGAAATGTAAGACTGGTAATTGCTAATTGCTCAGACTGCGATCGCCAACGAGAAAAACGAGTAATACCAATTTTTTATGAAGCTGCATAGAATTCGATCCCCCCTAACCGAGGGCGGGCACGGGGGCACCGCCCCTACATTCGGGGGGGACAAGAGTCCAATCAAAGTCCCCCTTCTTAAGGGGGATTTAGGGGGATCGGAATATGTGCAACGACCCATTAAATTGGTATAAAAGAAGCACTTCTGGTAGAAGTTAGCAGCAGTGCAGAAACAGTTAAAATTAAAGTAATTGCAGTGAATTTATTTGTGGTAAATCTCCTAAACCAACCGACAATAGCAGTAATTACTATTAATGCTAAAACTATGGCTGCGTGGCCCCTCCCCTCTGGGAGTACAACCCGATGGGTTGCTGTCCTTGAAAAATGCTGCTGGCTAGGACATCAACTATGATAATTTTCCCCATTGTAGTTGCTTCCTATATCTATAGCAATCCTAAATCATTTGTGTAATTCTTGTAGGGGCAAACCCCCCGTGGTTGCCCGCTTTGGTCGGGGTAGGCACGCACCATCCACTACCCCTACATATTTTGCGAATCATTTAGGATTGCTATACATCTACGTTATTTTCATTAGCGAAACAAGCTAGAAAGTTCTATAACTTTGGTTTGGAGGGTTGATTTTTCTTCTCGCCCCCGCTTTAAAGAGGCTTCTAACTCTAGCAGTAAAGGTAAGGTTTTTTGGAGTTTTTCTAAGCTGGCGTTTTTCACTTCTTGGCGAAAGTAGTATACTCGTTTGGGATTGCCGAGGTCTAGAGTTTGAGCAATTTTATCATCCCGATCGCCCGATTCGATCATTGCTTTCACCCACAGCCAAATCCGAAACTTACCCGTCAATCCTGCCACAATCCTTAATCCAGGCTCGTTGCGGCCGGTTAAACCCGCCAATAAATCCAAGGCTTCCTCGGTATGTCCTTGGCGAATTGCATCCGCTAGCTGGAAAGTATTCTGGGCGTGAGAGTTGACCAATTTGCCCACATCTTCCGGGGTCAAAGGTTGGGTGCGGTTCCCGGCAAACAGTAGCAATTTTTCGAGTTCGCTGTATAACTGTCGAGTGTCGCTACCGATCGATTCTGCCAAAAATTCGATCGCCGTGGCGGTCAACTTTACACCCATTTCGCCAGCGACTTGACGCACCCGTTGGGCTAATTCTTTGTCATTCCAAGGCGGAATCGGCGAAAACTCCCGCACTTGGGCGGACTTGGCAAGTAACTTGGTAGATTTGAGGCGACTGTCGGGTTTTTTGACCGATGTCAACAGCAGCACGGTTGAGTCGGGAATAACTGGGAGAGTCCGTTCCAATTGGGCTAAAAGTTCTGGAGAACACTGCTGGGCTACAGTGGTATTGGCCAGCCAGACAAAACGACTACCGGTACCAAAGGGTGGTGTCAAAGCTCGATCGAGTCCTTCAACGACAGCCTCCGCGCGATCGGCCATAATCTTGTCATAATTAAAACTAGCCCAGTTGGGATCGACGGCACTTTGGCGTAAACTGGTCACAGCTTGCCCCATCGCAAAGTCGTCTTCTCCCCAAAAAAAGTAAATTTGCATTTTTAGCACAAAGCCACCCAAAAATGGTGTATTATATAAAGTTTGTTGGGAATAGTTAAAGATTCTATTCGATAATTTTTACATCTTGCACTATTCTCGAAGATCTAGAATTTAAAAGTTAGGATTTGTGCGATCGTGACAACTTCTGTCACACTCAACAGCACGAAGGAATCTCAAACATAGATTTTTCGCTCTGGGCGCGCAAGTCCTAACAGTTTTCAAGTTGGGTAAGTGCCCAAAGCTATTAATTAGCACGAGGAAATGGAGATTGGACGATACTTATCAAGCTTATGTAAATCGGGTAGCGCGAATGACGCTGCTGGACTCCTACAAGTCCCAGGTAGAGCACATTCAGGAATCTCCCAAGTTTAAACCAGACGAAGCTGGTGTCAAAGTTGCCGTGCCTTTTCCGGGCTATTCGGTGATTACGCCACCGGCGGGGGAAGATACAGAAAATGCTGTACTTTATGCTAACTTGCACTCTTGTCAACAACGGCTATTGCAGGAACTTCATCCGGGTTCCTTGATCGCACTATCTCCCGATAGCTTCCATGTAACTGTGGCAGATTTGATTTGGAGCAGTGCTTTTCAGGATGCCTCGGATAAAAATCCTGAATTTGAGCTGCAATTGCGTGAGCAAATGACCGATCGTTTTGCCACCTCAAAACCTGTCCAAGCGGGTAGGCCTCCGATTCGTTGGATAGTGCTGGGCTTTATGGTAATGACTAGAGCTATAGGTGTTTGTGTTGCACCGACGGATGAAAACTCTTACAAGCAAATTCTAGAGTTGCGCCGATCGATCTATCAAAATCCCGATTTAATTGGTTTGGGAATTGAGCAGCAATATCACTTTACTGCACACATTACCCTGGGCTATTTTGGGGACACCGGGCCGAACCTAGACCGTTCTCGACTTTGCAGTTTACTGTCTGAGTTGAACGAACAATGGCTGGATACGCCGCAAGAACTGTCCATACACCGAGCCGAATTGCGGAAGTTTGACGACATGAACCGCTATTATCGGGAACCAGACTGGCCTGTTTTTGAATTTTAAGGAAGGGGAAGAAGGAAGAGGGAAGAGGGAAGAAGGAAAACTTTCTCCCACTCCCCACTCCCCCACTTTCCTCCTCTCCCACTCCCCCACTCGCCAGTCAAATTTGTTGGAAGACCTCTCTGTGTGATGGTGATACTGCGAGTGTCGGGGATGCCGATGGTGGAATCTTGGGATTTGGAAAAGTTGCCTTTGTTGGGTGTACCGGATGGGGCTTTTATCGGTTGCGACGATCGCCCTGGTTTGACGGTAGAACGGGAATTGCGGGTGTTAGTGTTGGCGCAATTGGCTTTGCAATCGGGACAGGTGGTTTGGGATGTGGGTGCTGGGAATGGTGCTGTGTCGATCGAAGTTGCTCGTTTATTCCCGCAGTCTCAGGTTTATGCGATCGAACAAACGGTTTCTGGTATTTCCGCGATCGAGTTCAACGGCGATCGTTTTGGGCTGCAAAATCTGTTCTCGATTCATGGAACCGCCCCGGAAATCTTGCACCGCTTGCGTCCTCCAGACCGGATTTTCATTGGTTGTAGAGGGGGAGGGTTGACTAAAATTTTGGGTGTTTGCGCCCTGCGGCTGCTCCCTGGAGGTTCGATGGTGCTAGTTTTGGATGTTTTGGAGGATGTTGCTTCTGTTTTGAGCTGGATGGGCGATCGGGTGCGCCGAGAACCGCACTGGAGTTATCGAATTCTGCAAGTGCAGTTATCGCGTTCTTTGTTGGCGGGGAATTTGACTCGTTTTGATCCGTTGCGCCCGGTTTCGATTGTTACAATCGATCGGCTTTTGGATTAATGTGGAATGATTTAACCGCAGATTTCGGCAGATATTCTCTTCCTTCGCGTCCTTTGCGCCTTCGCGGTTAAATCATTCCCATACAACCGGAATAGATATGATTCATTTTTGCATGAGAAATAGTAGGGTTCCTGTGGTTACTAATAACAGAATTCCAGCCGCACCAGCTAAGGGTTTTTCTGCTATTCCTGTAATCCATTCAGGGACTTTTTCGCTAGGCTTAATTAGTTTAGCTGTATCTACAATGGTGATTCCCCAAATCCAAGCTGCATGAAGCCCGATCGCAATTCCTAGACTACCACCATCTGCGACGCGGGCTAGGGTTAAAACCATCCCCATCAGCCACAATCCGGGGAGTTGAGGAAGGGTTTCTTTAGGTGCCCAGATGAGGTGGGCGATCGCAAAAATGAAATTGGCGATCGCGGCGGCTGTTATTATTGAGTAATCTTGTTGCAGTAAATTTGGCAAACAGCCCCGAAAAATCAACTCTTCTGTTGCACTAATCCACAGCGCTAATAACAAAATCACCAGAGTCGAAGGGTTGAGGATTGAAGCCCAAGGATTGATTATTTGTTCAGTAGTTTTGGTTTCAACTTCGGTGTTTTGTAGTTCAATCCAACCCAAGGCTAATTGTAAGCCGAATAAAATGGCTAAGCTGACTATTCCTAATCCTAATCCTCGCAGCCCGGAAATCAAGGTTGCGGGTTGCCAAAATAAACCCCAGTCGGCAAGGGATACGTTTTCTATCCAGGTTGTCGCCCATAAAATGAAGGGGACAATTAGGTAGAGGGAAGCTACTAATGGTAGTTTTTTGTTTCCTAAAGGTTGGGGTGGTTGCCATTTCAGGGCGATCGACATCATAATTGCGATCGGCAACCATAGACAAGTCCAAGTTAAGAAAAAAACCAGTACCTTGACAAGTGCTGGTATAGACGGCGACAGTAGTCGCAGGTTAGTTAGGCTATTCCACATTTAAGCATTAGTACCCAAAATTAGGATACGGCAGTGCCCATTGGTGTCAACTTAAGCCTGAAAGCTTTGGTATCTCTCGCTTTTACATAAGTCTAGATCCCCCTAAATCCCCCTTAAGAAGGGGGACTTTGAGAAGACTCCTGTCCCCCCCTTCTTAAGGGGGGCTAGGGGGGATCTAGATTTAATAGTCAAACAGCAGTCTCTGGCTGGGTTTGACCTTAAGTTGACACCAATGGGCAGTGCCGTCTCCCTACAATATTATTTTTAGTTTATCAAAACTTCCTCGCCGCCGCCCAGCAAACCTTGCGCCGCCGCCAACATACTTTCCGCCACATCTTTCAAATCTTCGCGACTTGCCAGATAAGTTTTCAAAGCATCTAATGGGTCTATACTATTGTTCGCATTCAATTCTGGCAACCGTGGCCTAGCTAACTGACTAACTAATTCCGGTTGAATTGTGTAGCTGTGCGCTTCACCCAAAAGACTGTGCAATTCTGCGTTATCAATTAAGTCTAATTGTTCCGATCGCAATTGGTAGATCAATCTCACAACCGCGTCTGCGATCTCTTTCTTCCCAATCGCTTTCACCAACTCGGTTTGCGGGTTTTCCGATTCGGCGACATTCACCTTGATAGTTTGGAATACTCGCACGGGTAAAGTGCAAAATTCCCACTCAGCCTTTCCCTTTTCCAAATTAACTAACACAAAACCCTTATCTTCTTTCTCTTCACTAAAATCAACTCGTTCAATGCTTCCCGGATAAACTACGGGCGGATTGTTAGAAGCATTCAGATTTTGATGTTTGTGAACATGGCCGAGAGCAACATAATCGAAACACGGACGAGTTAACATCGAAACGGGGATATTAAAGCCTTTTCCAACTGCTAAAAAACGCTCGGCTCCCAAACTGGCTTTATCTGCCATTAAGTGTGCTAAAAGTATGGTGGGAATTTTTGGATCGAGACGGCGAATTTCTCCTTCTAGGGCGATCGTCAGTTTTTCGGTTAATAATTGGTTAACATCGCCCATAGACAGGTTTTCGGTTTCTGATTTAGTCATTAAGGTCGATCGCGTCAACCAAGGCAATGTTACCACCTGTACCAGTCCGTTGCGGGTTTCGATGCGGTAAGTGTCCAGGCGATCGCCTACAATAAACTTAGGTATACCCAAAGTCCGATAAATTCCCAAACTCGCGCCACCTTGTCCCTGGGAATGTTGATCGTGATTTCCTACCAGCAAAACCGTCGGAATTTGCGCGTCCACCAAGCGGCTAAATTGACGTGCAAAAGCCTCTTTCACAAACGGTGGTGGCGTGGAATCTGGGAAAGCGTCGCCCCCGAATATGACTAAATCTACGGGTTCAGAAATCGCTCTATCCATACATTTGCTCAGCGTATTCGCAAAGTCTTCCAAGCGTGTATTTAACCCAGTTTCTGGGTTGACGCGCCCGTGGGAAAAGCCGCTTCCCATGTGGATATCTGAAAGGTGTAGGATTTTAATCATTTTGTTATTGGTTGTTGGTTATTGGTTATTAGTTATTTGTTCTGAGGATTTAAGATATAGCAATCCTAAATCATTTGTGAACTTCTTACTCCCGGACCTTAATAAGGGGAGGGTTGGGGTG